>JALYIL010000137.1 GCA_030775825.1 Actinomycetota bacterium
ATCCTCTCTCGATCTCTCTGCCCGTCCCGCGCCCGCATGGTCGGCTCCTGGAACCACCGGAACACTTGGAGTCACCGGGGTCACCGGGGTCACCGGGGCCACCGAGGGGGCCGTTCGCCAGGACGAACGGGTTAAGGGCCCCGGACGCACGGTTCTCTCACCTAGTTCGCCTACCGTGACGCTCACCCGCACCCAATCGGCGATCGGCACGCTGACGTTCGAAACTGCGGTGGCCGAGCAGGTCGGCGACGTGCGTCTGGGATGCGCGTACGAGCTCCAGTCTGGGATTAGCTCGACCGTCCAGACCACCGCTGGGGACCGCTTCGCCCCACCCCAGTCACGGCGGCCGATTCTGGTCGCCGGCCACGAGCGCTACGAGCGCATCAGTGTCGACCTGCGCCAGAGCAACGACCTGCGGCGCCTGGCCGTCTATGCCTTCTCCGAAAGTCGGGGGCAGCTGGCCTGGGGCGGGACGCTCGTCGTCACCACGTTTGGCGGCGCGAGGATCGAGGTGCCGTTGGAGGGGCTGGCGCCCGGGGAGGTGGCAGTCCTGATGTCGCTATACAACGTGCGTGGCGAATTCGTTTTGCGGGCCGAGTTGCAGACCGTGCCGGGATCGGTCCGCGAAGCCTGTCGCGCGTATGGATACGACCGGATCACCTGGCTGGACGATCGAACGCCAGTCCACTGATGGCAGCGACGGTGCTCAGCGACGGGCCTCAGCGACGGTGCCTGCGTCGGCGCAGCAGCAGGATGATGACGAGGATTGCAAAGGGCGCTATCCGTTTCAGCAGCAATTCAAGGCCCGCGTTCGGCTCCGCCGGAACTACCTCGACGTGAGGTTTGGTCGAAGTGGAGTGTCGCGGCACTACGCGGTCCGAGGATGCCACTGTTCTGGGGGCGCTCCCCGGTGTCGGGGCGGCCGGCGCCGGCGGGACAGTCGGCGCCGTCGGGGCTATCGAGTCGGCCGCCTCGGGAGCGCCCCGATAGGGTCGCGGCGGTCGACGGGGGGTAGGACGCCCGGCCTGGGGGGCCTGGGCAGCTACGCCATCCGGAGTCGGCGGATTTCGAGGCACATCGGCCGTCGCCGCGGAACGCTTGCGCACCGGCTTGTCCGCGGAGGGTTGCGGGACTGACGCGGCGGCGGGCTCGGTGGTTTCGTGCTCGGTGGTGCCCTGCTCGGCGAGTAGGGCGGCAAGACGCTCGGCAAACTGCCGCACGACGCGGGCACCGGCATCGGATATAACCGTCCGTTCGAGCTGAGCGGGCTTTCCGGTGAAGTCGATCTCCGTCATCAACATGACGCTCGTCGAGCCGCTGACCTCGCTCAGAGTGGCGATGATCTTCGCTGACGCAGATCCACTGGAGCGGCTCTCGCCGTGCGCGTTGATGAGGGCCCGGTGACCAACAGGGTCGGTTCCGGCTACCGTGGCGCGTCCCTTGAAGGTCGGCCCGATCGTTCCAAGCCTGACCTTGATCGCTCCAGTGATCTCGTCGCCGTCGACGGATTCGATAGTGGCGCCTGGGATGCAGGGTCCGATGCGCTCGATGTCGAGAAGCAGGCGCCATGCTTCATCGATACCTATCGGAACGCTGAACGAATGCTCCAGTTGCACAGACTAGCTCCCTGCTGCGATTGCGGCCGCGTATCTGTTGTCGATTGCTGGGCACTGCACACGCTAGTCGGGGGCCGCTCCATGCGCTCGAGAACTTTCTCCGTCCAGGTCGTGATGGATGGGTCCGTCCGTTCGGCGAAGCTGCTCGCCGGTGCCCCCCCACCGCGCGGCGACGATCTCGGCCGCGACTGATATCGCCGTTTCCTCGGGGGTTCGGGCCCCGATATCCAAGCCGATTGGCGCGTGCAAGCGGCCCAATTGCTCCCCGGACAGCCCGAGTCCGCGCAGCTGGTCGAGCCGGTCGGCATTGGTGCGCCGGGAACCCATCGCCCCGACATAGGCAAGTGGCATCCGTAACGCGATCTCCAGCAGAGGGACGTCGAACTTCGGATCATGGGTCAGCACGCAGATCACGGTTCGGCGGTCGACCTCCGTCTTCTCGAGGTAGCGGTGGGGCCACTCGACGATGACCTCGTCGGCGTCCGGGAAGCGCTTCGCGGTTGCGAAGGTCGGGCGCGCGTCGCAGACGGTGACGTGGTAACCGAGGAACGCTCCGGCGCGCGCCACCGCCGCGGCGAAGTCGATGGCCCCGAAAACGATCATGCGCGGGCGGGGTGCGTACGAGGCCACGAACACGGCGATCTCGTCGCCACGCCGTTCGCCATCGCGCCCATAGTGCACGATGCCCGTGCGACCCTGCAGGAGCATTCCCTCGGCGTCGTCTCGCACCGCGTCGTCGAGCCGCGCTGCGCCGAGGGAACCGGACGTACCGTCTGTCCGCACAATCAAGCGGCGTCCCAGGCGGGCGGGGTCACCGCTGATGACCGTCGCGACGGCGACGGGGCGACCCGCTCGGACGTCGTGCGCGACCGAACCTAGTTCAGGAAAGCTTTCGCGGTCGACAGCCTCGATGAACAGGTCGATTGTCCCGCCGCAGGTCAATCCGACCGCAAACGCATCGTCGTCGCTGACCCCGTAGCGCTGTAGCAACGAATTGCCCGATGCGCGGGTGGCCTGGGCGAGTTCATAGACCGCACCCTCGACACAGCCGCCGGAGACGCTGCCTGCCGCGCTCCCGTCCGGACCGACGAGCATTGCCGCACCGGGCTGTCGGGGCGCCGACTTCCACGTTTGCACGACCGTGGCCATCCCCACGGTCTCGCCGGCTAACCACCACGCCTCGAGTTCGAGGATCACGTCACGCATCCGCGATTAACTCCGCAAGGTGGCTCAGGGCGTCCAGGCTGTGGCCCGCAACGAGATGGTCCACGTGGGGCAGTGCCGCCTGCATGCCTGCGGTTGCAGCCACGAAACCCACCTTTCCCTGGTGCGGATTGACCCAAATGATCTCATGGGCGAGCCGGCGCAGGCGGGCCATCTGCTGGCCGAGCAGCGTCGCGTCGCCCCTTTCCCAGCCGTCCGATGCGATCACGACCACAGCCTGGCGGGCGGTACCCCGCTGACCCCAGAGGTCGAGGAAGGCGCGCAAGGACTCCCCGAGACGAGTGCCACCGCTCCAGTCGGGAACGACCGTCCCCGCGGCGTGCAGGGCCAGTTCCGGATCGCGCAATCGCAGCTGTCGCGTAATCCGCGTCAGCCGGGTGCCGGCCTCGGTGCTCAGAGGGCGAACTCTCGTTGCGGCGTGCGCGAACCGCAACAACACGTCCGCATACGGCGCCATCGACCCGCTGATATCCAGCACCAGAACCAGGCGGCGTGCCTTCTCGCGGCGACGCCGACGAACGAGCAGAGCCGGCTCGCCGGCCCGGAGCATTGCTCGCACCGTGCGCGACACGTCGATGCCCTCGCGCCCGCGCGGACGGTAACTGCGGCTGCGTCGAGTGGCCACGGTGGGCCTGAGCACAGCGATGAGGCTCGCGACCTCCGCACGCTCGGAGTCGCTGAGCTCGGCGAAGGGTCGATGCCTGAGAGACTCGAGATCGCCTGCCTGGGACGCAAGGCAGCGAGTGTCAGTCGCGTCGTTCGTCGTAGCACGCGGTGGACTGGATTCGTTGACCGACAGCGAGAGATTTTCCGATGTTGGCCACCCGGGCGCCGAGTATGACCGGCTCGTCCGGAACCACGCCCCGAACAATGCGTCGAATGGCGGCAGGTCCGCAGGTTCGGCGCAGAGGGTGATCCTGGTGGTCCAGTAGAGCTGGTCGAGGTCGAGCGCGTCGACGTGTGCGAGCGCGGCAACCGCCGCGGCGAGCCGCGTCGTGTCCGCGGCGATGCCGGCGGTGCGGAGGGCTCGTGCGAACCCCGCCAGCGTCGGGACCGCATCGTCGGCCGGTGGCGTCCCGTTCACTGTTCGGGTCATCGCCGCGAGCCCCCAGGCAGCTCGGGAAGAATCTCCCGGCGCGCGCGCTGTTGGTCTTCGTGATACTTGACAGCCGCACCGAGAGTGGCGTCGGCGCGCTCGAAGTCCAGCTCTACCGCGCCGAGAATGTGCAGAGCGTGCGCCCAGTCGATCGTCTCGGCGATGCCTGGCGGCTTGAGCAAGTTGGCCTCCCGCAAGCGCCGCGCGGCGCTCGCGACGTCGCGAGCGAGTTGTTGGGCGATCTCGGGGAGGTGGTTGCGGACGATCTCAATCTCACGCTCGATGTCCGGGTGGGCGATCCAGTGATACAGGCACCGGCGTTTAAGCGCATCGTGAACCTCGCGGGTCCGGTTAGAGGTCAACACGACGAGCAAAGCGGTACTCGCGCGGATCGTCCCCAGCTCCGGAATGGTGACCGCGTTGTCGGCGAGGACCTCCAGCAGCAAAGCCTCGAACTCGTCATCGGCGCGATCAACCTCGTCGATCAGCAGGACCGAGTGCTCGTGTTCGAGTGCTTGCAGGATCGGGCGCGCGACCAGAAAGCGTCGGTCGTACAGCGATGCCTCCAAGGCCTGGGTGTCGGACTGGTCGCCCGCTGCTCGCAGATGCAAAATCTGCCGGGGAAAGTCCCAATCGTAGAGCGCCTGGCTGGCGTCTATCCCTTCGTAGCACTGCAGGCGAATCAGCTCCCCTCCAGTGATCTCGGCGAGCGCGAGCGCCAGCGCGGTCTTACCGACACCCGGGTCCCCCTCGAGCAAGAGCGGTCGTCCCATCCGCATCGCGAGAAAGGCGGCCGTCGCGATGCCCTCGTCGGGCAGGTAACCGACCCGTTTCAGGGCAGCTGCCACATCAGTGGGATCGGTGAAGCCGCGCGCCTGCATCTGTCGAGCATGGTCGGTTTTGCCCGCGTCCGCATACTGTCGGTCCCGTGAGCGGGGTGGTCGGTGCTGTGCTGGCGGCCGGATCCGGTGCGCGAATGGGCCGGCCAAAGGCGGAACTGGAGCTTGGCGGGCAGCGTCTGGTCGACCGGGCGGTCGACGTGGTGGCACGCAGCGGTTGCTCCCAGGTACTGGCGATCGTGCGCGAGGGCCTCCACGTTGCCGGCGCGCGCACGATCGTCAACCCCGCTCCCGAACGCGGAATGCGGTCCTCGCTGCGGCTGGCCGTCGACGCGGCCGGTGGCGGCGGCCTTGCGGTCGTACTGGTCGACACCCCCGGGCTATCCGTGCAATCGCTGCGTTCGGTGCTCACGGCGTGGGTGCCCGGACGGATCGCCGTGGCGTCCTACGGCGCTCACCGTGGTCACCCGATCGTAATGTCGGTCGAGCTGTGGTACCGGGCCTTGGCCATGGCCGGGCCGGACGAGGGCGCGCGCGCCTTCCTCGCGCTGCGCCCGGAACTCGTCGACGCCGTCGCCGTCACCGGCGATCCCACCGACCTAGACACCCCAGGCGATCTCGCCAGATGGACGGCGACGCATCCGCCGGGCTCGCCGGCCCCCTGACCGCACTAGCATCCTCATGGTCAGCCGTTGGACGATGCGCCACCCGCACCGATCTCGAGGAGCCACCGTGGTCACCCCCAGCGCGCCTGTGCGAGCCGTCCGAGTTGCGGCGGCCCAGACGGCCTATGACGCACTTCGTGAGGCTGGATTCGACCTCACTGGCCCAGATGCCCCCGTGGCCGTGCGGGATGCGGACGGCACTCTGCGCGACCTTGCGTGGGCTCCGAAGGACACCGGCGAAGTCGAGATCGTCGCGGCGGACGTCCCAGAAGGCCTCGCCGTGCTCAGGCACTCGACCGCACACGTTATGGCCCAGGCGGTGCAGGACCTGTTTCCGGGCACCTTGCTGGGAATCGGCCCCCCCGTGGAGAACGGGTTCTACTACGACTTCCTGCCGCCCCGGCCATTCACCCCGGATGATTTGACTGCCATCGAGAAGCGGATGAGCGAGATCATCAAGGCAGGGCAACGGTTTTCCCGCCGGCCCATCACCGACGAGGCCGCCCGACGCGAACTCCTGGGGGAGAAGTTCAAGCTCGAGTTGATCGACCTCAAGGGCAACGCCGGCGATGAGGCGAGCGTCGAGGTTGGAGTCGGCGCGCTGAGCATGTACGACAACCTGGATGCCAAATCTGGCGAGCGGGTCTGGACCGACCTGTGCCGCGGCCCTCACCTGCCGAACACTCGCCGGATTCCCGCCTTCAAACTGATGCGCACCGCCGCGGCCTACTGGCGCGGAAACGAGCACAACGAGCAACTCCAGCGCATCTACGGCACCGCGTGGGCGAGCCGCGACGACCTCAAGTCCTATTTGACTCGTCTGGACGAGGCGGCCAAGCGCGACCATCGCAAGCTCGGCACTGACCTCGACCTGTTCAGCTTTCCGGACGAGCTCGGGTCAGGGCTTGCCGTCTTCCACCCCAAGGGTGGCGTGTTGCGCAAGGAGATGGAGGACTACTCGCGTGCCAAGCACGTCGAGGCCGGGTACGAGTTCGTCAACACTCCGCACATCACCAAGGCGCAGCTGTACGAGATCTCCGGTCACCTCGACTGGTACGCCGACGGGATGTTTCCGCCGATGCACCTCGATGCCGAGTTCGGCGCCCACGGCGAGCTGCGCAAGCCGGGTCAGGACTACTACCTGAAGCCGATGAACTGCCCCATGCACTGCCTGATCTTTCGAGCGCGGGGACGCTCTTATCGCGAGTTGCCGTTGCGGTTGTTCGAGTTCGGCACCGTATACCGCTACGAGAAGTCCGGCGTGATCCATGGCCTGACCCGAGTACGCGGGATGACGCAGGACGACGCGCACATCTACTGCACGATCGAGCAGGTTCGCGACGAACTCCGATCGTTGCTCACGTTCGTCCTCGAACTGCTTCGCGACTACGGCCTCGACGACTTCTACCTCGAGCTTTCAACGAAGAACCCGGACAAGTACGTGGGCTCGGACGAGGTCTGGGACGACGCGACCAAGACCCTGGCCGAGGTGGCCCGTGAGTCCGGCTTGCAGCTGGTCCCAGATCCCTGCGGGGCGGCGTTCTACGGGCCGAAGATATCCGTCCAGGCGCGTGACGCGATCGGACGAACCTGGCAGATGTCGACCATTCAGCTCGACTTCAACCTGCCCGAGCGATTCGGTCTCGAGTACCAGGGCAGCGACGGTGAGCGGCACCGACCGGTAATGATCCACCGGGCGCTGTTCGGATCCATCGAACGCTTCGTGGCTGTCCTGACCGAGCACTACGCCGGGGCGTTTCCGGCGTGGCTGTCGCCGGTACAGGTCATCGCGATTCCGATCTCGGCCGAGCAGGTCGGCTACCTCGGCGACATCGCTGATCGCCTGCGGGTCCGGGGGATCCGTGTCGAAGTGGACGACGCGGATGACCGCATGCAGAAGAAGATCCGCACCGCGCAGAAGGCCAAGGTGCCTTTCATGCTCATTGCCGGCGCCGATGATCAGCAGCACGGGGCCGTGTCGTTCCGCTACCGCGACGGTGAACAGCGCAACGGTATACCCGTGGCCCAGGCGATCGAGGAGATCGCGCAGACCGTCGCGCGGCGCGAGACCGCATCCCCCTCCGCGGCTCAGTACCCGCTCGCCGGGCAACGATGACGGCCGAAGCGCGATGACCGCCGAGCCGCGATGACCGGCGAACCGAGCGACGACGAGGTTCGCCGCGCCGCGATAACCGGCGAACCGAGCGACGACGAGGTTCGCATCGAGCCGTCGGCGGCGTTCGCCGGGGAGCCCGACAACTTTTCACGGCTGTGGACGCCCCACCGGATGGCCTATATCCAGGGTGAGAACAAGCCGTCGCATGGCGAGGCTGGACAGGACTGCCCGTTCTGCGCGGTGCCTGGCCGAACGGACTCCGACGGCCTGATCGTCGCGCGGGGCAGACTCGTGTACGCGGTGCTCAACCTGTATCCGTACAACTCCGGGCACCTGATGGTGGTTCCCTATCGGCACGTAGCCGACTATGTGGATCTCAGCGTCGATGAGGTCGCCGAACTCGGCGATTTCACGCGGCGCGCGATGCGCACGATTCGCGCGGTGATGGGTCCCCAGGGGTTCAACATCGGAATGAACCAAGGTACGGTCGCTGGCGCCGGAATTGCCGCACACCTGCACCAGCACGTCGTCCCGCGTTGGGGCGGCGATACGAACTTCGTGCCGGTCATCGCGCATACGAGGGTGCTTCCGCAGCTGTTGTCACAGGCCCGCGACCTCCTCGCCGAGACGTGGCAATGAGCATGGCAACCTTTGCCCACGTGCGCGGCGTGTTCCTTCCGGACGAACAGGAGCGCGACGCGTGGGTGGTCGGGGGTCGTCTCAGGTTCGAGCGCCCCTCCGGTGAGTTTCATACGGTTGCCTCCGGTGGCTGGGTCATCCCCGGCTTCGTGGACGCGCATTGCCACGTCGGCTTGTCCCCGCAGGGATTCGTTCCGGATGCTGAAGGTCAGGTCAAACAGGCAATGCTCGATCGCCAGGCTGGCGCGTTGTTGCTACGCGACGCCGGGTCCCCGGTCGACAACCGATGCGTGCAGGATCGCGTGGACCTGCCCCGGCTCATCCGTGCCGGTCGGCATATCGCGCGTCCACGCCGCTACATCCGCGGTCTCGGCGTCGAGGTCGAACCTGACCAACTGGTGGCGGAGGTCGAACGGCAGGCTGCGAGGGGTGACGGCTGGGTCAAACTCGCCGCCGACTGGATCGATCGTGACATCGGCGATCTCGCGCCCGTGTGGCCCGAGGAGGTCCTCGTGGCCGCGGTTGCTCGAGCCCATGAACTCGGCGCCCGGGTCGCCGCACATGTCTTCGGCGAGGACGCGCTACCCGGGCTCATCCGCGCCGGAATCGACTCGATCGAACACGGTACGGGCCTGACCGACGACCTGATCGCCATGGCCGCCGAACGGGGGACCGCCGTCGTGCCCACGCTGATAAATATCGACCTCAACCCGTCGATCGCCCGTGGCGCCGAGCAGAAGTTCCCCGTCTACGCCGCCCACATGCGGGCACTGTTCGCCACCTCCCGCGAGCGGATCCGGGCGGCCCACGAGGCCGGCCTAGCCGTGTACACCGGAACTGACGCCGGCGGCTCGCTTCCGCACGGGCTCGTTCGCGATGAAATTCGCGCTCTCATCGGTGCCGGCATCCCGCAGGCCGACGTCATCGCGCAAGCCTCCTGGCGCGCCCGCGAGTGGTTGGGGTTGCCCGGTCTGACCGAGGGGGCGCCGGCCGACCTCGTCGTCTTCGACGCCGACCCGCGCACGGATTGGGCGACCATTTATGCCCCGCTGCGAATGATCCTTCGCGGCGCCGTCGTGTCTTGAAGCCACCGACAGCCACCGACGGGCACGCCAGCGCGACCGCCACGCCGGCGCCACCACTCTGCGCCGTTAACGCTCCTCGCCGCCGCTAACCCTCTAGTGGACCGTTCGAAACTGCCTGAAAACAGGGCTTGCGCACCTCCGGTGCGACCGGTAGAAATTGCTCTACGCCGAACCGCAAGGTGAGGCAGATCGAGACCGAAGGCGGAGCGTTCGCCAGGGCAACCTGCGCGAGCCGCGGGTGACGACGCGGTGCTCTGCGAGAAGTCTCGTGAAGGTCTGAGCCGTCATCGCGAAGGCCATCGTGGGGCTCCTCGAACTCATACTTCGAGGAGCCCCACACCCTTTTCATACCATCTGAGAGCGTCGTGGCGCCAAAATGCAGGGTCGGCCAGACCTTGTTGCGCTGTGCTCACACCCGCTTCGCATCTGCCCGGGCGGCCTGCCGGCTGCCAGCCCTCTCCGCGTCTGGCAGAATGACCTACCGAGTACCGGCTGACTCGCGGACCCTCTCCCCGCGGTCGGCTAGTCCATGAGGTCGCCCGGCTCCGAGAACCCCACCCGGACTCGGCGCGTCCACCCAAGACAACGTCTGGAGCACCCGAACTCGTGGCAACAAAGATCAAACTCATGCGTCTGGGCAAGATGCGCGAGCCGCACTACCGCATCGTGGTAGCCGACGCCCGCACCAAGCGTGACGGCCGATCCATCGAGACCATCGGCGAGTACCACCCGAAGAGCGACCCATCGGTCATCAAGCTCGACAGCGAGCGCGCGGCCTACTGGCTCGGCGTCGGCGCCCAGCCCACCGAGGCTGTAGCGGCGATCCTGAAGGTCACCGGCGACTGGCAGAAGTTCAAGGGCGAACCGGCACCCCCACCGATGAAGATGGCTGCTCCGAAGCCCGACAAGCTCGCTCTGTTCAACGCCGCCCTGGCGGATGCGTCTGGCGAACCCGAGGGTGAGGCCACGACACCGCGCAAGCGGGCCGCCAAGGCTGCGCGACCTGCGGCGGAGGCACCTGCGGCGGAGGCACCTGCGGCGGAGGCACCTGCGGCGGAGGCACCTGCGGCGGAGGCACCTGCGGCGGAGGCTTCGGAGATGCCTGTCGAACCAGTGACGGACAAGCCGGCGGAGGGCTGAGGTGCTCGAGGAGGCCCTCGAGCACCTCGTTCGCGGGATCGTTGACCACCCAGACGAGGTTCGCGTGGACATGGTCGACAACCGGCGTGGGCAGCGGCTCGAGGTGCGCGTCCACCCCGAGGACCTCGGCCGCGTGATAGGGCGCAACGGCCGGACGGCGAAGGCCCTGCGCCAGATCGTGAACGGTGTCGGCGGACGTGGCGTCCGCGTCGACGTGGTCGACGTCGACCGTCGCTAGCGGCGTGAGCGACGAGCTCGTCGCCGTCGGGCGCGTGGGACCTCCGCGCGGGGTCCGCGGCGATGTCTTTGTCGAGCCGTGGACCGACGATCCCGACGCGCGTTTCGCAGCCGGAGTTCGACTGCGCACAGACCCAGCCGACTTCGGCCCGCTCGTCGTCGAAGCGTCATCCTCGGCGGGGGGCAAACTGGTCGTCCACTTCGCTGGCGTCGATGATCGCGAGCGCGCCCAAGGGCTGCGGGGTACCCGGTTGGTTGTCGCGGCCACCGAGCGCCCGCCCATCGATGATCCAGACGAGTTCTACGCCACCGATCTGGTTGGCCTGGAAGTGAGCACGGTCGACGGCCGCGACCTTGGCCCGGTATGTGATGTGCTGAACGTCGCCGGAGCCGACTATCTGGTCCTCGAGGTCGAAGGCCGGGAACGACTCGTGCCGTTCGTGTCGGCCATCGTGCCCACGATTGATCTCACCGGCCGGAGCATCGTGATCAACCCGCCCGACGGGTTATTCGACCTGTGAGCGCAGGCCTGACTCTCGACGTCGTCACAATCTTCCCGACCTACCTCGCGCCGCTGCGCGAGTCGTTGGTAGGAAAGGCCATCGAGCGCGCCCTGGTCGACCTGCGTGTGCACGACTTGCGTGCCTGGACGGACGACCCACATCGCAGCGTGGACGACACCCCTTACGGCGGTGGTCCAGGCATGGTGATGCTCGCCGAACCGTGGGGGAGGGCCCTAGACGAGATCGCCCCACCCGAGGGCGCGGCTCAGCCGAGAATAATCGTGCCCACGCCGTCCGGGCGCCCCTTCACCCAGGCGCTGGCTGCCGAGCTAGCTACGGAACCCTGGTTGTTGTTCGCTTGTGGGAGATACGAGGGAATCGACGCCCGGGTGGTCGACTACGCCCGCCGGCGCGCGGTGGTCGACGAACTCAGCGTCGGCGACTACGTTCTCGCGGGCGGGGAAGCCGCCGTACTGGTCATCGTCGAGGCGGTCTGTCGACTATTGCCGGGCGTGCTCGGCAATGCCGAGTCGGCAATCGACGATTCGTTCTCACCTGGCGTCGGGGGACTGCTGGAGGGGCCTGCTTACACCAAGCCTGCCTCCTGGCGGGGGCTCGACGTTCCTCCGGTCCTCCTGTCCGGAAACCACGGCGACATCGCGCGTTGGCGCCGTCAGCGCTCTGAGGATCGAACAGCCACTCGGCGGCCGGACCTGCTCTGAGTGCTCGCGCCCCGACGTCGCCAGGCCCGGGTGGGTGACCGCTGTGAAGCGGCCCCGTATTTCGGGATCAGGGGGTCGATGTGGCATCATCGTGAGGTTGCCCGCTGCGCTTGCCGCGTGCCCGAATCCCTCCTGGCCGTCCGGATTGTGTGCTGCCCCGCATCGCACAACGTGATGTGAGACCTACTTGATCGAAGGAAAGTGAAAACCGCGATGAACACCCTCGACACCCTGGACGCCCAGTCACTGCGCGCCGATGTGCCCGAGTTCCGTCCCGGTGACACCCTGAAGGTGCACGTTCGCGTCGTCGAGGGCGCTCGCTCGCGCATCCAGGTGTTCCAGGGCGCCGTCATTCGCCGCCAGGGTGGGGGCGTCCGGGAGACATTTACCGTTCGGAAGGTGAGCTTCGGAGTGGGAGTCGAGCGCACGTTCCCGGTACACACCCCCGTGATCGAGAAGATCGAGGTTGTCACCCGCGGTGACGTCCGCCGCGCGAAGTTGTACTACCTTCGCGACCTGCGCGGCAAGAAGGCCAAGATCAAGGAGAAGCGCGAGAACGTCGCGCGCTGACGCCGCGCGGACGACGGGCGCATGACCGACGAACCGAATCACGGACAGCTCCAATCGGCCGGGTCCGCGTCGGACGACGAGATCGGCGAACAGATCGCACTGTCCAGTTCTGCCGGCGAGGCGGAGGTCGCCGCTGCGGATCTGCCAATCGCTCCGTCGCCGGTCCGCGCAGGAGCGCGCCATTCACGCCAGCGTGGCGCTGAGTCAAACTTGCCAGCGTTCGCCCCCCTCCCGTCTGACCACCCCTCCGACGCCTTTGGTGTCGCCTCCGGCGGGGTCAGCGAGGCCGACGGTGAACCGCGCACCCGCCGAAGCGATCGGCATCGCACCCGCAAGGCCAAGCGAAAGGCGCCCTGGTGGGAACTTCCGCTCCTCGTCGCCATCGCAATCGTGATCGCCGTATTGGTGAAGACGTTCGTGGTCCAGCCGTTCTACATCCCGTCCCAGTCGATGGAGAAGACGCTCCACGGCTGCCCGGGGTGTCAGGGTGACCGCATCCTGGTAAACAAGCCGATCTACGATCTGCGCGATCCTCATCCGGGCGACATCGTCGTGTTCCACGCCCCGACCGGATGGGATCAGGAGCCGGCGTCCAAGCCTCCGAGCAACCCGATCACGAGAACGATTCGTGGGTTCGGCCAGCTCGTCGGGTTCGTGCCGCCCGACGGGCTTGTCCTCGTCAAGCGAGTGATTGCCGTGGGCGGCCAGACGGTGAAGGGAGTCACGACCGCCGGCGGCGCGAAGGATGTTGTCATGATCAGCGATAACGGTCCTGGCGGCCCCTGGCGCACGCTCAACGAGCCATACATCTACCAGGAGAGCGCCGATCCTCGAGGTGCGTTCGGCCCGATCACCGTGCCTAAGGGCCGGCTCTGGGTCATGGGCGACCACCGAAACGATTCGGCCGACTCGCGGTTTCACTGCGGGCCGAACGCCAGCCAGGGTGCCGACGACGCCAGCTGCGACGCGACCTCGGCAACCGTTCCGGTTGGCAGTGTCATTGGCAAGGCTGCCGTCATTGCGTGGCCACCTTCGCGGTGGCGCACGCTTGGTACGCCCTCGACCTTCAACCACGCCGCCGGCGCCGCGCTGCCCGGCAGTGCCGGAGTCCTCACTGCCCTCCCGGTATGGCTGCTGCTGCGGCGGCGGCGACAGCAGTCGGCCGGGGTAATCTCGCTCAGACGATGACCACCAGCTTCACTAGCCGCGGGCAGGCCTTTCGGCCGCCGCGCCTGGTCGTGCGGCGCGAGGCCGGCCTGACTGCCTATGAGTCGGCGTTGTCCAGGGCCGGGTTCGGGCTGGTCGCAGGGGCCGACGAAGCCGGTCGGGGTGCCTGTGCCGGCCCGCTCGTCGTCGCCGCCTGCATCTTGCCGACCGGGCGCCGCGGTCATATCGAGGGGTTGACCGATTCCAAGCTGCTCGCCGCCCCCACCCGGGAGCGCATGTATACCGAGGTGGTGCGCCGAGCCGTTGCGTATTCGATCGTCGTCGTGCCTGCGGCCGAAATCGACGCCTACGGGCTGCACGTGGCAAACCTGGCGGGGATGCGCCGCGCATTGTGCACTCTGAGACCGGCGGCGTCGTATGCCTTGACCGACGGGTTTCCGGTCTCAGGTCTGGGTATGCCGGCCACGGCAGTCTGGAAAGGCGACGCCACGATCGCGTGCATCGCTGCCGCGTCCGTGCTCGCCAAGGTCACCCGGGACGCGATCATGACCGAGCTGCACGAGGTCTGGCCCGACTACGAATTCGCCCAGCACAAGGGCTACGTGACACCCGGCCACGCGCAGGCGCTCAACCGGCTGGGCCCGTGTGCTGAACACCGCCGCCGCTACGTCAACGTTCGGCGGGCGCTTCGTGAGGGGCTGCCCGTGGGCGACAATGGAGAAATCGTGATTGACGATGACTATCCCGCCACGGCGAGCTTGGAGACCGCATGACCACCGCACCATCGTGTTCGCTGCGTTCTCACTCAGGGGGACGGCCCCGATGAGTGCCGAAGACCTCGAGAACTACGAGACCGAGATGGAGCTGCAGCTCTACCGCGAGTACAAGGACATTGCGGCTCAGTTCAGCTATGTCGTGGAGACCGAGCGCCGGTTTTACTTGACCAATGACGTCGAGCTGCAGCCGCGCAACGCTGACGGGGAAGTGTATTTCGAACTGACGATGCGAGACGCATGGGTATGGGACATGTACCGGCCTGCGCGTTTCGTCAAGACGGTGCGAGTCGTGACCTTCAAGGACGTGAACATCGAGGAGCTCGATAAGCCCGATCTCGAGTTGCCGGGGGGCAAGACCGGCTTCTGAGGCACGCCGTCAACTCCCGCCTCCACAGGACGTTCCCCTGTCCACAGCGCTCGTCGGCGGCCCCGCTGCGATCGCTGTGGAGGCCACAGTGGACGCGTGCGGGTCAAGGATGCGGTGGGCCTGCTCGGGGAGCAGCTGGCGGTTGATTTCCTCGCCGAGTCCGGACTCACGGTGCTCGAGCGAAATTGGCGCAGCGCCGATGGTGAGATCGACATCATCGCGCGGGACGGAGCGGTCCTCGCCTTCGTCGAGGTGAAAACGCGTTCGTCACTCGCATTTGGTGACCCCGCGGAGGCAATCAGCCCTGCGAAGGCGGCCAGATACCGCCGTCTGGCGGCACAGTGGCTCAACGCCCGGCGCAGTTCGGGCCAGCGCTGGCCCGAAGTCCGCTTCGACGTGGTCGCCGTCGTTCGCCGCACGCCTGCCGGTCCGAGCGTGCGTCATATCAAGGCGGCGTTCTAGATGACCTTGGCGCGTGCGTTGGCGGTGGCGCTGTCTGGGGTGGCCGGGCATCTGGTCGAGATCGAGGCAGACCTGTCCGCCGGCCTGCCGGGGCTGGTGTTCACCGGCCTCGCCGATACGTCGGTGCTGCAATCGCGCGACCGCATCCGAGCGGCATTGGGCAATTCAGGTGTGCCGTGGCCGAACCGCAAGATCACCGTGGCGTTGCTGCCCGCGGACCTACGCAAGGTCGGATCGCGCTTTGACCTTGCCCTCGCGCTTGCCGTTCTGGGGTGCGCCGAGCAAATTCCCAGCGGCGCGGCGGCGGATGCGGTGTGGATCGCAGAACTTGGCTTGGATGGTCGGCTGCGCCCGGTGCGCGGCGTGCTGCCCTCCGTGCTGACCGCTCAGCGGGCCGGGGTCCGACGGGTGGTCGTCTCTGCAGGCAACGCCGCTGAGGCCGGGCTCGTACCGGGAATGGACGTCCGGGCGGCGCACGACTTGGCAGAGGTCATCTCGTGGCTGCGCGGTGAGGGGCCGCCGCTGCAGGCGCCCGACCCAGCGCTGGACGGCGAGGGCGCCTCGCCGGACTCTGATCTGGCCGACGTCGCCGGACAGGCCACCGCCAAGCGCGCCTTGGAAGTGGCTGCCGCCGGAGGCCACCACCTGTATCTGGTTGGGACTCCAGGAGCCGGCAAGACAATGCTTGCCGAGCGAATGCCCGGCCTGCTGCCTGCATTGAGCGACGCGGCCGCGCTGGAGGTCACCGCGGTTCATTCGGTAGCCGGGCTGCTGGCCAAGCACGCGCGCCTGCTGCGCCGAGCCCCGCTGCAGGCGCCCCATCACACTGCGTCGGTCGCCGCGCTTGTCGGCGGCGGCTCGCACCTGGCCAGGCCCGGAGCCATCAGCCTCGCTCACCACGGAGTCCTCTTCCTCGATGAGGCGCCGGAGTTCTCGCCGCGTGCCCTCGATGCCCTGCGTCAGCCCCTGGAGAGCGGGCGCGTGGTCTTGCATCGTGGCGGCGGCGCGGTGAGCTACCCCGCCCGGTTTCAGCTCGTCCTCGCCGCGAACCCCTGCCCGTGTGCAAAGCCAGCCCGCGCATGCACCTGCCCGCCGCAGGCCAGGCGCCGCTACCAACAGCGGTTGTCCGGCCCGCTGCTGGATCGTATCGACGTCCGAGTGCAGGTTGAACCGGTCGCCCATGTGGATCTCCTGACAGCCAGCTCGGGCGAGTCGAGCGCGGAAATTGCTGCTCGCGTCGCCGCCGCGCGCCGTTGTGCCGCGGATCGGTGGCGCGGGACCCCGTGGGGTGTGAATGCCGCAGTGCCAGGGTCGGTGCTGCGTGCCGCGCCGTGGGTGCTGCCGCGTCCGGTGCTCGGGGCGGCCGAGGAATACCTGCGGCGCGGCGAGATCACCGCGCGAGGCTTCGACCGGGTACTCAGGCTGGCCTGGACCCTCGCTGACCTTGCCGGGCGAACGGTGCCTGTCGCCGATGACGTGGCCGAGGCGCTCTATTTCCGCACGGGCGAGGGCGGCTCATGGGCGGCGTGAGCCTGCAAGTTGGCGGGTCGGTGGATCCCGAGGTGATCCTCGCGCGAGCGTTCTTGAGCCGGGTCGCCGAACCTGCAAGTGCGGTCGTATGGGGTTTTGTTGACCAGGTCGGGCCGGTCCAGGCCGCCAGCGCTATCCGGGCCGGCTCGGCCCCGGCACCGGTGGTCAGCCTCACGCGAGCGCGGCGCGATCACGTAGATCCGGAAGGCGATCTCGACACGGCCGAACGACATGGCATTCGCCTGGTCGTGCCGGAATCTGAGCATTGGCCGCAGTTCGCGCTGTCGGCCTTGGAGCGGGTTGCCCGGGCGACGGACGCGCGGTGCGAGGCTCGAGCGAGCGTGCCTGCAGGCCGGGACGGTGGTGATCCCGTTCCGCCGCTGGCGCTGTGGGTGAAGGGCTCAGGTGATCTCTTAGCTGTCGGGGTGCGGTCAGTGGCCATTGTCGGTGCCCGCGCGGCGACTGCGTACGGCGAACACGTCACCGCGGAACTGGCCTACGGACTGGCGCAGCGTGAGGTGCTCGTCGTCTCCGGGGGCGCTTACGGCATCGACGCGTCGGCACATCGCAGCGCCCTTGCAGCCGGTCGCCCGACGATGGTGGTCTGCGCCGGGGGCCTCGATCGTCCCTATCCGGCGGGCAACGCGTCGTTGTTCGAGCGAGCCGCCGACGGCGGCCTGCTCGTATCGGAAAGCCCGCCCGGTTCCACCCCGCAACGTCATCGGTTCCTCACCCGCAACCGCCTGATCGCGGCGTTCTCGACCGGCACACTCGTCGTCGAGGCGGCGGCGCGTTCCGGGGCAGCCAACACCGCCGCCCACGCAACCAGAATGGGGCGCCCCGTGATGGCGGTGCCCGGACCGATCACCTCGGCGATGTCGGCTGGCTGTCATGCCCTGCTTGCCCGCGATCACGACCGCGCCTTGCTCGTGACCTCGGTGGACGACGTGATCGCGGTGGTGGGATCGATGGGAGAGGGGATCCTCGCGAAGCGCGTCGTGGGGCCGACGGATGCCCGCGCCGAACTGGATGCCCTCGACCCGGTCGCGCGCAGGGTGTTCGACGGGCTCAGCGTCCGCCGGCCTGCCCGGCCCGAGGAGATCGCGCAGCGCAGCGGGCTCTCGCCGCTGGAGGTGATCCGTGCCCTGCCCGGTCTCGACCTCGCCGGGTTGCTAGAGACCTGCGAGGGTGGCTACCGGATCGCGGCGAGGCTGCGCCGGGACGCACGTCGGTGACTCGGTGGGCACCCGCGTGGCGGCTTGACCGCTCGCGGCGCGTGCCGGAACGTCGAAGTGTGGTCACGAGGGCACCAGCCGAGGCACGTGTCGATCTCATCGCTCGCCGCGAGCAACTGCCCCCGGCCCTCGCCGAGGCTGTTGCGGCATTCGAGCGCCATCTGCAACTGGAGCGCAACCGTTCTGCCCACACCGTTCGCGCGTACACCGGCGATGTCGTGGGGTTCCTCGACCACCTGCGACGGTTGGGCGGGAAGTCCGTGCGCGACATCGAGTTGGCCAACTTGCGGGGATGGCTGGCGATCCAACGTAACAGCGGGGTCACGCGGACCACCCTGGCCCGCCGCGCCGCGTCGCTGCGGACATTCACCGCCTGGGCATTCAGGTCGGATCTGACCACGACCGATCCCGGCCAGCTGCTGGCCAGCCCACGGGCCCATCGCGCGCTTCCGCCGGTCCTACGCTCAGACGAGGCCGTCGCGGTCATGACCGCCGACCGGTCCGACCTCACGCCGATGGGTCGCCGGGATCGGCTGGTCGTGGAACTGCTGTACGCGACGGGCATGCGGGTATCCGAACTCGTCGGATTGGACGTCGACGACATCGATCGTGCTCGCCGGCTCGTCAGGGTGCTGGGAAAGGGAGCGAAGGAACGCAGCGTCCCTTATGGGCTGGCAGCCGAGCGGGCACTGGATGACTGGCTTCGAGATGGACGCCCGCACCTCGCGGGGGACCTGAGCGGGACGGCCCTGCTGCTCGGCGCCCGTGGGCGCCGATTGGACCAGCGCGCCGTTCGCACGATCGTGCACGAGCGGGTACGGGCCGTCGCGGGCGCTCCCGATGTCGGCCCCCATGGGCTACGGCACTCGGCCGCCACTCATCTGCTCGACGGAGGAGCGGACCTGCGCTCGGTGCAGGAACTGCTTGGCCACGCGAGCCTGGCGACGACGCAGATCTACACGCACGTGTCGGTGGAGCGGCTCCGGCAGGCCTATGCCCAGGCCCACCCGCGGGCATGAGTCAGGCGCGCCCGGTCTACCGCGGGCCCGCGTCGGCCGCGGCTTCCTCCTAAGGGGCCGCGAGGCGCTGCAACGGCACAGATAGGGAGTTCTTCCGATGCCGCGGCTATACTTAGCGGCGCAGATTCGGTGTTGCAATCAACACCGAGGAGCCACCCATGAACGAACTCATCCGTCTCAGCCTGGACTCGACGCGCGCTGAAGGCGCCTATCGCAGCAGCCTGCTCACCCACGATGTCCGCCGGCTACGCCGTCCGGGCACGCGTTGGTGGCAGCGCGTCGCTCTCGTGCCGCGGGAACACCACTAACTGATCGACGCTGTCGGTGACAGGGACGAAGATGACGGGGTGCCCCGCCCGATGACGCCGCTCGTCGGCCGACACACAGAGCTCGCGATCCTGCTGGCCAGTGTCGAGCGAGCGCATCGTGGCTCGGCCTCGGTAGTGGTGCTCGACGGTGACGCTGGTGTCGGAAAGACGCGGCTGCTCGGCGAACTCGTCGATCGGGCGGCCGAACGCGGGGCGCTCACTCTGATTGGCCACTGCGTCGATCTCGGCGAGGCCCCTCCGCCGTACCTGCCGTTCGTCGAGGCATTCGGGCGGCTGGCTACCGACCGGCCCGACCTGATTGACGAGTTACGGGTGGCTCAGCCGGCGATCATCCGGCTGCTCCCGCGGCACGGTCCCAGCGAGCGGGGTACCGAGAACCGTCTCGATCGGGGTCAACTGTTCGAGTCGGTGCTCGGTGCGGTGGCGGCCCTGGCCCAGCATCAGCCCGTCGTGTTGATCGTCGAAGACGTCCATTGGGCCGACCAAGCAACTCGTGATCTGCTGGGATTCCTGTTCACCCGGCTCGACGGCGAGCCCGTCGCGATGATCGTCAGTTTCCGCAGCGATGACCTGCACCGGCGTCACCCGCTGCGCCCCACGCTCGCCCAGTGGGCCCGGCTGAGCGTGGTTGAGCGTCTTCATCTCGACCCGATGGGTCGCGACGACCTTCGCTCCCTGGTGCGTGCTCTGCACCCTGGGCCGCTGGCCGAACCGGATGTGCGCAGCATCATTACTCGAGCTGACGGAAATGCATTTTTCGCCGAGGAGCTACTTGCGGCCGCGGAACAGTGCTCGGATGCGCAACAGTTACCGTGGCAGTTGGCCGATCTCTTGCTCGTGCGCCTGGACCGGCTCTGCGCCCGGGCCCGTGAGGTCGTTCAGATCGCATCTGTCGGAGGCAGGCGTATCTCGCACGACACGCTCGTTGCGGTCGTCGACCTTCCCAGCGGGGGCCTGGAGGCCGCGCTGCGTGAGGCCGTCGACGCCCACATCCTCGAATCGACGCCGAGCGGCCGCGGCTACACGTTTCGTCACGCCCTGCTTGCCGAGGCGGTCTACGACGACCTGCTTCCCGGCGAACGCGTGCGGATGCACGCGGCCTACGCCAGCGAGCTGGCGAGGCGTCCTGACTCCGGCGCCGCTGAACTGGCGCGCCACGCCCGCGCGTCCCACGACCTCGCGACCGCCTACGAGGCAAGCGTGCAGGCCGGCGACGAGGCCATGGTTCTCGCCGCGCCTCAGGAGGCGATGAATCACTACCAGACTGCCTTGGAACTGGCTCCGCGTGCCGCTTCTGCGCCTGCTGACCCGGGGCCGCTGGTGCTCGCACTCGTCGACGCGGCTGTGGCTGCGGGTCGTTCCTATCGGGGTTTGCGGCTGGCACGCGAAGCGTTGACCGGCCTGTCCCCAGACGCCTCGGACCTGACGCGCGCGCAATTGCTCTACGCGTTCGCCTTCGCCGCGGTGGCCGGTGAAACCGACGAGGCGCCTTACACCGCCACCGCCGAAGCGCTTCGTCTCGTCGCGGCCGAACCGCCGACGTCGTTCCGGGCCCGGCTGGCGGCGCTACACGCCCGAGGCGCGCTCATCATGGGCCGTGAGGTCGAGGCGGCGCGGTGGGCGCGCGAAGCGGTCGACATCGCCGTCGCGCTGGGCAATCCCTCGGCGTCGGCTGATGCGGCCACCACACTTGCGGTTCTTGAACGTCGCGCCGACGAGCCCGAGGCGGTTGCCCAGCGGCTGGCGCTGATCGCCGATGAGGCCAGGGCCGCCGGCGAGACGGCCGTAGAGCTCCGGACCAGGTACAACATCGGCAGCCTCTACTACGAGCTGGGCGATCTGGCCGGCGCAGAGCAGGCCTACGCGCAGGCCAGCGCCCGCGCCCGCGAGTCCGGCCGCCCGTGGGCCGCCTACGGCATGGAGGCCCGCGGGATGGTCGGCCGGATTCAATACGTGCGCGGCGATTGGGACGCCGCTGTGCAGACGCTCGACATTGTCGGAGAGTCCGCGACCGGTCAGGCAGAGTCCCTGTTTGCCGCGACGGAGATGCTGGTCCGCAGCGCGCGCGGCGATGTGGCTGCTCTCGATCTACTTCCGATGTTGAAGCCGTGGTGGGAGCGCGACGGCCGAATCGCGCTCGACGCCGGGTCGGCGGCCATCGAACTGTACGAGCAGCTGGTCCGTCCCGACCTTGCCCTCGCGATGATCGAGGATGTGGTCACCACGCTCACGCACGTCTGGCAGGAGCCGTGGTTCCTCGCCCGGATTCGCTTGTCCGCGTTGGGCATCGCAGCGCTCTCGGCGTCCGTCGTGTCAACGCCACAGAGCGGCCGCGAGGCTGTGGTGGCACGTGGGGCGGCCCTGCATGCCTCCGGGCTGACGAGCGCCGAACGCGGCCTGCCGAGCGGTCGCAGACTCGGCGTCGAAGGCGTGGCGTGGCTGCGCCGCCTGGACGCCGAATGGGCCCGGTTGCGTTGGCTCGGCGGTCATGATGCCCCGGGCGAGGATGAGCTCATCGCGGCGTGGCAGGCGGCCGTGGACGGGTTCGGATATGGCGACATCGTCGAGTTGGCACGCTCACGCACGCGACTGGCCACCGTGTTGCGAGCGGCCGGCCGCGGCCCGGACGCAGCGGCCCAGGCACAGCTCGCTCGAGACGTAGCCAGGGGCCTCGGCGCCGAGCCGCTGCTCGCCGAGATCCGAGCCCTCGGTCTGGCTCGTGGCACCTCGCGTGAAGTGGGCGCCGGGGAGCAGCACATGCTCACCGGCCGCGAACGCGAGGTGCTGGCGCTGCTCGTCGAAGGCCGTACGAATCGGCAGATCGCGGGCCAGCTCTACATCAGCGAAAAGACAGTGAGCGTCCACGTTTCCAACATCCTGGCCAAACTCAGGGTCGGGAGCCGAACCGAGGCCGCAGCGCTGGCCAGGCGCTCGAGATTGCTCGGCTGACGCCCTGGCTCGCGGTGGCCGCACCCGGCATTGGCCGAAAGCCTCGCTCGGCAGGCTAGACTGGGGGCAGCGGTGCACAGGAATGTGCCCCGACTTCGCGTGCCCCAACCCGCCGTAACCACTCGGCGAGTAGGTGACCAGCCTCGGTCCGAGACGGCCTCCGCCGCAACGGCCCCTGGTCGCGACACACGGGCACCAGGGCAGGCGGTCACCCTGACCGTCGGCAACAACCGAGGCCGCGCGCGGTTGGTCCTTTCCGAACGGGTTCGCGCCCGGCGGAGCTTGACCGGCAGTGTGCACGAACATCGAAGGAGTGCGACCGGCATGGCCGTCGTCACTATGAAGGAAATGCTCGATTCGGGCGTGCATTTCGGGCATCAGACCCGCCGCTGGAATCCCAAGATGAAGCGCTTCATCTTTACCGAGCGCAACGGCATCTACATCATCGACCTGCAGCAGACGCTGAGCTACGTCGACCGCGCCTACGACTTCGTGAAGGAGACGGTCGCGCACGGTGGCAGTGTGATGTTCATCGGGACCAAGAAGCAGGCGCAGGAGGCTATCGCCGAACAGGCGACCCGCGTCGGCATGCCGTACGTGAATCAGCGCTGGCTGGGCGGCATGCTCACGAACTTCCAGACCGTCTTCAAGCGTCTGCAGCGCCTCAAGGAACTTGAGGCGATGGAGCAGGCCAACTGGGAATCCGTCACGACTAAGAAGGAACAACTCATCCTGACCCGCGAGAAGGACAAGTTGCTGCGCACCCTCGGGGGCATCCGCGAGATGAGTCGGGTTCCGAGCGCCGTGTGGATCGTTGACACGAAGAAGGAACACATCGCCGTGGGCGAGGCACGCAAGCTGGGCATCCCGGTCATCGCGATCCTGGACACCAACTGCGACCCCGATGAGGTCGACTACAAGATTCCGGGCAACGACGACGCGATCCGCAGCGCGGCGCTGCTCACCCGCGTGATCGCTGATGCGGTTGCCGAGGGTCTCGTCGCTCGCGCCGCCGCGGCAGCCAATGCCGGTCGCGACGATGGACCGCCGGCCGAGGTTCCGGCTGGCCAGTTGGGTGTCGACGAGCCGATGCCCGAGTGGGAACGCGATTTGTTGCAACCGTCGGGGCCGTCTGACCCCGCGCCTGCTACGACCACCTGAACACCACACGATCGTTGATCACACAACCCAAGGGATATGACAGACAATGGCGAACTTTTCCGCCGCTGATGTGAAGAAACTCCGCGACGCCACGGGCGCCGGAATGATGGACAGCAAGCGCGCACTCGAAGAGGCTGACGGGGATTTCGACAAGGCGCTGGAAGTGCTGCGGATCAAGGGCGAGGCGAAGGTCGCAAAGCGTGGTGAGCGCACCGCGTCCAACGGCCTCGTCGCCGCAGCCGAAGGGGCAATGATCGAACTCGCCTCCGAGACTGACTTCGTGGCGAAAAACGAGCAATTCCAGACCCTCGCCGGCGATATCGTCGCTCATTTCGCAGGCTCCCGGGCGACCGACGTCGAGTCGCTTCTGGCCGAAACCCTCCGGGACGGGCGCACGGTCGCTGACAACATCGAGGCGCTCGCCGCGGTGATCGGCGAGAAGCTGGAACTGCGTCGGGCCGTCAAGATCGACGGACAGGTCGCTACCTATCTGCACCGCAAGGCGAAGGATCTGCCCCCGCAGGTTGGGGTTCTGGTGCAGTTCACCGGAACCGACCTGGAGGCCGCCCGTGGCGCGGCGATGCAGGTCGCGGCGATGCGTCCGCAGTTCTTGACCCGTGACGAGGTTCCGGCCGAGACGATCGAGTCTGAAAGGCGAGTCGCGGAGGGCAAGGCACGTGAGGAAGGCAAGCCCGAGGCCGCCCTGCCGAAGATCATCGAAGGCAGCGTAAACGGCTTCTTCAAGAACAATGTGCTCCTGGAGCAGTCGTCGGTACAGGACAACAAGAGAAGCGTGCAGGCGCTGCTGGACGACGCGGGCGTGACCGTCACGCGGTTCGCTCATTTCGAGGTCGGCCAGAACTGAACCCGTACCCAGCAGATAGGGTTCCAGCGACGATGTAGGACGAAAGGGGCCGCCACGATGACCGAGATCGGTTTGGCGGCCCCGTCGCTCTCGGCGCCGTACCACCGGGTGCTGCTGAAGCTCTCGGGGGAAGTCTTCGGCGGCGGACACGTCGGAGTGGATCCCGACGTCGTGCAATCCATCGCACGCCAGGTCGCCGAGGTGGTCGCAACCGGCACGCAGGTCGCGATCGTGGTCGGCGGTGGCAACTTCTTTCGTGGTGCCGAGCTGTCCCAGCGGGGCATGGATCGCGACAGAGCCGACTACATGGGCATGCTCGGCACCGTGCTCAACTGCCTGGCCTTGCAGGACTTCCTCGAAAAGCAGGGCGTACCCACCCGGGTCCAGACAGCGATCGCGATGGGTCAGGTCGCCGAGCCCTACATTCCACGTCGTGCGGAACGGCACCTGGAGAAAGGGCGCGTCGTCATCTTCGGCGCCGGGGCCGGCCTGCCGTACTTCTCCACCGATACGGTGGCCGCTCAGCGGGCGCTCGAAATCGGCTGCCAGATCTTGTTGCTCGGCAAAAACGGCGTCGACGGGGTGTACGACGCAGATCCGCGCAAGGTGCCGGACGCCGTCAAGTTTGACGCCATCAGCTACGACGAGGTGCTCCGGCGTGGCCTGGACGTGGCAGATGCGACGGCGTTCAGCCTGTGTCGCGACAACGGAATGCCGATCGTCGTCTTCCAGCTCGCGGATGGCAACATCGCCCGCGTGGTCCGCGGTGAGAAGATCGGCACACTCGTGACGAGCACAGGCTGACCGGGCTAACACCGCGACGGCCGAGGATTACTGACGTGCGAAGGGACTTGCCGTGATAGACGAAACCCTCTTCGAGGCAGAGGAAAAGATGGAGAAGGCGGTCCACGTCACGCGCGAGGAGCTCGGGGGATTGCGAACCGGGCGCGCTACGCCGAGCGCGTTCGCGCGTCTGGTCGTCGACTACTACGGTGCACCGACGCCTGTGCCCCAGATGGCCTCGGTGAGCATTCCCGAGGCTCGCATGGCAGTGATCAAGCCATACGACGTGTCCCAGCTCTCCGCGATCGAGAAGGCCATCCGCGACAGCGACCTAGGCGTCAACCCAACCAACGACGGGATGATCATCCGGGTCGTGTTCCCGCAGCTGACCGAGGAGCGCCGCCGCGAGCTCGTGAAGCTTGCCAAGGCCAAGGGGGAGGACGGCAAGGTCTCGATCAGATCTATCCGGCGGCACGCGAAGGATGCCTTGGACAAGCTGGTCAAGGACAGCGAGGCGGGCGAGGATGACGTGCGACGCGCGGAGGGTGAGCTGGACAAGCTCACCGGCAAGTACACCGGCCACATAGATGAGGCGGTCAAGGCCAAGGAAGTCGAACTGCTAGAGGTCTAGAGCTCTCGCTGATGACGACTGACCACGAACCCGGCGCGCCGCCCGCCTCAGCCGTCTCGGCGAGTTCGCGAGCCGGCCGGAACCTTCCGGCGGCCATCGCGGTCGGGCTGGGGTTGGGAGCCGTCATCATCGCGAGCCTGTTCACCTACCGCCCAAGTTTCGCGGTGATCGTCGGGGTCGCTGTCGTGTACGGCAGCTACGAGCTGACGAGGGCCTTCAGCCAGGCCGGCATGCACCCAACGCTTGCGCCGATCGTCGTAGGGGGCCTGGCGATGCTTGCTGCCGCGTGGTCACGCGGCGCGAACGGCCTGGTGATAGCGCTGCTGCTCACGATCTGTGCGGTCATGGTCTGGCGGATCGCCGATGGCGCTGAGGGGTTCGCGCGTGACGCAGGCTCGTCCGTCCTGATCTTGCTCTACCTGCCCGCGCTCGCCGGCTTCGCGGTCCTGTCCGTACATGCCAACGATGGTGCCGCTCGGATCCTGGCGTTCATCGCGACAGTCGTATGCAGCGATACCGGCGGATACGCCACTGGGGTGGTGTTCGGTCGCCACCCCCTGGCGCCGGTCGTGTCCAAGGCAAAGACCTGGGAGGGTTTCGCCGGCTCGGTGGTCTTCTGCTGCGCCGCGGGCGTGCTCTTCCTGAGCCTCACGTTCCACCAAGCATGGTGGAAGGGCTTGCTATACGGGCTGGCCATCGTGGTCACGGCCACGCTCGGCGACCTGGGGGAGTCAATGATCAAGCGCGACCTCGGCGTGAAGGACATGGGCAATCTCCTGCCCGGTCATGGCGGAATCATGGATCGCCTGGACTCACTGTTGCCCTGTGCCGCCGTCGCGTATCTCGTCCTCTCCGGCCTCGCGCCCGTCTGAGCGGCAATGCCCCGACGAGTCAGCCAGAGCCAAGCCGTCCGGGAGGCCGTCCGGGTAGCCGCGAAGGTTCCTCAACGCACCGTATGGATAGGCGTTGACGGCCCTGGGGGCGCGGGTAAGTCGACCCTCGCCCGCCGTATCGCCGCAGCGATCGAGCGGGCAGTGGTGGTGGCAATCGATGACTTCTCTGGGCCGCGGCACGCCGAATGGGATATCGAACGCCTGCGTGAGCAGTTGACGACTCCGCTCACCCGGGGCCTCCCGGCCCGGTTTCAGCGCTGGGATTGGCGTCGCGACGAGGGCATGGATTGGGTAGAGGTGCTGCCGGGGACCGTCGTCATCATCGAAGGGGTCTCCGCAACGAGGTCGGAGGTGACGGTGCCCTGGGCTCTGACGATCTGGGTTGACTGCCCGGTCGACCTGCGTCGGGCGCGCACCCTGGAGCGCGACGGAGCGGCGTTGGCGGGCCGATGGCTGGCCGACTGGATTCCGTCGGAGGAGGCCTATTTCCGAGCGCAACGTCCGCAGGCCCGCGCGCACCTGATCGTCCGGGGAGACGAGCCCGCCGGCTAGCCGCAGGACATGCGCCGGAGGCGCCCACGGCATGGGAGAATTGGGACGTCATGACCTCGTTGCCGCTTGTTTTCGATCCGCCCAAACGAGCCATGCCCCCTCAGCACCTGGCCGACCTCGATCTCGCCGCACGGCGGGCGGCGGTAACCGACCTGGGACTGCCGGGATTCAGAGCCGACCAGCTCAGCCGCCACTACTTCGGGCGCCTGGAGAACGACCCGGACGCGATGACGGACCTTCCGGTCGCCATCCGGGAATGGCTTGGAGCAGCCCTGTTCCCAGCGCTTCTCACCGAAGTGCGCCACCTGGAAGCCGACCGGGGAACGACCCGCAAATCGCTGTGGCGACTGCACGACGGCACTCTCGTCGAGAGCGTCCTGATGCGCTACCCCGCCCGGGCCAACCGGCCCGAGCGGATCACCGTGTGTGTGTCGAGCCAAGCCGGCTGCGGCATGGCTTGCCCGTTCTGCGCTACCGGCCAGGGGGGCCTCAAACGCAACCTGTCCACTGCTGAGATCGTCGAGCAGGTTGCCGCCGCGGCGCGCCTCGTGCACCGCGGCGAGCTAGCCGGAGGTCCGGGGCGCCTTTCGAACGTTGTGTTCATGGGTATGGGCGAACCGCTGGCCAACTACCCACGGCTCGCGGCGGCTCTCCGGCGGCTGATCGAACCTGCCCCATCCGGCCTGGGCCTGTCGCAGCGCTCCATCACGGTGTCGACCGTGGGCCTCGTCCCCGCTATGGACAGGCTCGCCGAGGAGGGGCTCAACGTCACGCTCGCAGTGTCGTTGCACGCGCCTGACGACGAGCTGCGCGACACGCTGGTCCCGGTGAACACGCGCTGGAAAGTCGCCGAGGTACTCGCCGCCGCCGACGCATACGCCGCACGCACGGGCCGCCGCTATTCCATCGAGTACGCGATGATCCGTGACGTCAACGATCAGCCTTGGCGGGCGGAGCTACTCGGCCAGCTCCTGCGCAACCGGCTTGCCCACGTCAATCTGATCCCGCTGAATCCGACACCCGGCTCGCTGTGGGATGCGTCGGCAAAACCCGTTGAACGTGAGTTCGTCCGTCGCCTGCAAGAGCAAGGCGTGGCGGTGACGGTTCGCGATACGCGTGGACGCGAGATAGACGGCGCGTGCGGCCAGCTCGCCGCCTCTAACTGAGGCCCGCGCGACGAGCTGCCGATCTGGTGGCCGCGATCTGGGGGCATGTACAGGCATGTTGCGTAAATGACTGACCGGCCAGAGCACGACGGTACCCTGGCCGGTCAACCCGGGCGGCTGTCGCCGCTCAGCGTGAGCGAGGACGCGCTATGCCTCGACGAGAAGGTCGCTTTCGGCCCGTGAGTCCGCCGCGACGATCGAACCACCCTCGAGCACTACGGGGCGCTGCCGAATGGCAAACACGATCACCGCGAAGGTCAAGGCGAGGAACACCGCTGAGCCGGTGAAGGCCGTCGCGACTGCGTGGGCCAGCTCGTGGTGGCGTTCCTGCAGGGCCGAGGCGCCCATGAGCGGGTGCTGTGCCGCGTGCTTGCTCGCGGTGCCGAACACCGTTACCAGGATGCCGAGGCCGAGCGCGCCGCCGACCTGCTGCGTCGCGTTGACCACCCCCGAGGCTGCGCCCGCGTCGCGCGGCTCGACTCCTGCAAGGGAGGCCGTCGTCAGCGGGATGAAGGCGACGCCCATGCCGAGGCCGAGGAAGAACATCGGGATGACCACGTCAGGGAAATACTGGCTGGTGGCAGACAGTCGACTCAGCCCGATCATGCTCAGCGTTGCGATTCCCTCGCCGGCAATCATGAGCCTCCGAGCACCGATCCGGTCGCTGACTCGGGGCACGATTCGCACCATGGCAAACAGTGCAACGGTCATCGGCAGGAAGGCGAAGCCGGCCTTCAACGCGCTGTAGTCACGAACGCCCTGCAAGTACTGGGTCAGGAAGAAGAACATCCCGAACATCCCGCCGACGAGCAGGAGTCGCGCAACGTAGGAGGCGTTGCGGTTGCGGCTGGCGAACAGCCGCAGCGGGGTGATCGGCTGGTCGGCGCGCAGTTCAACCCGCACGAACGTACCCAGTAGCGCGATGCCCGCGGCAAACGAGCTGACGGCGAGCGGATCTGACCAGCCGCTGGATGCCGCCCGGACGAATCCGTAGACGATCGAAGACATCCCGAGCGTCGAGGTGATCGCCCCGGCCAGATCGAAGTGCCCCGGTGAACGCTGCGTCTCCGGCAGATAGCGGGGAGCGAGCAGCACCAGCACGATTCCGATGGGCACGTTGATGAACAGCGACCACCGCCAGGAGATCCAGTCGGTGAGCATCCCGCCGAGCACCAGGCCAACACTCGCGCCGCCAGAGGTGACGGCTGAATACAGGCCGATGGCACGCAAGCGCTGGTGACCTTCAGGGAACGATGACGTGAGCAGGGCGAGGGTCGACGGGGCGGCGATCGCCGCCCCGACGCCCTGGACGGCGCGAGCGATGAGCAACCACGTTGCGGTCGTGGCAACGCCGCCGAGGAACGAGGCGAGCGTGAACAACACGATCCCGGCGATGAACACCCGGCGGCGGCCGAGGATGTCGCCGGCGCGTGCGCCGAGGAGGAGCAGGCCGCCGAAGGTCAGGCTGTAAATGTTCTGCACCCAGGACAGGCTGGTGGGTGAGAAATGTAGTGAAGCGCGGATGTTCGGGAGGGCGATCGTGACGATCGTGGCGTCCAGGATCACCATCAACTGGCAGGTGAGGATGAGGACGAGGGCGATCGTGGCCGCGCGCCGAGTACCGCTTGATTCTGTGGTTGGACGTGCGGGAGCTAGCGATGAGGTCATGAGTGTGGTGCGATCCCTTCGAAGTTAACAGGAGAAGTGCTAAAGTGGAGGCCTCCTCCGGTAAACAGTAGCGGAGGGGCCCTCCAGTTAGCAAGTGGATATTGAGACGGATTTCGAGGCAAGGTGTGCAATGACGATCAGCGAGGACGTGGCGAGTCGCCGCCCGATGCGTGCCGACGCCCGCCGCAATTACGACAAACTCCTCGAGGCCGCCCGCTCAGCCTTTGCCCAGAACGGTGCTGAGGCTTCCCTCGAGGACATCGCGCGGCGAGCCGAAGTCGGCGTCGGAACGCTTTACCGCCACTTTCCGACCCGCCAAGCGCTACTCGAGTCGGTATACCTCGAAGAGGTGGAGGCGCTCTGCAGCTCGGCGCAAGACCTCTCCAGCGCGCCACCCTGGGATGCTCTTACCAGCTGGCTCGACCGATTCGTCGACTACGTCTCGACCAAGCGCGCGCTCGGCGAGCAATTGCTGGCGACGATGAGCCCGGATTCCACGGTGTTCCGCAACTGCCACGACGCGATCTTCACGGCCGGCGAGCCGCTGCTACAGCGGGCTCAGCAAGCGGGGGTAGTGCGTCATGACGTGGACTTCATAGACGTGATCCGCCTCGTCAGCGGCATCACCCTGATCAAGACCGCGACGCCGGAGGAACTCCGGCGGCTGCTCGCTATGGCGCTGGACGGTCTGCGGTTCCGGCCTGCCGACAGCTAGTCAGCTCGCCCGACGCCGGGATGGATCGAGACGCCTACGCGCAAATCCGGGCCGGATCGGCTCGCCATAAGATGGACTTGCTTGGCGAGGTCACGTCTGCTCCTAACGGCTCATGATGGTGTTCACCAGACCCGCGAGGCGCGAAGACTTCCCGCTGCGCCGCTCGGCGTTGTCGGCCCACGTCATTGCCTGCAGCCCGGCGTTTGCGCCGAGCCAACGCAGGGGTTCGGGCTCCCACTTCGGAGATCGGTGGCCCACCCAGGGCAGGTGGGTGAGAGCACTGTCGCGGGAGGTGAGCAGATCGGCCAGAGTGCGTCCGGCGAGGTTGGCCGCGCCGACCCCGTCGCCGACGTAGCCGCCGGCCCAGGCCAGCCCAGACTCGGCGTCGAAGTCGACGGAGGGGTGCCAGTCGCGTGCGATGCCCAGTGGCCCACCCCATCGATGGGTGATCGCCACGTCGCGAAGGATCGGGAACAGCTCGCCAAGCGTGCGGCGTAGCGCGTCGAAGACCCCGGACACACGGTCATAGGCCGGCCGAATCCGCGACCCGAAGTGATAGGGCGCACCGCGACCGCCGAATACCATCCGGTCATCGGCGCTGCGCTGACCGTAGATGATCAAATGGCGGTGATCGCTGAACGTCTCTCGTTGCGCCAGCCCGATGCGCTCCCACACCTTTACCGGCAGCGGCTCGGTAGCGATGACGAGGGAGTACACCGGCGCGATCTCGCGACGCAGTCGCGGCAGTTGGGCGGTGAAACCTTCGGTCGCACGGACGATGCGCTCGGCGCGTACCGTGCCGCCGGCGGTGTGCACCGCGCCGGGTTCGATCGATGTCGCGCGCGTGTGCTCGTAGATTCGGGCGCCGCGCCGCTCGATGACGTCGGCCAGGCCGCGAACCAGCTTCGCTGGCTGGACACAGGCGCAGTGCGGTGTGTAAGTGGCGCCGAGGACGTCGGTGGCTCGCAGACGCTCGGCGGCCGCCTCGGCGTCCAGCAGTTGCAGGTCCAGACCGAACGACCGATCGACGCGGACCTCGTTCCGGGCCCGGTCCCACTGCGGCGACGTTCGGGCCACAACGATCGTTCCGCCCATCGCCAGGTCGGCGTCGATGCTCTCGGCAGCCAACACCCGCTCGAGCTCAGTGACCGACTCGTGCATGGCGCGATACTGGGCCACGGCGCGGGATCGGCCTACCTCGCGCGCGAGGGTCGCGATGGAAACGGGGTAGAGCGCCGAACACCACCCGCCATTGCGTCCAGATGCACCGAACCCTGCTGTTTCCGCGTCGAGGACCGCAATACGCAGGGATGGATCGAGGCCGAGCAGGTAGTACGCGGTCCACAGCCCGGTGAACCCGGCGCCAACGATCGCCACGTCGACGGCAATCGGGCTAACCAGAGCCGGGCGGGGTTCTACCCGGGAACCGAGTTGGTCGAACCACAGGGACAGTCCGCGATAGTCGTTCGTCCGGAAATCGGTGACGGCCACGGCGCGGTCAGCCAATCACGTCCCGCAGTGCCACGGCGTCGTAACCGTGTGCGTCGGCCACCGGCGCGTTGGCCAGCATCCCTTCATGCGTGTTCAACCCGAGAGCCAATGCGGCATCGCTGCGCATCGCCTCGCGCCAGCCTCGGTCGGCGAGTTCGACCGCGTAGGGGAGCGTGACATTGGTAAGCGCGTAGGTAGAGGTGTGTGGCACCGCGCCCGGCATGTTCGCAACGCAATAGAAAACCGAATCGTGCACCCGATACGTCGGATCTGCGTGCGTCGTCGGATGGGAGTCTTCGAAGCAGCCACCCTGGTCGATGGAGATGTCGACGAGCACCGAACCAGGCTTCATGCGCGAGACGAGCTCGTTGCTGATGAGCGTCGGCGCCTTCGCTCCGGGGATCAACACAGCGCCGATCACGAGGTCGGCGTCAAGCGCGGCACGCTCGATCTCGTAGCTGTTGGACGCCACGGTTTGGCAGTGGCCCTGATAGATCGCGTCCATCTGCCGCAGCCGGGCGACGTTCTTGTCGAGCAACAAGACCTCGGCCTGCATGCCGAGGGCGATGGCGGCGGCATTCTGTCCGGACACGCCAGCCCCGATGACGACGACCTTTGCCGCGTAGACGCCTGGTACACCACCCATAAGGGTGCCGCGACCGCCTCCCTGGCGCATCAGGTGATAGGACCCGACCTGAGGTGCCAGCCGGCCGGCCACCTCAGACATGGGGGCAAGCAAGGGCAGTGATCCGTCGGGCAGTTGCACGGTTTCGTAGGCGATGCCGGTCGTGCCGGCGGCAAGCAGGGCATCGGTGCACGCCTTGTCCGCGGCGAGGTGCAGGTAGGTGAACAGCACCTGGCCCTTGCGCATGCGGTCGTACTCCTCGGCGATGGGCTCCTTCACTTTGAGCACCATCTCCCCGGCGGCCCAAACATCCTCGGCGGTCCCGAGGATTTGGGCACCCGCCGCGACGAAGTCCTCGTTCGGGATGGCCGAGCCGATTCCGGCATCGTTCTCGACGTACACGTCGTGGCCGTGGCGAACCAATTCGTGCACACCGGACGGCGTGATCGCCACGCGGTACTCGTGATTCTTGACCTCACGGGGAATGCCGATCTTCATGCCTGCTGCCTTCCGAAAACGCGAGCGCAGCGAGCGCTCCGTATGCTGATCGCTCCGTGATCCTGATAATGAAGGACCTTCCGAGTATGCGCTACTACCTTGACAATAATTCTGCATAATAGGCGTATGGCGATGAAAGTTTCAGTACCAGCGCGCCGACCCGTCGCTGCTCCGAACAATCTTCGTCCCGCGACCGCTGTTGTCGACGAGGTCGATCGACGGATCCTGGCTCACCTGGCGGCGGACGCCCGCATCGCGAACAACGCGCTTGCCCAAGCCGTGGGTGTCGCGCCGTCGACCTGTCTCGGCCGCGTGCGGGCGCTGCGAGAAAGCGGCGTCATCCGCGGCTACCACGCAGACATCGATCCAGCGGCCGTCGGCCGACCGCTGCAGGCGATGATCGCCGTGCGGCTACAGGCACACGCGCGCGGACACATGACCGAGTTCGTGGCGAAGGTTGCGCAGTTGCCCGAGGTTCTCAACGTGTTCTTTCTCGGCGGTGCCGACGACTTTCTGGTGCACATCGCGGCCTCCGGGACCGAGACCCTGCGGCATTTCGTCGTTGTCAATCTCAGCGGAAACCCCGATGTCGCCTTGACCGAGACCAACCTGATCTTCGAACATGTGCGTGCGGGCATCGTGCACTAGGACCACGCCCGCGGCGGCAGCTACCGCGGCGGTGAGGCGAAGACCGCTGCCGGGAACGCGCCGTTGTCCACGGCGACCCTCGTGAATTGCTTGCCGAGCTCGCACAATCGTTGCGTGCGCTGCTCACCCAGGCGAAGCCACGCCGACGTGTCCAGGCGATCGGTATCTGCTTCGATCCGCTCGCGAAGCGCGACGCCCTCGGCGGTCAGGCCGGCAGCGTCCAGATATCCCCGGGCACGCAGTCCTTCGACCGCGTCCGCCCACTCGTCGTCGGACCACCCGCGAAGCCGCTTGGCGGCCTGTTCGCGGAAGCCGCGCCCTGTAGCCGTGTGCGTGATGATCGCCTCGATGCCGGACAATTGCGCGTTCAGTAGTGCGGCAATGTGCCCGTCGCCGCGGTACTCCCGCAGCAGCGTGGCGGCGTGCCACGCGATCAAATGCGCATCATCGGGCCACGGCAGCTGGGCGTGGGCGGCGTAGAGCGGCCGTCCCTCCGGTGGCAGGTCGGAGCTGGCCTGCCGGGCGAGATCGGCGAACTCGGCGAACTCGGCGGAAGTGATGAGGTCACCGAGCAGCCGGCGCAAGGCGCGCTCGGCTGCGCGCAACCGAGCGGCGATGATGTCGACCGGATCAGCGAGGGACCAAGCGTGCGGGATGTATGTGGCAACCAGCGCAGGCTTGAAGTTGTAAAAGGTCGCCGTGGTGGTACCCGTGCCTACCGGCCCCAACGGTGCCGAGCGGCTGGCGAAGTAGCTCATCCGTCCGGGACGCAGTCCGACGGCGACGAATTCCTCATCGGCCTCCGGGACGAAGTAGATCAGTGAGTGCAACGCGTCGGTCGCGCGGTGGGCCCGGGCGGCAACCCCGGCCGCGAGGGTGCTCAGAGCCGGGCCCAAGCCTGCGTGAGCACCGCGCGAAGGATCTGTTCGATCTCGTCGAACTCGGCCTGGCCGACGATCAGTGGAGGTGCGAGCTGGACGACCGGGTCGCCGCGGTCATCGGCACGGCAATACAGACCGGCGTCGAACAGCGCCTTGGACAGGAAGCCGCGCAACAGGCGCTCCGATTCGTCCTCGTCGAACGTTTCCTTGGTGGCCTTGTCCTTGACGAGCTCGATGCCGTAGAAGTAACCGTCTCCGCGGACGTCGCCAACGATGGGCAGATCGTTCAGCTTGCTCAAGGTCGCGCGGAAGGCACCTTCGTGCTGCAGGACATGCTCGTTGAGCCCTTCGCGCTCGAAGATGTCGAGGTTAGCCATCGCCACGGCCGCGGAGACGGGGTGCCCGCCAAAGGTGTAGCCGTGGGGGAAGTAGTCCGAGCCGCTCCAGAAAGGTTCGGCAATTCGGTCGCTGACCACGCACGCTCCGATGGGGGAGTAGCCGCTCGTGAGGCCCTTGGCGCAGGTGATCATGTCCGGGACGTAGCCGAACTTGTCGCAGGCGAACATCGTACCGAGGCGGCCGAATGCGCAGATGACCTCGTCGGAGACGAGGAGCACGTCATGCTTGTCGCAGATCTGGCGAACGCGTTGGAAATAGCCTGGCGGCGGCGGGAAGCAGCCGCCTGAGTTCTGGACCGGCTCCAGGAAGACGCACGCAACGGTGTCAGGTCCCTCCATCTGGATGGCCCAGTCGATCTGATCGGCGGCCCAGCGGCCGAACGCCTCGAGATCGTCGCCGTGTTCGGGTGCTCGATAGAAGTTGGTATTGGCGACCTTGTGGGCGCCCGGCACCAGCGGCTCGAACCACTTCTTCGCGTCCGGGATGCCGGTGATCGACAGCGCTCCCTGCGGGGTGCCGTGGTATGCAATGGAGCGGCTGATGACCTTATGCTTCATCGGCTTTCCCGCGAGCTTGAAGTACTGCTTCGCGAGCTTCCACGCGGTCTCGACCGCCTCCCCGCCGCCGGTGGTGAAGAAAACCTTGTTGAGGTCACCGGGCGCGAAGTTGGCGAGGCGGTCGGCGAGCGCGATCGCCGGCGGATGCGCGTAGGACCAGATCGGGAAGAACGCCAGCTCGGATGCTTGCTTGTAGGCGGCCTCAGCAAGCTCGACTCGGCCGTGCCCGGCTTGGACGACGAACAGGCCGGCCAGTCCGTCCAGGTAGCTCCTGCCGTTCGAGTCGTAGATCCGCGCGCCTTCCCCGCGGACGATCGTCGGCACGGGTGCGCTCGCATAGGCCGATTGCCGAGTGAAGTGCATCCACAAGTGCTCGCGTGCGCTCGCCGACAGCGCGGCGGCGTCGTAGGTCTGCGGTTCGGAGATGGACTGAACGTGTGTTGTCATCGTGCGCCCCAGTTGTAGGTCTGTTTGACGAGCTTCAGATAGAGAAAGGTCTCCGTGCGGATCACGCCTTCGATGCTGCGAATGCTGCCGTTCACCAGACGCAGCAGGTGATCGTCGTCTTCGACAACGACCTCGACCAGCAGATCCATGGATCCAGCGGTGATGACGATGTAGTCCACCTCGTCGATCGCCGCGAGCTTGGTGGCGATCACCTCGAGGTCGCCGGAGGCGGATATGCCGATCATTGCCTGGCGGGCAAATCCGATCTGCATCGGATCGGTGACCGCGACGATCTGCATCACCCCGCCGTCCACGAGCTTCTGAACCCGTTGACGCACCGCAGCCTCGGAAAGCCCCACAGCCTTGCCGATCGTCGAGTACGGCATCCGCCCGTCCTGCTGTAGCTGCTCGATGATCGCCTTGGCAGTGTCGTCCACATGCTCTCGGGGTCCGGTGCGAGCCACAGCCTATGGTCTACCCAACGTTGTGGAACTTAGCAAGTGAATTCGTTGAATTACCGTGGCGAATCTACGAATTCCCTCGTTGCGCATCGTTTCAGGATCAGAATAGCTTAGTCGGGGCAGCGTCGGTGTCGTCCAAAGTTCACCTGAAGGAGCCGCATGAGCCGCTACGGGGCGCAGTTCGGTCCGGACATCACCTTCCTGGGCGTCGACCGCTGTGACTGGGCCGATCCGGCAACCTACGCAGACGCGGACGTGGTCATTCTGGGTGCGCCGTTCGACGGGGGTACCTCACACCGCGCCGGCACCCGATTCGGACCCCAATACATCCGCCAGACGTGTTACCTGCCGCATGACGGCTCCCGACCGTCGCTGGCGATGCGTGTGGACGGGCTGCGCGATCTGCGGGTATACGACGCCGGCGACGTCGAGTTGTTCTCCGGCGACGCGGCGCGGTCGGTCCGTGATCTGCAGGTCGCGGTGCACACCGTCACGGCCACCGGCGCCGTGCCGCTCATCCTCGGCGGCGATCACACCATTGCGTGGCCCGACGCCGCCGGCGTCGCGCAACACCTTGGTCAGGGCCGCATCTCGATGATCCACTTCGACGCGCACGCCGACACCGGCAACATCGAATTCGGGTCGCTGATCGGCCACGGCCAGCCGATGCGCCGACTCATCGAATCCGGCGCCCTCCGCGGCGATCGCTTCCTGCAGATCGGCCTGCGCGGCTACTGGCCGGAGCCCGATACGCTCGCGTGGATGGCCGAGCACGGTATGCGCTCGTATGAGATGTCCGAGATCGGGGCCAGGGGGCTCTCGGCATGCCTCACCGAGGCCTTCAGCGTCGCGATGGACAACTGTGACGGGGTGTTCGTGTCCGTCGACATCGACGTATGCGATCCGAGCCACGCGCCGGGCACCGGGACGCCCGAGCCGGGCGGGTTGACCGCCCGGGAGTTGCTGGATTCCGTTCGGCGCATCGCCTACGAGTTGCCGGTGGTCGGAATGGATCTGGTCGAGGTATCGCCACCGTACGACCACGCCGGGATCACGTCGGGATTGGCCAACCGGGTTGTTCTCGAGGCCCTGACCGGGATGGCCCGGCGCCGAATGGACGGCGACGGTGGCGCGAGATGGGACCCGTTGCTGCCGTTACTGGATGGTAGGTAAGGACGGGGCCGGGTGACCCGACAACTTACGCTAACGTAGGCGTAGGTAGCCCGGCGATTGGGCGAACCCCACGATTAGTGCCGCGATTAGCGATCTCGCGATTAGCGAATCCCGCGATCGGGGAAGGAGTATTGGCCCATGACCCTTCTGGATGAGCCCGACACCGACGCTGGGGTGAGCGCCGGCTTGCTCCACGAACTGGAGCCGGTCGTCGCGCAGAACCTCGAGCGCCATCTCGCGGTGGCCAGGGAATGGCATCCGCACGATTACGTGCCGTGGAGCCGTGGCCGGGACTTCGCCTTTCTCGGGGGCGAGGATTGGCGTCCGCAGGACAGTCCGCTCGATCCGGTCGCACGCACGGCGATGATCGTCAACCTGCTCACTGAAGACAACCTGCCGTCCTATCACCGCGAGATCGCCACCCGCTTCGGCCGCGACGGGGCCTGGGGGCAATGGGTCGGCCGATGGACCGCGGAGGAAGGGCGCCACGGGATCGCACTTCGCGATTACCTCGTCGTGACCCGCGGCGTCGATCCCGTGGAACTCGAGCGGTTGCGCATGCAGCACATGAGCGCAGGCTATGACTCGGGCGACAAGTCCCCACTCCACACCGTCGCGTACGTGTCGTTTCAAGAGTTGGCTACCCGCGTCTCGCACCGCAACACGGGACTCGCGACCGGATGCCCGATAGCCGAACAGCTGCTCGCGCGGATCGCTACCGACGAGAACCTGCACATGGTGTTCTATCGGAACTTGGTCGCGGCCGCCCTCGATCGGGCGCCCGACGCCACGATGCAGGCAATCCGTGACGAGGTCATCGGTTTCGAGATGCCAGGCGCGGGGATGCCAGGGTTCCTGCGCAACTCGGTCACCATCGCCAAGGCCGGGATCTACGATCTCCGCCTGCACCACGACGAGGTGATCCAACCCGCGCTGCGATTCTGGCGGATCTTCTCCCGGGATGACTTTGGGCCATCGGGACAGGCGGCGCGCGACGAGGTTGACACCTTCCTCGCGGCGCTCGACCAGCAGGCAGCCCGGTTCGTGGAGCAACGCGAGCGGCAGCGTGCGCGGGCGGCGGCTCGCGCAGGCTAGCCCTGCGGCAGGGGACGTCGCCACTCGCTGGCACGTCGGCGCCTGGGGGTGGCGGCCCTAGTCGTACGGGAGCTCTAGTTGTACGGGAGGACTAGTCCTTCGGGAGCACCAAATGCTCCTGCGAGCCTGAGTCGGGAAGTGTCAGACCGGCCGTGAGCGGGGCGTCCTCGGCCAGGAAGACCGGCGTGTCCCGATTGAGCGTTTCACCGCGGAAGAAGGGCCGGTAAACCGTCGAGGAAACCAGCATCAAGACGAAGCCGATCAGCAGCCCGCCCACCCCGAGGATGAACGCAAAGCCGATGTGCCAGTGGGGCGAGAAGTGCAGGTTCCACTGCACGAGGCTATTGGCCGGCTTCCAGTCCTGAATGATGGTGAGGACCATGCCGGTCCAGAGCATGGCACCGCCGAGTAGCGGGATCAGCCCCTTGAGCACAAAATCCCGTGGACTGTTGGTGAGCTCGCGGCGGTAGTACCACGCGCAAGCCAGCCCAGTGAAGCCGTAGTAGAACGCGATCATCACGCCGATGGCGGTCACCGCGTCGGGAATGAGATTGCCACCGTCGTAGTAGTTCATCGGAATGTAGATCGCCGCCGACAGTCCACCCATCCAGAGGGTCGAACTCGTCGGGGTGAAGTACTTGGGGTGGATCTTGCCGAAGGTACGTGGAATCGCCTTGAACGCCGCCATCGACAGCGTCGTGCGCGCGGTCGGCAGGATGGTCGTCTGGGTGGACGCGGCCGCGGAGGTGAGCACCATGAACAGCAGCAGCTTCGTCATGACCGTGCCGAAGGTGGACGTGCCGAAGATGGAGCTGCCCAGGACGCTGAGGACGTCGCGGGAGTTGTTCGAGTTGCCCAGCCCGATGCCATCCGAGCCGACGCCCGAGAATGCCTGGGCGGCGATCGTCACCACCCCATAGATGGCGAGCAGCAGCACCGTGGAGATAACGGCCGCCCGGCCCGGAGTCTTGTCGCGTTCCTTGGTCTCTTCGTTCACCGACACGGCCGAGTCCCAGCCCCAGTAGATGAACAACATCAACAGCATGCTCTGGGAGAACAGGCTGAAGGAGAAATGGCCGTTCTGCTTGATGTCGAGCGGGTTGAACCAGGACCACGCGGGATGGATCGATACCCCGGCCACGCCGTGGCCCGAATACACCTTTACCAGGGCAACGACGGCCATGACGGCCAGCATCAGGACCTCGATGGTCAGCAGCCAGCGCTGCATCGCCGCGGAAATTTCGATGCCCCGATAGCAGATGTAGGTCATCAAGGCCATCCAGCTCAGGCCGACGAGCAGGACCCAACCGCTGGATGCGTTCGAGCCGATACCGTGCGCTCCGACCAGCTGGAATACGTACACGCCCGCGACCTGCGCGAGGCTCGACATGACCAGCAGGTCAGCCGCGATGATGCCCCAACCACCCATCCAGCCGGATTTGGGTCCGAACGCCTTTGTCGCCCAGGTGAACGTCGTCCCGCAGTCCGGCTCCCGCTTGTTCAGCTGCTGGTAGCCAACCGACACGAACAAGATGGGCACGAACGCCAGCAACACGATGGCTGGCGATTGGAGCCCTATCAGGGCGACGATCAACCCGAGGGTTGCCGCGAGGCTGTAGGCCGGGGCCGTCGATGCGACTCCGATGACGACACTTGACACGAGTCCCAAGACGCCGGTCTTGAGTCCTTTGCCACCATCGTCGGAAGATCGTGGGCTTTCGCGAACTGCTTCGACTGTCAAGATTGCTCCCAGACGGTGGCCAGCGATAGTTACGTGCGTTTATCGCATGCTTCAGGCTGAGGCGCAAGGCTTTCCGTTGCTCCAATGGGTTGTTACATATGGATTTCGTCGCGTTCATGGTGGTCGCACGCTAGGGTGCGCCAATGCGCTTACTGATCCTCGGCGCGGGCGGCGTCGGTTCGGCCGCCGTCCGCATCGCCGTTCGTCGTCGCTTCCTGACCGCGGTCTTCGTCGCCGACCATGACCTCGGGCGGGCGCAAGCCGCGGTCGGGGCGGTCGATGACCCGCGGGTCAGCGCGGTTGCCCTCGATGCCTCGGATCAGCAGGCGATTGAGCAGGTAATCGAGCGCGCGCAGGTCGATGCCGTCCTCGGTGCCACCGACCCCCGGTTTACGATGCCGATCTTCCGAGCCGCCCTGAGCACCGGAATCGACTATCTGGATATGGCGATGTCGCTGTCCAAGCCCCATCCCACCCGGCCATTCTCCCAACCGGGGATCAAGCTTGGCGACGAGCAGTTCGAGCTCGAGCAGCAGTGGGAAGCGTCAGGTCGGATCGCCCTGGTCGGTATGGGTGTCGAGCCAGGGCTGGCAGACGTGTTCGCGCGCTACGCCGCGGATCATCTGTTCAGCGAGATTCACGAGGCGGGGGTGCGGGACGGATCAAATCTGACCGTCGACGGGTACGAGTTCGCGCCGTCGTTCTCGATCTGGACGACCATCGAGGAATGCCTCAATCCGCCGGTGATCTATGAAAGGGACCGGGGATGGTTCACGACCGAACCGTTCAGCGAGCCGGAGATATTCGACTTTCCCGACGGCATCGGGCCGGTGGAGTGCGTCAACGTCGAGCACGAGGAGGTCCTGCTCATTCCGCGATGGATCGATGCCGCGCGGGTGAGCTTCAAGTACGGACTCGGTGAGCAGTTCATCAGCGTGCTCAAGACACTGCGCATGCTGGGCCTGGACAGCACGGAGAAGGTCACCGTCGGCGGCATCGACGTTTCACCGCGCGACGTCGTCGCGGCATGCCTTCCTGACCCGGCGGGGCTTGGGGAGCGGATGCACGGCAAGACGTGTGCCGGCCTGTGGGTGCGGGGCCTCGGCAAGGATGGTTCGCCGCGGTCGACGTACCTGTACCACGTTGTCGACAACGCGTGGTCGATGGCCGAGTACGCGACGCAAGCCGTCGTCTGGCAAACCGCCGTCAACCCGATCGTCGCGCTCGAGTTGATCCACCGCGGGGTATGGACCGGCGCTGGCGTCCTCGGGCCGGAGGCATTCGATGCCGTGCCGTTTCTGGAACTGCTCACCACCGAGTACGACTCGCCTTGGGCCCAGATGGAGCTCGAGGTCTGAGCGAGGCCATCGCAGCCAGGAGCCAGGCCCATCGCAGCCCGGAGCCGTCAGCGCCGCCAGGCGTTCTTGCGACGCTGGATGTCGGCGAGCAAGACGACGACCATGCCGCCCGCGATCATGGACAGCCACAGTGTGCCCATGCCGTTGTAGTGGGTTGCCGTCGTCATGAGCAAGAGGATCGCGGCCACGACCCAGCCCGCGACCCGGGCCCCGCGACCCCACTCACCGTGCCAGCCCCAATCCGTCGGGTGCTCGTCGGGATGTTCGAGCTTGTAGTCCTCGGGCAGGCTCAGATCGGCCGGTTCGCTGTGCGGGTCCAGGGCCACGTCGGCGCACTCCTGTCGGTGATGCGGTGCGTCAGTCATACCCATTCTGGCATTAGGGTCGATCCATGCGCATCACCGGTCTCGGACACGCCAGCGTCCTGCTGGAGACGGCGCACGGCACCATCCTCACCGATCCTTGGGTCAACCCTGCCTACCTCGGGTCATGGTTCCCGTTCCCTGACAACTCTCAGCTCGACTGGGACCGGATCGGGCAAGTGGACTACCTGTTCGTCAGCCACCTGCACCGCGATCATTTCGACGCCGAACATCTTCGAACCCACATCAGCAGCAAGGCCACGATCCTGCTCCCGGACTATCCGACCAGCGAACTCGAGGACGCGCTGCGCCACGTCGGTTTCACGAACTTCATCAGGACTGACAACGGCGAGCCGATTGATGTCGACGGCCTGCAGGTGATGATCCAGTCGCTGATCTCACCCACCGACGGGCCCATCGGCGACGCGTCGTTATGGGTATCGGACGGCCTTCATCGCGTCCTGAACCAGAACGACGCCCGCCCCGCGGAGCTTGACGCCTTCAAGGAACTCGGGCCCGTCGACGGGTACCTGGTGCAGTTCTCCGGCGCGATCTGGTTCCCGATGGTCTACGAACTGCCGGCTCGGGCCAAGCATGCCCTCGGGTTGTCCAAACGCGAGCGCCAGTTCGATCGCACCCTTCGCTACATAGAGGAATGCTGTGCGCGATTCGTGTTTCCGACCGCCGGACCGCCGTGCTTCCTTGATGAGCAGCTGTGGGGATTCAACGACATCTTCGGCGACGAGTCCAACATCTTCCCGGACCAGCACGTCTTCCTCGAGTGGTTAGCCAGCAAGGGCCATCACGAAGGACGCCTGCTGCTTCCGGGCACGGTGGCCGACCTCGCTGACCCTGACTGCGCGGTGCGCCATCCGATCCCGGACGACGACGTCGCGAAGCTGTTCACCCACAAGGAGAGCTACCTGCGCGAATATCAGGCGCGCCGCATGCCGGAGGTCATTGCCGCGAAGGCGACCTGGGCCCACCCCGAGATCGAGATCCTGCCGGCGCTTCAAGAGTGGTTCACTCCGCTGCTGGAGGAAGCCGATCACATCGCCACGGGTATCGATGGTGGCGTGCGCCTGACCGCTGAGGATGCCGATCGCGGCGACGTGGACATCATCCTCGACTTTGTCGCGCGCGAGGTTCGTGCCTACCAGGGCGAGAAGGTGCGCTACCGGTTCCGGACGCGCCGGGCCTACCTGGAGAAGCTGATCCACGATCATGAGATCGACTGGGTCAACTCACTGTTCCTGTCCTGCAGGTTCTCGGCACAGCGCATCGGCCCGTACAACGAGTTCGTCTACGTCTTCTTCAAGTGCCTGTCCGAGGAGCGACTGAACTACGCCGAAGGTTGGTTCGTCGAGCAGAACGTCACCGAAGCAGCAGAGACGATTACGCGAGACGGCTGGCAGTTGCAGCGCCGGTGCCCGCACCTCAAAGCCGACCTGACCCGCTTCGGCTCGATCGAGGACGGTGTGCTGACCTGTCAGATGCACGGCTGGAAATGGCGGCTCGCCGATGGCAAGTGCCTGACCAGCGTCGGCCATGACATCCGCTCACGCCCCGAGGGGCCGGCGGGAGTGGGCAAGGGGGTGGGGCCGGAGGTGTCTGAGTTCTAGACATCGTTCACACCTGTCTCGGGACATCGTTCACACCTGAGCCAAGGGGTGAACGATGGGGATGCCGCAGCTGATCGTCACGTCGGTGCTGGTCGAGGGCCGCAGTAAGAG
>JALYIL010000138.1 GCA_030775825.1 Actinomycetota bacterium
TAACCGGTTGATTCTTCCTTCTCCTGGCTGTCGGGAATTGGTTGTTCGCCCGGTGGTGACCTCGGAACCCGCACGGTGCGGATTCCTTGCAGCAAGAGGAGAAAGTCGTGGCTCAGGGCACGGTTAAGTGGTTCAACAGCGAGAAGGGCTTCGGCTTCATCGCACCAGATGGTGGCGCACCAGACGTCTTCGTCCACTACTCGGCGATCTCGGCCGATGGCTACCGCAGCCTGGATGACAACCAGCGCGTCGAGTTCGACATCACGCAGGGCCAGAAGGGCCCGCAAGCGGAGAACGTCCGCCCGCTCTGAACGGACGTGACACGACAAGGGCCCCGCTACGGCGGGGCCCTTGTTGTTCTAGCTTCTGTCCCGCCAGGAAACCCACGCCTTGAGCTTGCTCAGGTCATACTCCGGACCGCCGAGGCCGACGGTGAACAGGGTGGCTCCTGCCTCCAGCAAGGGCGCCGCGACCGCCGCCGGGTCGCCGTCCGGCGTTCCGACGGAGCGCTGAATCTCGGACGGATCGCGTCCTAGCTCCTTGCAGTGACGCGCCAGAACCTCGGACTTGTGGCGGAGGGTTGCGACATCGCTGAACGAGTGCCAGATATCGGCGTGCTGCGCAACCATGCGCAGGGTCTTACGCTCACCGCCACCCCCGATCAGCACTGGAATCTTGCGCGTCGGAGGCGGGTTGAGCTTGGCCCACCTAGATTCGACGCGCGGTAGCGCGTCGGCGAGTTGGCCGAGACGAGCACCGGCCGTCCCGAAGTCATAGCCGTACTCGTCGTAATCTCGCTGGAACCAGCCAGAGCCGATGCCGAAGATCAGCCGGCCGCCACTGATGTGGTCGACCGTACGCGCCATGTCGGCCAGCAACTCCGGGTTTCGGTAGCTGTTACACGTGACCAGCGCGCCGAACTCCACCCGGCTCGTCTGCTCCGCCCACGCTCCGAGCATGGTCCAGCACTCAAAGTGCTGGCCATCGGCTGGGCCGTAGAGAGGATAGAAGTGGTCCCAATTGAAGATGACGTCGACGCCGAGGTCCTCGGCTTCGCGGACCGTTCGGTGGATCGTGGCGTAGTCCGCGTGTTGAGGTTGCAGTTGCAGGCCGATGCGGATGGGATGATTTGTCACAACTCGACGTTACAAGGTCCCCGCCTCGCCGCCGTGATCAAGGTCGTCCGCCCAGGCCAAGTGATCAGCCCCTGCGCAGCCCGCCAGGCTGCACAAGGGCGGTCCCTCAGAGGCAGGAAGCGGCGGTCAGTGGTTGAACAGCGTCTGGCGCGCCGCGGCGGCTAGAAGCTCCTGCTGCATCGCGGGTGACGCGGTGCGCAGCGCCCGCTCGAACTCGCGGGTGTTGCGACGCTGACGAAGCTTTGCTGCCAGCTTGCTGGTGTTCATCATGGTGAGCCTTCTTTCGGTGTCCTGATCTGTTAACCAGAATACCGACTCAACCTAACGAATCTCGCCAATATGCCCAGGTGTGTCTAAGGACACGCCACTCACAGCATCGCGAGGCCCGGATCTGTAAGGAGGGCACCGACGTCGGACAGGAACTGCGAGCCCTGCTGGCCATCCACCACCCGGTGATCGAAGGACACCGCCAGCTGGGTAACCCAGCGCGGCTCGATCGTCTCGGATCCGCCGTCGATCCCCGGGACGACCCACGGCATGCGCCGCACCGCCCCGAAGGCCACGATCCCCGCCTCGCCGGGGTTGAGGATCGGCGTCCCTGTATCGACGCCGAACACGCCGACATTGGTGATGGTGATCGTGCCGCCGCTCATGTGGGCCGGCGGAGTCTTGCCGGAGCGGGCAAGTTCGGTAAGCGCCGCGATGGCTCGCGCCAACTCGAGAAGGGACAGCTGGTCGGCATCCTTGACATTCGGCACGATCAGCCCGCGATCAGTGGCCGCCGCGATACCAAGGTTCACGTAGTGCTTGACGGCGATCTCGCCAGCAGCCTCGTCCCAGCTCGCGTTGATCTCGGGTGTCCTTGCCGCGGCCAAGATCACCGCCCTCGCCAGGAACACGAGCGGCGATACCTTGACGTCACCGAACTCGCGGCGAGCACCCACCCGTTCGCGTAGCTGCATGGTTGCGCTCATGTCGATCGTCACGAACTCCGTGACGTGGGGTGCGGTGAACGCAGAGGTGACCATCGCGTTGGCCGTGTGCTTGCGCACACCCTTGATCGGAATCCGCGTCTCGCGTGCCGCGGAAGATCCGGCCGATGCGGGCCTGGGGGTGCCTGGGCCGTTGGCAGCCTGCGCAACGTCGTCCCGCGAGACCGTGCCGTTGGGCCCGGTCGGTCGGACCTGGCCCAGGTCGACGCCCAATGACTTGGCGAGCTTGCGGACCGGTGGCTTGGCAAGCACGATGCTCGGCGCGGCCGGCGGCGGATCGAAGCCAGTTTGCGCGGACGGCCCGACGGGATCCTTGCGCGGTCGGCGCCGTGAGGTACCGCCCTCGGCGCGGGGCCCGTAACCGACGAGCACGGACTGGCGCTGCGGCTCGCCCGGAACCGCGGTGGGAGCGCCAGTGATGTCGCTGGCTGGGTCGGAGGTGGAAACCGGCAGCGACGGGATGCCGTCAGCCGACCCGACCGGGGGCAGGACGGCCCCGGGAGCGACATCGATCGTGATGATCGGCGTGCCGACATCGACTGTCGCACCCTCGTCAACGTGCAGCGCGGTGACCAGGCCGGCGAACGGCGAGGGAAGCTCTACGGCGGCTTTGGCCGTCTCCACCTCGACGATGATCTGGTTGACCTCGACGACATCGCCCACCTTCACGTGCCAGGTGAGGACATCGGCCTCGGTCAGTCCTTCGCCGATGTCGGGGAGCTTGAATTGCTTGAGATCAGCCACGTCGGTGAGGCCTTTCAGAAGGAGAGCGAGCTCTCAACTGCGTCGAGGATACGGTCGACGTTGGGCAACCACTCCTCTTCCAGGCGGCTCGGCGGGTATTGGGTGTCGTAGCCGGTGACGCGCAGGATCGGAGCCTGCAGCGAGTAAAAGGCCTGCTCCTGTACTCGCGCGGCGAGTTCCGAGCTGATGCTCACGTTGCGCCATGCCTCGTGTACCACGATGAGTCGACCTGTCTTGCGCACCGAGTTCAGCACTGTCGGCATGTCGAATGGAGACAGCGTGCGCAGGTCGAGCACCTCGACGTCGTGACCTTCCTCGGCGGCCACCGACGCCGCTTCCAGGACGGTGGTCACCATCGGGCCGTAGGCGGCGATGGTGACGTGTGCACCTACCCGGACTACGCGTGAGGTGTGCAGGGGGCTCGGTTCAGGCGCAATCTCGCCCTTGGCCCAATAGCGTCGCTTCGGCTCGAAGAAGATCACCGGGTCGTCGGAGGTGACGGACTGCTGAATCATCCAGTACGCATCGGAAGGATTGGAACAACTCACGATCTTCAGACCGGGCGCGTGGGCGAAATACGATTCCGGCGATTCGCTGTGGTGCTCGACCGCGCCGATGCCGCCGCCGAACGGGATGCGGATCGTGATCGGCATCTTCACCAGTCCCGCCGAGCGAGTGTGGATCTTTGCGACCTGGCTGACGATCTGGTCGAAGGCGGGGAAGACGAAGCCATCGAACTGAATTTCGCAGACCGGCCGGTAGCCGCGGATCGCGAGACCGACCGCCGTGCCGATGATGCCGGACTCGGCGAGCGGGGTGTCGATGACGCGGTCCTCGCCGAAGTCCTTCTGCAACCCGTCCGTTATGCGGAAGACGCCGCCCAGCTTGCCGACGTCCTCACCCATGATGACAACCTTGGCGTCGTCCTCCATTGCCTTGCGCAGCCCGTCGTTGAGCGCCTTCGCCATCGTTACGGGAGGCATCAGTGGCTCGCCTCGGCAATCGACCCCACGAAGGCCACGAACTCCTCGCGCTGCTCGCGCAGCTCGTCGGGCATCTGTTCGTAGACCGAATCGAACAGCGACTCCGGTGTCGGATTGGCGAGCGCGCGGCAACCCACCCTGACGTGCTCAGCCAGCGCTTGAGACTCCTGTTCGACTCCCTGGAAGAAATCACGCGAAACCGTCGCCTGCCGGGTGAGGTATGCCTTGACCCTCGCGATCGGGTCCTTCAGCTTCCACGTCTCGCGCACGTCGGCGACCTGATACCGGGTCGGGTCGTCAGAGGTGGTGTGCGGATTCATCCGGTAGGTGAAGGCCTCGATCAGCATGGGGCCCTGGGCGTTGCGCGCATCGTCGAGTGCCTTGCGCGTGACCGCCAGGCTCGCCAGGACGTCGTTACCGTCGATCCGTATGCCTGGAAATCCGAAGCCACGTGAGCGCTGGTAGAGCGGTACCCGGCTCTGCGTCGCCACCGGCTCACTGATGGCCCACTGGTTGTTCTGACAGAAGAAAACCACCGGCAGGTTGCCGGCCGCCGACCACACGAAGGCTTCGTTGACGTCGCCCTGGCTCGATGCGCCATCGCCGAAGAATGCAAGGACCGCGGTGTCGCGGTCAGGATCGCCGGTGCCGACGTCACCGTCGCGCACGACTCCCATCGCGTAGCCGGTGGCGTGCAGGGTCTGGGCACCGATGACGATCGTGTACGTATTGAAGTTGTGCTCGTAGGGACTGAAACCGCCGAGATTGGTCCCGCGGAACAGCCCGAGCAGGGTGAGCGGCTCGACGCCGCGGCACCAGGCGACTCCGTGCTCGCGATAGCTGGGAAATGCCATGTCCTGCGCCCGCAGGGCGCGGCCAGCACCGATCTGAGCGGCTTCCTGGCCGAGTAGCGAGGCCCAAAGGCCCAGTTCGCCCTGGCGTTGCAAGGCGATGGCCTCGGTGTCGATTCGCCGCACCAGGACGAGGTCGCGATACAGCGCGCAGATCTCGTCGTCGGTGATATCGAGTGGATAATCGGGGTGCTCGACCCGCTGCCCCTCGGGGGTCAGGAGCTGGACCATGTCCGGTTCCGGGTGCACGGCCCGTACATGCTCTGTCATCGACCGGCTGCTCCTTCGTCGGGACGCAGAGGGCGGGGTTGCCGCGCCAATGCGCTATTGGCGAATGGATACCGTTGGTACAGGGGTGGCGTACCTCCGGAGATACCCAGGGGTTCCAACCATATCCCCAACGCCCCAGGGGGCCCCCTAGGACAGCTGATTGTGCCTACGAACCGCCGCGCCGCAGACGGTGCAGCCCGCGGCCGGCGGGCTCACCCCTATTCGGGCTCGCCTGACGCATCACGGCCAGGCATTAGTTCGCACGTGCCGAGTGGAGCCCGACCTAGCGGGCGAGTTCCGGGGGTAGCGGCGCGTCGTGGATCACACAGAGCCTGGACACGGCGCGGGTGAACACCACGTACAGATGCCGCAGACCGGCGATGTGCGTTGCTTGCTCGCCGACGATGGTTGCCGGCTCGATGAGCACGACGGAGTCGAACTCGAGCCCCTTGGCCTGGCTCGCCGGGACAACGCTGACCCTGGCGTCGGCGTCGGCGTCGGCGTCGGCGTGCACCGGCCGCGCGTCGATTCCCGCATCGTGCAATTCTCGCAAGGTCTCGGATGCTTCGCGGTCGGCGGTGATCACGCCCACCGATCCTTCGATCGACAGGCAGCGCCGCAGCTCCTCAGCGAGCGCCGCATGAGGCCGAAAGCTCAGCGCGTCGGCGCCGCGCCGCACGGATGTCGCCGGCGCGATACCCGGCGCGATGTGGGGGAGCAACCGGTTCGCGACGTCCAGTACCTCACCCGGGACGCGGTACCCCGTCGTCAGTGGCCGCAACGCCGCACCCTCATGGCCGAGGTGAAGCATCGTCTGAGCCCAGCTTCCGACGGCCCACGGAGTTGTCGCCTGAGCGAGGTCGCCCAGGACGGTGATCGAACCGAGCGGGCAACGACGTGCGATCGCCCGGCACTGCATCGCGGACAGATCCTGCGCTTCGTCCACCACCGCGTGGACGAAGGTCGCCGTCGCGTCCAAGAACCCGGTGAGTTCGTCGAGCAGGACCGCATCCGCCGGTGTCCAGCTGGTGGCCTTGATCGAGCGAGCCGCCGGGCGCATCAGCAGTTCGCGCTCGCCTTCGCTCAGTACGGTCGACGAGCAGCGGCGCAGGAACTCAGCGTCGCTGTAGAGGCGTTCGAGCAGCGCCGGTGCCGATAGCGACGGCCACACGGTGTCGAGAAATCCGCTGACGGCGGCTGTACGGGCAACCTTGGCCGTGTCGGCGTCCGACGGAGCCCCACCGGCATCCTCACGCTGACGCCGGACATCTTCCGCGACCTGCATGCGCAGGCGTTCACGGGCAGTCGACCACCTCAGGCCGTCGCGCAGCGCGCGGCGTGCGTCGTCGACGTAGCGGCGCAGGTGGTGCGCGCCGACCCGGTACCGCTTCGTCCCCACGATCGCGACAAGGTCCTCGGCAGGCTTGGCGATGTGGGCGAGGACTGCCCGCAGCAGCACGTCAGCCATCCGAGCGTCGCCTTTAAGTACGGCGGCGCCGGTCGGCTCAACTCCCGGTGCCGGCCACTGCATCAGATCCCCGACGGTGCTCTGTTCGATGCCTGCTTCGCCGAGGGATGGCAGCACTTGAGCGATGTAGTGCAGGAAGGCTCGGTTCGGCCCTACGACCAGCACCCCGGACCGACGAAGCCGTTCCGGATAGGTGTAGAGCAGGTAGGCGGCACGGTGCAGGCCGACGGCGGTCTTTCCCGTGCCCGGTGCGCCCTGAATGCACAGCGACGTGTCGAGGTCAGCGCGGACGAGGTCGTCCTGGTCGGGCTGGATGGTGGCCACGATGTCGCGCATCGGCCCCACCCGGGGGCGTTCGATCTCCTCCCGCAGGAGCTCGGAGGCGAGCCCGAGCGATTCGCCCAGGGACAGATGCTCGTCCTCGAAGGACGTCAAGTCCCCGAGGTGAAAGCCGAAACGGCGGCGCAGCCGCACCCCCATCGGGTTGGCGGGGGCAGCACGATAGAAGGCGCGTGCGATCGGAGCTCGCCAGTCGATGACGACGGGGTCGCCTGCGTCGTCACGAATGTGGCGCCGCCCGATGTGGAACACCTCGACGGGCCCACGTTCGGCGCCACGATCGGTCTCACGATCGGGGACGCCCCCGGTGTCAGCGTCGGCCGCGCGGTCAATCCGGCCGAAGAACACCGGAGCCGCGGGATCTGCGCCCAGCGATTGCAGCCGTTCGGCGCGCAGGCGTCCCAGTGACTGGCTGGCGAGCTCGTCGACGCCGTAGTCGGCGATCGCCGAGGCGCGGAGCGTCATCGTGGCCAGGCACCGTCGAGCGGTCTCGAGATGGGCGCGCTCGGCAGACAGAGCAGTGTCGTCCAGCACGATCATCCGACGATACGCGCCCAATGAAGCGAATTTCGCGACCCATGTGGGCAGGTGGGGCACCCCGCGCCGACGGTGCCTATCAAAGGGCCCGAGCCGAGGTGACAGGCTGGCGCGGTGAGCCCACGACATTTAGCCCCGGCACCGCAGGCCGACGATCGCAGCGCCGAACATGCCCGCCTGGCCGAATCTCCCGACGCCACCGGATCGTGGCGTCTGTGGGGTCCCTACCTGTCCGGGCGGCAATGGGGAACGGTCCGGGAGGACTACTCCGCCGATGGCAATGCATGGGCGTACTTCCCGTTCGAACACGCACACCAGCGGGCCTACCGGTGGGGCGAGGACGGCCTCGGCGGCATCTGCGATCGCTTCGGCTTCCTCAACTTCTCCGTGGCACTGTGGAACGGCCGCGACCCGGTGCTCAAGGAGCGCCTGTTCGGGCTCACCAACTCCGAGGGTAATCACGGCGAGGATGCCAAGGAGTACTGGTGGGCCACCGACGCCACGCCCTCGCATTCATACCTGCAGTGGCTGTACCGCTATCCGCAGGCAGAGTTTCCGTACGCGCAGTTGCGAGCCGAGAACGCCCGTCGCGGTCGCGACGATCGCGAGTATGAGCTCGCTGACACCGGTGTGCTTGCGGATAATCGCTTCTTCGATGTGGTCGTCACCTATGCCAAGGCCGCGCCCGACGACATCGCCATCCAGATCGAGGTGACCAATTGCGGTCCCGACCGGGCCGCGCTGGATCTGTTGCCGCAGGTCTGGTTCCGCAACACCTGGGTGTGGGGCCGGGACCCACGCCGACCGCTGTTACGCCGGATAGACCCGCCACGCGAGCCCCCGCGTCAGCACACGATGGAGTGCGAGCACGACTATTTGGGCCGCTACTTCCTCACCCTTGAAGATCCCGGCGATCCTCTCCTGCGCGTTCGGGACGTGCTGGTCTGCGAGAACGAGACGAACGCGGTCTCGCTCTATGGGGCCGAGGCAAACGCGACGGGCTACACCAAGGACGGGATCGGCCGGCGGGTTGTGAACGGCGACGAAGGCGCGGTGAATTCGGCTGGATCGGGAACCAAGGGCGCCTTCTGGGTGCACTCGGACGGGGTGGAGCCGGGCGCCACGGTAAGGATCCGCCTGCGGCTGTCGACGGGCACACCCGACGAACACACTTTCGGGGCCGCCTTCGACGCCGTCATGACCGATCGGCGCGCGGAGGCAGACGAGTTCTATGCCGAGACCCTGCCCTCGACGTTGACCGACGAGGACCGCGCGATAGCGCGGCGCGCGTTCGCAGGCTTGCTCTGGGGCAAGCAGCTGTATCGCCTGTCGGTCGAGCAGTGGCTGGACGGAGATCCGGCTCAACCTGCGCCGCCTGCGGCACGGAGTCTTCCGGGCACGCGCAATACCTCGTGGCGGCACCTGGCTCTGGCGGATGTGATCTCGATGCCGGACGAGTGGGAATATCCCTGGTTCGCCGCGTGGGACCTCGCCTTCCACTGTGTGGCCCTGGCGCACGTCGATCCGTCCTTCGCCAAGGAGCAGCTTCTTCTGTTGTGCCGCGAGTGGGCGATGCACTCTGACGGTCAGCTGCCCGCTTACGAATGGTCCTTCCGCGACGTGAACCCGCCGGTTCACGCATGGGCTGCCTGGCATGTCTATCTGATCGACGGCCGGCGCGACTCGGACTTCCTCATCCGCGTGTTCACCAAGCTGCTGCTCAACTTCGGGTGGTGGGTCAACCGAAAGGACGTCGACGGATCGAACGTTTTCGAAGGCGGCTTCCTGGGGATGGACAACATCGGGCTGTTCGACCGTTCCGCTGGCCTGCCGGCCGGGTGCCACCTCGAGGAGTCCGACGCGACGAGCTGGATGGCGTTCTTCTGCCTCAATATGCTCAAGATCGCGGTCGAGCTGGCGGTGTCGGTGCCCGCGTGGGACGAGACCGCGACGAAGTTCCTTCAGCACTTTCTCTCGATCGCTCATGCGATGCGCGCATTCGGATCGAAGAACGTCCACCTGTGGAACGACGATGACGGGTTCTGCTACGACGTCCTCGTCCACCCGGACGGCTCGGTTCAGCAGCTCCGAGTGCGGTCGATGGTGGGGTTGCTGCCGATCCTGGCGGTCGCGCACGCGCCGTCGTGGACCGCGGACCTGCTGCCGGACTTCACCGCGCGGCTGCGATGGTTGCAGCAGCGTCGTCCGGATCTGCTCGAGGGACTGCTGAGCCACGCGGGGCCGCCGGGTCAGCCACCCGAACAGCTCCTCTCGATGCTCGACATCGACCAGGTCAGACGAGTTCTGTCCAGGATGTTCGACGAGGACGAATTCCTTTCCCCGCATGGCATTCGCTCGCTGTCAGCGGCGTACCGCACGCCGTACGTCACCGAGGTGGACGGTGCTTCGACGACGATCGATTACGAGCCCGGCGAGTCGCGCAGCAACATCTTCGGTGGCAACTCCAACTGGCGCGGACCGGTGTGGTTTCCGGTCAACGTCCTGCTCGCGGACGCGCTACGGACCTACGATGCGTTCCTGGGGCGTGCTGCGGTGATCGAGGTTCCCGCGCGATCGGCGACGATGCTCACCGCGCTGCAGGCGGCCGACCTGATCGACGACCGCCTCATCGCATTGTTCCGCCGCGGGCCCGACGGTCGGCGTCCGGCCGACGGCGCTCGCATAGAGGCCTCCGATGACCCGCTGTGGCGTGCACACATCACCTTCAACGAATACTTCGACGGCGATACCGGCGAAGGGCTCGGCGCCTCACACCAGACGGGCTGGACGGGGCTCGTCGCGCATCTACTCTGCCGCCGCCGGGCCACGTGACGCCGCCGCCGTCGTGGACAGAGTTGACAGATCGAGCCCGCCGCCTGGCAGCACGCGGCGGGCGGCGGCTCCTGGGCATTACCGGGCCGCCCGGAGCTGGCAAATCCCATCTCGCAGCGGCGATGGCAGGCCAGGTAGGGACGGCCGTCGTGTCGATGGACGGCTACCACCTGCCTGACGAACAGCTGCGGCGCCTGGATCGGTTGGACCGCAAGGGCGCGCCGGAGACCTTCGACGCCGTCGGGTTCATCGCGATGCTGCGGCGACTGCGAGCCGGCGCTGGTCCTGTGCTGGCGCCCGCCTTCGATCGGCGCGGCGAGGTCACACTGCCCGATGCCGTCAGCATCCCCATCGGCGCGGGGCTCGTGATCGTCGAGGGGAATTACTTGCTGCTGCAGACCGAGCCGTGGGACGAGGTGCGCTCCCTGCTCGACGAGGTGTGGTTCATCGACCATCCGGATCGCGTCGAACGGCTTGTCGCGCGACACGTCGAATTTGGCAGGCAACGTGAGGCCGCCGTGGAGCGGGCGACGACCGGCAGCGACGGCGAGAACGCCCGCTTGATCCTGTCGAGCAAGCACGGCGCTGATCTCGTGCTCGAGCATGGTTGGCTCTGCTCGTGAACGACATCCGGCGGCTGGCGAGCCGCGAGATCTACCGCAACCCGTGGCTGCGCTTGCGTGAGGACCAGGTGGAGTTTCCCGACGGCAGCACGGGGGTGTACGCAGTGGTGGACAAGCAGGACTTCGTCACCGTGCTGCCCTGGGCCGACGGCGGCTTCTGGCTGGTTCAGCAATTCCGTTATCCGGTGGGCAGCAGGCAATGGGAGTTCCCGCAGGGCGGCTGGGCAGCAGGCCATCGCGGTAGTGCCGAGCAGCTCGCTGCCGCCGAGTTGGCCGAGGAAGCTGGTCTCGTCGCCGGTCAGCTCAGCCATCTCGGCCGGCTGTTCGCGGGGTACGGCTACAGCTCGCAGTCCTTCGACGTCTTTCTCGCCACCGACCTCACCAGCGGGACGCCGCGACGGGAGGTCACCGAGCAGGACATGGTGCATCGATGGTTCAGCGAGGCGGACGTGCGAACGATGATCCGCGCGGGCACCTTCGCCGATTCCCACAGCATTGCCGCACTCGCCCTGCACGACGCGGCACGTTCGACCCGCTCTGCAGGGTGAGCCCCACCCGCTACGGGAGCGAGACGATGTTGCCCCACTGGATCGGCCCGGAGTTCTTGTACCCGTTGTAGATGCCACCAAGGAGCTTGATGCTGAACGCGCCGGGGAACGATTGTGCCGTGCCGCCCGAGGAGACAGTGACCTCGAACGTGCCGCCGGCACCGCCCTTCAGCGGGGTGTACGAACCCTGGAAGCTGTCCGTGGTGAAGAACAATTGGGGTCGTACGGCATAGAGGGGGGGTCGTCGTCTTCTGCGGAACGCAGGATGTCTGCACGACCGCCGCGATCAGAGCGCCGAGCTTGGTCCGGCCGGATGGTCGCGCGAATCGAGGCGCGACCGTTGGCCGGAAAAGTATCACCACGACAGCGCGGACTAGACCGTCGATGCTGCCTATGCCCGAAAGGGCCGATTCATCACGCGGTCATGCGCCCAGGCGCAGCTTCAGTGACTCCAGCTCGTCGCGCAACGAACTCGGAAGCGCAGGGCCGATCTTGTCGAACCATTCCTCGATACCGGCGATCTCGTTCTTCCAGTCCTCGACGTCCACGGTGAGGGCCTTGTGCAGCTCCTCGGCTCTCATCTCGAGGCCGTCGACGTCGATGGCATCTGGTGTCGGAACCCGTCCGATCGGCGTGTCGACCGCGGCCGCCGAGCCCTCGATGCGCTCGAGGGCCCACTTGAGTACGCGAATGTTCTCGCCGAAGCCCGGCCACACGAAGTTGCCGTCGGTGTCACGGCGGAACCAGTTGACGTAGAAGATCTTCGGCAGCTTCAACGCGTCCGCGCCTTTACCGACCTCGATCCAATGCGCGAAGTAGTCCCCGGCGTTGTAGCCGATGAACGGCAGCATGGCCATCGGGTCGCGGCGCACCACCCCGACCGCACCGGTGGCGGCGGCGGTCGTCTCCGACGAGAGTGTCGCGCCCATGAAGACACCGTGCTGCCAGTCACGGGCCTCGGTCACCAAGGGCACCGTGTCGCGTCGCCGGCCGCCGAAGAAGATCGCGTCCAGCGGCACGCCGTTCGGGTCGTCCCACTCGGCCGCCTTCGTCTCGCACTGCTCGATCGGGGTGCAGTAGCGCGAATTCGGGTGGCTGCTCAGCTCGCCGCTGTCCGGCGTCCAGCTCTGCCTCTTCCAGTCGGTGAGGTGAGAGGGCGGCTCGCCCATCCCCTCCCACCAGATGTCGCCGTCGTCGGTCATCGCGACATTAGTGAAGATCGAGTTGCCCTTCGCGATGGTGCGCATCGCGTTGGGGTTGGTGTGCCAGTCCGTTCCGGGCGCGACTCCGAAGAAGCCGTTCTCGGGGTTGACGGCGTAGAAGCGTCCGTCGTCGCCGATGCGGATCCAGGCGATGTCGTCGCCGATGGTTTCCAGCTTCCAGCCGGGCAGCGTCGGGTCGAGCATGGCCAGGTTCGTCTTGCCGCATGCGGACGGGAACGCAGCGGCGATGTAGTAGACCTTCTGCTGGGGAGAGGTCAGCTTGGCGATCAGCATGTGTTCGGCCAGCCAGCCCTCGTCGCGTGCCTTCACCGACGCGATGCGCAACGAGTAGCACTTCTTGCCCAGCAGCGCATTGCCGCCGTAACCCGAGCCGTAGGACCAGATCAGCCGCTCATCGGGGAACTGAACGATATACTTGGTGTCATTGCATGGCCATGGCACGTCGGCCTGGCCCGGCTCGAGTGGGGCGCCCACAGAGTGCAATCCCGGCACGAAGGTGCGGTCGTCGTCGAAGAGCGCGAGAGCCTTCGACCCGAGGCGGGTCATCACGTGCATCGAGGCGACGACGTAAGGAGAGTCCGTGATCTCGACGCCGAGCATCGGCTCGGTAGCGTTCAACGGACCCATGCAGTACGGCAGGACGTACATCGTCCGCCCGCGCATGCAGCCGCGGAAGCGCTCGACGAGGATCGCTTTCATGTCGTCGGGGTCCATCCAGTTATTGGTGGCCCCCGCGCCGTTCGGGTCGCGGCTACAGATGAAGGTGCGGTCCTCCACCCGGGCAACGTCACTGGGGTCCGACGCGCACCAGAAGGAGTTGGGCTTCGCGTCCGCGTTCAGCCGGACGAAGGTGCCGTTCTCCACAAGCAGATCGGTGATACGCGTCCACTCCTGCGGTGAACCGTCGACCCACTCGATACGGTCTGGCTGCGTCAGCTCTGCGGTCTCGCGAACCCAGGACAGTAGCTTTGGATGCGTGGTGGGTGCGGTGTCCAGACCGGGAACGGTACTTGCCGTCATGTGCAGAGCTCCTCGCCAGTCAACGTCGACTGCGCGCCGTCAAAATTGACCGACGCGTGTCAGGATGGGAATCGATAAAGCTTAATCCCCGGTAACGCTTCCAGCAGCATTCGGGCATTGCGGCCATTGTCACAGGAGCGATCGCTCACGTCGGCGTTACATACCCGCTCGCAGGGAAATGACCCATCGCGACGCCGCGGCCCGCCCGGCCCGACTGGCTATTTCGCCTGGCTCACCGTCGACATGTTGAAGTCAGGAATCCGAAGCGCCGGCATCGAGGTCCGGACGAAATAGTCGCTCCACTCGCGGGAGAGGGTGGGCTCGCTACGGCCGGCTTCGGTTGCTCGCCCGAGCAGGTCGACCGGCGATTCGTTGAACCGAAAGTTATTGACCGCTGCTGCAACCGCGCCTTTCTCGATGAGGAACACCCCGTCGCGAGTCAGGCCGGTGAGCAGCAATGTCTGCGGGTCCACCTCGCGGATGTACCACAGACAGGTGAGGAGCAGCCCGCGCTCCGTGCCCGCAATCATGTCCTCGAGCTGCTCACCCCCGCTGCCGGCGCCCTTGCGGGCCGGGTCGCCACTGTCGAGGATGAGGTTGCCGACGACCGGCTGGGGCGCCGAGTTGGTCTTCGCCGCCCAGGCGCGCGTGCGCGCGAGATTTACCAGCGACCCGTCGCGGATCCAGTCGGTAGCAGGCACGGGTGCGCCGTTATCGAAGACCGACTGCAGGCTGCCGTCGGATTGGGTCGCTATCTCGAAAGGCGCGCACTGCAACCCTGGCTCGTCCGGGTCCGAGCGGAGCGTCAATGGCAACGCGGCCAGGCGCTCGCCGATGCGCGTCGCCCCGTTGTGGGCCGCGTAGACGTTGCGGCCCTCCTGCGCGTCGCGTGCCGAGCCGGTCCAGTAGGCGTAGATCATCAGGTCGGCCACGGCCGTCGGTGGCAGGATCGTCTCGTACCTGCCGGCCGGTAGCTCGATGCGCTTGGTTGCCCATCCGAGCCGGGTTTCCAGTGCTGCGCACAGGCCCGCAACGTCGATCGCCGCGAAATCGCGCGTGTGCAGTCCTGACCATGCCGAGCGGGTGAGGTCGGCTGATTTCCCGTTGAGTTCCACCCGTCCGGCCGGCTGATCGAAACGGCGTCGCAGTCCGGTGGAGGTGCCGAGGAAGTACGAGGTCAGCTGGTGCTCGGCGAAGCCGAACAGAAGTTGGTCAGCCGTGCGCCAGCGCTCGAACATGGCGCCCAGCGCGGGGGCGAACTGCTCGAAGACCTGCACCGACGTGGCGCCTGGATCGGCTGACCAGTCGTCGGAGTGCGCGTAGTTGTCCACCAGTGGCACCGCGTCCTCGGCCGGCCCTGCGTCGCGGCCGGCCTGCTCGGACGCCTGCACCAGGGCCGTTAGTTCCGCTGTGGTGGTGACGGACCGGGTCACGACGCCGGCACTCGTGCCCGTCGCCTTGGCGAAGGTCGACACGACGGTCACCGCGCGCGAGTGCATCACCCCGTTCGTGGTGAGGCTGTTCGCCGCCCAGCGGAGGTTCGCCTCGGTGTGCTCGGCGACGATAACCACACAACCGTCGGCGCTCGAGGCAGCCAATGCCAGCTCGACGATGTCCTGTGGGCGCATCAGTGACCTGCCTCGGCGACGGTGTTGAGGACGTTCACTGCCCGGAACAGCGCCGCGGGACAGCCGTGGGAGACGGCGGCGACCTGTCCGGGTTGGCCTTTGCCGCAGTTGAACGCGCCGCCGAGCACGTACGTCTGCGGGCCGCCGACCGCCTCCATCGATCCCCAGAAATCGGTCGTGGTGGCCTGGTACGCGACGTCGCGTAGTTGCCCGACCAGCCGCCCGTTCTCGATCCGGTGGAACTGCTGAGCGGTGAACTGGAAGTTGAAGCGCTGCATGTCTATCGACCAGGACCGGTCGCCGAGGACGTAGATGCCGCGTTCGACGCGGCCGATCAACTCCTCGACCGTCGGCCCGTCCGGTGCGGGTTGTAACGAGACGTTCGCCATGCGCTGCAACGGGATGTGACCGGCCGAGTCGGCGAAGGCGCATCCGTTGGAGCGTGCCCGGCCCTCGGCTGTCATCCCCAGGTTGTTGGCTTGAGCCATCTGCCGGTTCAGCTGATAACCCACCAGAGTTCCGTCGCGGACGATGTCGAACCGCTGGGCGCTCACGCCCTCGTCGTCATAGCCGACCGACGCCAGGCCGTGCTCGACGGTGCGGTCGCCCGTGACGTTCATGACCGCGCTGCCGTAGCGAAGGCTGCCGAGCCTGTCCAGCGTGGCGAACGACGTTCCGGCATACGCGGCCTCGTAGCCGAGGGCGCGGTCGAGTTCGGTGGCGTGGCCGATGGACTCGTGAATCGTCAGCCAGAGGTTGGACGGATGGATCACCAGGTCGTAGCTCCCCGCGGTCACACTCGGCGCCTTGACGTGCTCGGCGAGCAGCGCGGGAAGCTCAGCGATTTCGGCGTCGAAGTCCCAACCGGTCCCCACGAGGTACTCCCATCCGCGTCCGGCTGGCGGCGCCAGGGTGCGCATCGATGAGAATGCGCCCGCACCCCGGTCGACGTTGACGGCGGTGAAGGCCGGGTGTATTCGTACGCGCTGCTGCGAGGTGATCGTGCCCGCCGTATCGGCGTAGAACTTGTTCTCCAGAACGTGCATGAGATGCGCGTCGACGTGATCCACGCCATCTGCCGAGAGCAGCCGTTCGGACAGCTCCGTGAGGCGGCCGACGCGGTCGGACTCGGCCACGGTGAACGGGTCGATCTCGTAGGCAGAGATCCAGGTGACGTCGGCGTAGACGGGCTCGTCCGCGAGGACGACCGGATCAGCGCTGAGGACTCGACTCATCTGCGCCGTGGCGACGGCCTGTTCGGCCAGTCGCACGGCGGCGTCGACCGTGCGGGTGACTCCACTGGCGAAGCCCCAGGTGCCCCGGTGAACAACGCGCACCGCCAGCCCGACGTCCTCGGTGTCGGTACTGGAATCCAGTTGCGCGTCCCGCAGGCTGACAGTCGCGACCCGGATCCGTTCGAGCCGGAAATCGGCGTGCTCGGCGCCGAGATCCCGGGCTCGATCCAACGCCGCAGCCGCCAACTGACGTGCTGGCAGGGCAAGGAAGGCCGGGTCGATGACGGACATTGCTCGAACCTACAAGCACCGACAAGCGACATGCCGCGATGACGCACAGCGATCTTTCGCAACTCCAGAGCGTCAGTCGGTCGAACGTGCGGGCATTTGAAAGACTGGGGTCATGGGACGGCATTCGGCTCCGGACGGCGAGGAAGTCAGTGCCGAGCCACTGCCCGCCCGTACCGAAAGCGCCACGCAGACGGATCTGCGAATGCTGCGGGAGAACCCGGCGGTGCGGGCCCGGTGCATAGCGGCTGCCGTCGTGCCGTTCCTGCTGTACAGCGTGGTGCTGATAGTCCTGGGCCGCGCCGGCGACTTCCTGCTGTGGGTCTGGATACCGATCGTTGCTGCCGGGATCTTGGTCGGCGCCATGCTCGACCTGGGCCACCGGGACAGTCGCGGCTGAACACCGCCGATCCGCCGCTCGGGTATTCGGCCACGAACCCACCATGACCGGTTACCCGGCAGGAACGTCTAGGCCGCCTGGTCTGCGGTCAGGGCGAACACCCGGATCGCCCGGTCGGTGCGCTGCAGATACGCCGCGTATACGCCGCTGAGGGCGATGAAGGAATCAATCGCGCCTTGGCGTTCCTGCGCGGAAAGCAGGCGAGCCGTCACCGCGATGTCCTTGCCCCCCATGGTGACCACCGCGCCCGGGTGAGCCAGCAGGTTTGCGCTCCACGCGGGGTGGCGCGCCTGGCCGAAGTTGGAGCCGATCACCAGGAGCTGTTCGTCCTGGCGGGCATAGAGCAGTGGGGTCGTGCGAGGCTGGCCGGACTTGGCCCCGATCGTCCTGAGCAGCAAGGTCGGAGCCCCGATCGGGCCCAGCACCGTGTACCTGCCACGGGTGCGGGTCAGGATCCGGCGGTCGAGCGGGGTCAAGGTGCGGATGAGCCATGACCCGGGCTTGGTGGAGGCGAAGACGGTGGCGGGCTTGCGCAGCCGGCTGTTCTCGCTACCCCAGCGCACGTCGGGAAACGGTGAACCACTCATGAGCTCTCCTTAGGCGGCCGGGAGGGCAACCAGCTCGCCGAGGCGGACACGATGCTGCGCCGCCGTCCCCAGGATGATCGCGTCCGCCTTGGCGCGTTTGAGGTACAGGTGGGCGGGGTGCTCCCAGGTGAACCCGATACCTCCGTGAAGTTGAAGGCATTCCTCGGCTGCCCTGACCGCTACCGGCGAGCAATACGCCTGCGCCAGCGAGGCTGCCACGGCGGCATCCGGATCGCGGTCGGCGACGCAAGCGGCGGCATACCGGGCGAGCGCGCGCGCCTGGGTGATGCTGGCCCACACGTCGGCGAGCCGATGCTTGAGCGCTTGGAACCCGCCCACGGCACGGCCGAACTGGTAGCGGGACTTGAGATAGTCCACGGTCATGTCGAGGCAGCGTTGGGCCAGCCCGAGCTGCTCGGCGGCCAGGATGGCGGCACCGACAACCCGCGCGTGCGCGAGGGCCTCGGTGGCGGCGGCACCGGTGGCCAGCGCGACACCGGGCGCGCCGTCGAACGTCATGTCGCACAGCGGCCGGGTCAAATCGAGACAGGCGACGGGTGTGCGTGCGACCACGGCGTCATCCCTGGTGTCCACCTCGCGGGTGTCAACACAGACGATCGTGGCGGTGTCGCCGTCACGAGCCACTACCAGCAGCACCTCCGCGGTGAGCCCGTCGATCACGTTCGCGACGGTGCCGTGCAGGATGCCGTCCTGGAATACGGCGCTGCCGTACGGATCGCTGCCCGGAGCCGGCGCGAGCGACATGGCGAGCGTGCCGGTGGTTTCGCCGGAGGCGAATTGGGTCACCAGATCATCCGCGCCGATCGCCGCGGCCAACGCGGTCGCGAGGACAGCGCCCAGAAAAGGCGTGGGCGCGACGCAGCGCCCGAGCTCCTCAGCGATGACGGCGGTCTCGCGCCAGCTGGCGCCGTGGCCGCCCAGGCTCTCCTCGACGGGAAGGCCAGCCACGCCCAGGTCCACGGCCAGGGCTCGCCACAACGATCGGTCGTACGGCTCGCCCGATTCCGTGCGGGCGAGGACCGAACGCCAGTCGGCGCGCTCGGCGAGCAGGTCCCGCGCGCTCGCTCGAAGCTGCTCCTCAACCTCGCCGTAGAGCAGGTCCGTCATCGGGGCAGGTCCTTCCAGGCAACGTCCTTGTCGGCGCGGATCTCGCTCGGCAATCCGAGGACGCGTTCAGAGATGATGTTGCGAAGGATCTCCGACGTTCCGCCTTCGATCGAGTTGCCCTTCGCCCGCAGATACCGATAGCCCGGCGATCGGCCGAGAAAGTCCACGATGGTGGGGCGGTGCGTCGTCCAGGTTTGGCTGGACCAGTCGTCGTAGCGCAGGCCCTCGCCACCGAGCAGCTCCAGCTCGAATCCGGAGATCTCCTGGTTCAGCCGGGCAAAGGCCAGCTTCGCGGCCGAGCCCTCCGGTCCGGGCGCGCCGGAGGCGAGCTGCTGGCGCAGGCGCATCCCGGTGATTCGGGTGGCTTCGGCCTCGACCCACAACCGCATCAGCTCGTCGTGAGCGGCCGGCGTGCGGATCTCGGGACGCTCGCGCCACTGGGTAGCGATTGCTTCGATGAGGCCCGCTTCGCGGGGTGCCGTTCCACCGCCGATCGCCACCCGTTCGTTCATCAGGGTCGTGCGAGCGACTTGCCATCCCGCACCGATGTCTCCGAGCCGATGCTCGTCCGGGATCCGCACGTCGGTGAAGAACACCTCGTTGAACTCGGCCTCTCCGGTGATCTGGCGCAGCGGTCGCACCTCGATGCCCGGCGCGGTCATGTCAAGGGCGAAGTAGGTCATGCCGTCGTGCTTGGGCACATTCGGGTCGCTACGCGCAATCAGGATCCCCCAACGCGCCTCGTGCGCCATCGACGTCCAGACCTTCTGCCCGTTGACGATCCAGGCTTTACCGTCTCGAATCGCGCGCGTGCCCAGCGCGGCGAGGTCCGACCCGGCGCCCGGTTCACTGAACAACTGGCACCAGACCTCTTCCCCGGTCCACAGCGGGCGCAGCCAGCGTTTGCGCTGCTCCTCGGTGCCGTGGGCGAGGATCGTCGGAGCCGCCATGCCGAGCCCGATTCCGATGCGGCGGGGATGGTTGTCCGGGGCTCCGGCCGCGGCGAGTTCGGCGTCGACGACCGCCTGCGCCATCCGGGGCAGACCCAACCCGCCGAGACCGACCGGGTAATGCACCCAGGCCAGGCCGGCATCGAAGCGGGCCCGCAAGAACTCCACGCGCTCGCCGTCTACGTCGTGATCGGCGAGCAGTCGGTGAACGCGAGCTCGAAGCTCGTCCTCGCCCGGGGCGCTCATGCGGAGGTACTGTACCGATCCGACGGCGAGAGGGGCAGCGCGTTGATCACGAGCACGATGCAGGATGACTTCCCGCTGACCATCACCTCGATCTTGCGGCACGGGTCCCGGATCTACGGCGGGAGCGAGTGCGTCACGTGGCAGGGTGACGGAGCCCCGCGCCGGACCACGTACGCAGAGATCGCGCGCAATGCCGAACGTCTCGCCGCGGCTCTCACCGGCCTGGGCGTCCAGACCGGCGACCGCGTGGGCACATTCTGCTGGAACCACCAGGAACATCTGGAGGCGTACTATGCGGTGCCCTGCATGGGTGCCGTCCTGCACACGCTGAACATCCGGCTCCCGGCCGCGCAGATAGCGCACATCGTCAATCACGCCGAAGACAAGATCGTCATCGTCGACGGCAGCCTGCTACCGCTGCTCGCGCCGATCGTGGACGAGCTGAAGACCGTCGAGGCTTTCGTCATCGTCGGCGAGGGCGACGCGTCGTTGCTAGGCGCGGTGACTGTCCTGAAATACGACGAGCTCGTCTCAACGGAGCGGCCCGGATTCCGGTGGCCGACGCTGGACGAGCGGGCGCCCGCCTCGATGTGCTACACCAGCGGCACGACCGGGGATCCGAAGGGCGTCGTCTACTCCCACCGTTCGACGTTCCTGCACGCGTTGGCGGCACTGTCCGTCTCGGTGACCGGGGGTTCGGAAGCGGACCGCATCCTCACCATCGTGCCGATGTTTCACGTCAACGCCTGGGGCATCCCGTTCGGCGCCCTTCTTGCCGGGTCAACCCTGCACATGCCCGGCCCGTTCCTCACGCCCGGACCGCTGTCACAGTTCATCGCCGCGGAACGCTCGACCCTCGCCTCGGCGGTACCGACGATCTGGGCGGCGATCCTGCAGTACGGCGCCGACCACGAAATCGACCTCTCCTCAATACGCCTGGGGACCTCCGGTGGCGCCGCGGCGCCGCGCAGCCTGCTCGAAGCGTTCCAGACGAAGTTCGGGGTTCGGATCATCCAGGGCTGGGGAATGACGGAGACCTCGCCCGTCGGTGGCATGGCACGGCCACCTGCGGACGTGCCGCTCGGCAGCCCGCAAGAGATGGACTGGCGGATGAAGTCGGGGCGCGTTGCGGCCGGTGTCGAGATGCGGATCGTGGCCGATGACGGGCACGAACTGCCGTGGGACGGTGCGGCCGTAGGTGAGATAGAGGTGCGAGGCCCGTGGATCACCGGGTCTTATTACCGGGCGCCGACGCCGCAGAAGTTCGATGACGGGTGGCTGCGCACCGGCGACATTGGAACGATCGACGGGCGCGGGTTCTTCCAGATCACCGATCGGGCCAAGGACGTGATCAAGTCGGGCGGGGAGTGGATCTCCTCCGTCGAGCTCGAAAATCTCCTGGCCGGCAGCCCGGACGTGCTCGAGGCGGCCGTGATCGGCATCCCCGACGAGCGTTGGACGGAGCGACCCCTCGCCTGCGTCGTGCTCAGGCCCGGCCACGAGACGGCGCCGGCGGAGCTGGCTGCCTACCTCGATGGCAAGGTTGCCTCCTGGCAGGTCCCCGAGAACTGGACGATCGTCGCTGAGGTGCCGAAGACATCGGTCGGCAAGTTCGACAAGAAGGTTCTCCGGGCGGCCTTCGCCGCCGGTGATCTGAAGGTCGAGCGCACTCGGACCTGACATCCCTTCGCCCGGTTGCGGGCAGGTTTCGCGGGTCCCAATTGCGACAAACCTCCCCGCCGTCTACCGTCGAGTGACTACCTGGTCATTGTGCGCCAGGTCACCGATTGTTCGGAGGTCCGACAATGCCGCTACGCCGGTCAACTGCGGAGATCACGGCGTCGGCCGCCGAGGAAGTCAACGGGACTCCCCGCCGGCGCTTCCTGGGCTACCTGCTCGCGGGGCCGACCCTGATCGCGGCCGTAGACCTGGGTGCCCGGGCGGTGCGGTCCAACGAGGCGGGGGCGGCGATCCCGTCTCTGCCCGAGCCCGCCGAGCTGTTCGACCTGGGCGATCTGCTGACGGCCTCGTGTCTGCCGACCTCGAACCTGATCGCGATACAGGTGAACACCGACGGCACGGCGTCCTTCGCCCTGCCCCGTGCCGAGGTGGGTCAGGGGCTGACCACCGCCGCCGCCATGCTCATCGCCGAGGAGCTCGACCTGGAAGTCGGCAAGGTCAACGTCACCCTCGCCGATGCCCGGCCCGAATTGCTGTTCAACCAGCTCACCGGCGGGTCGAACTCGATTCGCTCGATCTATACGCCGGTGCGCCACGCCGCGGCGATTGCCCGAGCCCGGCTCGTCGACACCGCTGCGGCGAACTGGAAGCTCTCGCCGGCGACACTCACCACCCACAACGGGGTGATCTCAGGCCCGGGTGGGCGGAGCGCGACCTACGCCTCCCTGGCCGCACAGGCTGCCGTCACACAGAAAACGGTCGTGAAGGTGACGACCAAGACGCCAGCCGAATTCGGTGTCATCGGTACCGCGCAGAATCGGGTTGACGCCCTCGACATCGTCACCGGTCGCAAGACGTTCGTCATGGACCTGAACGTGCCCAACGCGCTGCCGACCATGGTGTGCCGGGGGCCGTCGATCAATGCGAAGGTCAAGTCCGTCGCCAATCTCGCCGCGGTCCAGGCGATGCCGGGGATCACCGACGTGGCCGTCGTATCGAGCGGTGTCGCGGTGCGGGGGGCGACGTTCGGACAGTGCATCGACGCCGTTGACGCGCTGAAGGTCACCTGGGGGCCCGGTTCGGAGGACGGCAAGTCCGACGCCGACATCCTTGCCGAGCTGAGAAAGAACGAGATCCCGTTGCTGGTTCCCCCGCTCACGGGACTTGCCCAGACCATCGACGCCGACTTCACGTTCTACTTCCGCAGCAACAGCCCGCTCGAGACGAACGCCGCCATTGCCGACGTTCGTGCCGACAGCGCCGAGATCTGGTCGCCGCTGAAGTCACCCATCGTCGCCCAGCAAACCATCGCGCAGAAGCTGGGCCTGTCGCAGGACAAGGTCACCGTGCACGTCGTGCAGAGCGGCGGGTCCTTTGGCCGGCACCTGTTCTTCGACGCCGCGCTCGAGGCGGCGGAGATCTCGAAGGCGATGGGCAAGCCGGTGAAGCTGATGTGGCATCGCACTGACGATTTCCGGCACGGGCGCACGCACCCGATGGCGACCTCGCGCGTGCGTGCCACGTATGCCGCAGGCAACGTGCTGACGTACGAGCAGCGGCACACGAGCGTGTCAACGGACTTCACGCACGGGCTCGGCGAAGTCCTCACCGCCATGTCCGCCATGCTGCCCGGAGGCAACCTCGGGTTCGCCGAGTCAATATGGGAGCTGACCCAGAGCGTCTCCTACAACTTCGGCCTGACCACCCAGCTGATCAACGAGGTCGACTTGGGCTTTCACACCGGCAGTATGCGCAACATCTACTCGCCCGACTCGCGGACCGCTCAGGAGCTGGTCGTCGACCAGCTCGCGAACGCGATGGGCACCGACCCGTATCAGTTCCGGCACAACTTCATGAAGGACGATCGCTCGCGTGCCGTTCTCGACAAAGTCGCGCAGGTCGGCAGTTGGGGACGGGCGATGGCTGCGGGTACAGCTCAGGGCATCGCCTTCCACGCGGAGTACAAGGGCGTGTGCGCGGCGCTGGTCGAGATCGATTGCCGACCGCAGACTGTGAGCCGCCCGATCGCCGACGGAGTGACGGGGCCCCGCGTCACGAAGGTCGTCTTCGCGGTGGACGTCGGCTTGCCGATCAACTCCCGCGGCCTCGAGGCGCAGATGCTGGGCGGGATCATGGACGGCATCGCGCAGACGCTGACCTCCAGCCTCCACTTCAAGAACGGCATCCCGCTGGAGGGCAGTTGGGACCACTACTACTACACCCGGCAGTGGAATGTCCCGACCGACGTCCAGATCATCGTCATGCCGCCGACATCGCAATCCCCGGGGGGCGCCGGTGAGCTCGGAGTGGCCTCGTCGATGGCCGCGATTGCCTGTGCCTACGCCCGAGCCACCGGAAAGGTGCCAACCGCCTTTCCGATCAACCACAACGACCCGCTCGGCTTCACACCCTCGCCCCTCATCCCGCCGCTCCCGCCGTCGCCCACCGACGGCCTCTCGCACACCTTCTGATGCGTCGCACACCTTCTGATGCGTCGCACACCTTGTAGCCGGTCGCACACCTCCTAAGGAGCCCGCGTGTCTCAGCACACCTTCGTGGTCAACGGCAATCAGGTCACGGTCGATGCCCCCGACGACCTTCGGCTGCTGTGGGTACTTCGCGATCTACTCGGCATCCATGGGCCGAAGTACGGCTGCGGGCTCGACGTCTGCAAGGCCTGCACGTCGCACATCAACGGAAAGGCTTTCAACCCCTGTTCGGTGCCGGTATCGGAGATCAAGGCCACCGACGAGATCACGACGATCGAAGGGCTGCCCGCGACGGTTGGGCGTGGGCTGCACCCGATGCAGGAGGCGTGGCTTCAGTTCGATGTAGCGCAGTGCGGCTACTGCCAACCGGGCCAGATCATGGCTGCCGTCGCGAAGGTCCGGCAGGTGCACGCCGAGGGCCGCGAGATCAGCGACGCCGATCTCGACGAGATTCGCAACATCTGCCGGTGCGGAACCTACTTCCGGATCCGGGAGGCGATCAGGGCAGCGGCAGCGCAGATGTAGCCTCACGGCTGGAAGCGGTAACCCATTCCCGGCTCGGTGATCAAGTGCCGGGGCCGGCCCGGTTCGGGCTCGAGTTTGCGCCGCAGCTGCGCCATGTAGATGCGCAGATAACTCGGATCGGTGTGCTCCGGCGCGCCGCGCAATTCCGTGAGCAGCGCGCGCCCGGTGACGAGCTTGCCGGGCTGGCGGACCAGCGTTTCGAGCAAGTGCCACTCGGTCGGGGTGAGATGGACACGCTCGCCGGCAGCATCGGTGACCGTCTTCGCGTTCAAGTCGACGGTGCTCGAGCCGATCTGGACGAGCGCGACGGTTCCGTTCACGCCGGCCCGCCGGGTCGCGGCCCGCAGTCGCGCGAGCAGCTCGTCGATGCTGAACGGCTTGGTCACGTAGTCGTCTGCGCCCAGATCGAGGGCGGCCACCTTGTCACTACTGCCGGTACGTGCGGACAGCACGATGATCGGCATGCTCGAGTAGTCGCGGATGGCCCGGATGACGTCCAGCCCGCTGATGTCGGGCAGGCCGAGGTCTAGCAAGATCACGTCCGGTTCCCGGGCGGCAGCGGCGCTGAGTGCCCGCGTTCCCGTGTCAGCCTCGGTGACGTCGAAGCCTCGCGCGGTGAGGTTCATGGCCAGCGCGCGCAGCAACGGGCGTTCGTCGTCAACGATCAGCACGCTTGTCATGGGCCACCCGTCGCCTGGGCGAGGCTGATGACGAAAGTTGCCCCGCCACCGGGTGTCTGCTCGACGGCCACCGTGCCGCCCATTGCCTCTGCGAACCCGCGGGCGATCGCCAAGCCGAGTCCCACACTAGCTCCGGAGCCCGCCGCGTCGTCCAGCCGCTGAAACGCGGAGAACACGGCTTCTGCGTTCTCGCGGGACACGCCCGGCCCGCGGTCGATGACCCGAAGCTCGACGCGTCCGGCATGGGCGCTGCCGGCCAGACGAACCCGGGTGCCCTGGGGCGCGTAGCGCAACGCGTTCTGGACCAGGTTTGCCACGACGCGTTCGAGCAGGCCGGCGTCGGCGATGACTTCGGGCAGATCTTGCGGGACGTCGAGGTCGATCGCTGTCGGCGGCGCCGCGGCATGATCGAGCGCGCGCGAGACGACGTCGTCGAGCCCGACCGGGCCGGCGTGGACCGGCAGCACCCCGGCTTGGAGGCGGGAGAGGTCCAGCAGGTTGGTGACCAGATCGGTGAGCCGGTCGAGCGCGGTGTCGGCATTGGCCAGCAATTCGCGGCGGTCTTCCTCCGACCACGCGACGTCGCCGGCACGAAGGCTCGACACTGAGGCCTTTGCTGATGCGATGGGCGTGCGCAGGTCGTGGCTGAGGGCATTGAGCAGTGCAGTTCGGGCGCGTTCGGACTCGGCGAGCGGCTCGACCGAACGCGCCGCCGCGGTGAGTTCCCGTTGGTGGTACGCGACGGCGACCTGCGCAGCGAATGCCGTGAGCACGCGTTGGTCCTCGGCAGGCAGCGGATGTCCGCGCAGGACGAGCAGCTGCCGCTCGTCGATCTCGGCGGAGCAGTCCCCGTCCGACGGCGACCGGGGTGCCTGCGGCCCTACCGCGGCCAGAACTCGCCACCTACCGCCGGCATCGAGCCGTTCGAGCAAGCTGACACTGCGCATCCCGAAAGTCTCCTGCACGCGATCGAGCAAAGCCGGCAATGCCTGCTCGCCACGCAGCAGACTGCCGGCGAGGGTCGACATCGTCTCGGCTTCGGCGCTGGAGCGCGCCGCGAGGGCCGAGCGGCGCGCCGAGAGGTCAACGACTCGTGACACCAGCAAGGCCACCAGCAAGAAGATGATCAGGGCCACGATGTTGTCGCGGCGGTCGATCGTGAACGTGTGGACCGGGGGCGTGAAGTAGTAGTTGAGCAGCAGGCTCCCGGCCACCGCAGCCAGCAGGGCCGGATAGAACCCGCCCACCAGGCTGGTGATGACCACGATGACGAGGTAGATCGACAGGTCGCTCGCGAGGCTCACGCGCTCCCCCATGGCGGTCAGGGCGAACGTCGCGCCCGAGAGCAGGACCGCCGCGCCGATCAGTCCGCCCACGCGCCGCTGCGCCGTGAGGCCATACCCCAGAGACGGCAGCACCCGACCGCGAGCGGCGTAGTCGTGGCTGACCATGTGCACATCGATGGAGCCGGACAGCCGGGTCACAGTCGAACTGGTCCCGGGCCCGGTGAGCGCCGCCGTGAATGGTTTGCGCCGGGACGCCCCCAGAACGATCTGGGTCGCGTCGACCGACCGCGCGAAATCCAGCAGGGCGCGGGCGACGTTGTCTCCGATGACCGAGTGGTAGCTACCGCCGAGGGATTCGACGAGCAGACGCTGTGACTCCAGGGCGGCAAGGCCCGGCTCAGCCAGACCGTCGCTTCTCGACACGTGGACGGCCATCAACTCTCCGCCTGCCGAGCGGGCTGCGATACGGGCAGCCCGCCGGATCAGTTGCTCGCCTTCGGGGCCGCCGGTCAGGGCCACGACGATCCGCTCCCTGGTCTCCCAGGTTTCGGTGATGCCGTGCACCTCGCGGTAGCGCTGCATCCCCTCCTCGACGCGATCGGCCAGCCACAGCAGGGCCAGCTCGCGCAGCGCGGTGAGGTTGCCCGGCCTGAAGTAGTTGCCAAGCGCTGCGTCGACCGTCTCCGGCGGATAGATGTTGCCGTGGGCCATGCGACGCCGCAGCGCCTCGGGGGTCATGTCGATGAGCTCGACCTGCTCGGCCGAGCGCACAATGGAGTCAGGCACCGTCTCTCGTTGCGGTACTCCGGTGATCTGGGCTACGACATCGTTGAGCGACTCCAGATGCTGAATGTTGACTGTGCTGATGACGTCGATGCCAGCCGCCAGCAGCGTCTGCACGTCCTCCCATCGCTTGGAATGAGGTCCTGAGCCTGGGACGTTCGTGTGCGCGAGCTCGTCGACCAGGGCGACCTCAGGACCCCGCCGGAGCACCGCGTCCAGGTTCATCTCCTCCAAACGTGCGCCCCGGTATTCGACCTGCTTGTGGGCAACCACCGGCAGCCCGGCGACCTGGTCAGCGGTGTGAACCCGACCGTGTGTCTCGACGAAGGCTACGACAACGTCAGCCCCGCGCCCCGCGCGCCGGTGCCCCTCGTCGAGCATCGCGTAGGTCTTGCCGACGCCGGGCGCCGCGCCGAGGTAGATGCGCAACGTCCCTGCCGTCATCTGCCCCGCTCCCGCTCGCCTGCGAACAGTGTCCTGCATCGGGAACCTCGGCGTGAATAAGTCGTGAATGAGCCGTGAGGATTCTGTTGCGATCGTGCCGCGGCACCCGATCGGGCGATTAGCTGGCGTGTTGTCCACCCGTGTGTGGGATCCCCGATCTTCCCGATTTGGAGTTCAGCGCGAATGATCAACGTCGATCTGATTCTCGCGTTGGCGACCATCGGTGCATCGTGGTTTGCCCTCGCGCGGGTGTTGGCCAGGTCGCTACGCGCCGATGAGCTGTTCGACACTCCCGAGGGACGCTTGGCGGCTAAGACGGCACCATGGCGGGAGCCTCCCGACAACCGGACGATTTATAAGGACCTGCTCGCGTGACCAATCTGGACGTGCCAGAACGACTGACCTACCGAATCAAACGCGCATTGCTGGGACCAGCCCTGGTCAGCGCGCGCTTGCACGACGAGAAGCTGTCGAAGAAGGCGGCGCTTGGCGTGCTTTCCAGCGACTGCATCTCCTCGTCGGCGTACGGGTCCGAGGAAATGCTGATCGTGTTGCTGCCGGTGTTCGGGTTGACCGGCTTCCACCTGCTGATGCCGATGACGGCGGTGGTGCTTGGGCTGCTGGTGCTCACCACGCTGTCCTACCGCGAAGTGGTGATGATCTATACCAGGGCCGGAGGCTCCTACGTCGTCGCCCGGGAGAATTTCGGGCCCAAGGTCGCCCAGATCGCGTCGGTGGCCCTCCTGATCGACTACATCGTGACGGTGGCGGTGCAGGCCGCGGCCGGCACCGCGGCGATCACCTCGTTGGTGCCGGCACTCAACCACAAGAACGACGTCACCGCCATCACGGTCCTGACCGTGCTGATTCTCGCCTATGGCAATCTGCGGGGGATTCGGGAAGCGGGCAAGGCGTTCGCGTTGCCGACCTACTTTTTCGCGGTCTCCGCGGGGCTGGTCGTCATCGTGGGGCTGGGGCGAGAGATCTTCGGCCATCTGCCCAAGATCAGGTATTCGGTCGACCCCCACAACCCGCTCATCTCCGTCCAGAACCATCAGCACGCGATTTTCTCCGCTCTGGCGATCTTCGTACTGCTCAAGGCGTTCGCAAACGGTGGTGCCTCGCTCACCGGTCTGGAAGCGATCTCCAATGGGGTGAGTGCCTTCAAGAAGCCCGAAGGCCTCAACGCGCGGCGGACGCTGACGACGATGAGTGTCATCCTCGGCGCTCTGGTGCTCGGCATCTCGTTTCTCGCGTGGCGTACCCAGGCCACGCCATACGCCGGAGGCAGTCCCACCGTCATAAGCCAGGTTGCCAAAGCCGCGTTCGGCACAGCGTGGTACGGGCACATCGGCTTCGTGGTGGTGCAGGTAGCGACCGCCTTGATCCTCTTTACCGGCGCCAACACCCCGTTCACGGGCTTTCCGTTCCTGGCCAGCTTCATCGCCGAGGACTCGTTCCTTCCCCGCCAGCTGACTCGCCGCGGACACCGCCTGGCCTTCAGCAACGGCATCATCGTGCTCACGATCGCCGCTCTGGCTCTCATCCTGGGCGTGGGGGCCCATGTCGACAAGCTGATCCCGTTCTACGCGATCGGCGTGTTCACCGGCTTCACCATGGCCGGACTCGGCATGGCGAAATACCACCGCACACACAAGGAGCAGGGCTGGCGTAGGAAGCTGGTGATCAACGCGACCAGCGGCGTGGTCTCGGCCGGCGTGGTTCTGATCTTCGCGATCGTGAAGTTCAACCAGGGCGCCTGGCTCGTCGTCGTGCTGTTCCCGGTGTTGTGGACAATCCTGATGCGGCTCAACAAGCGCTACCGCGCGGAGGCGCGATCGTTGGATCTCGTCGCGTGGGTCCGCCAGGATCAGGCTGACGCTCCGCACTACGGCCGGCACACAGTCGTGGTGCTCGTCGACCGGCTCGACCTTGCCGTGCTGCGGGCCTTGCGGTACGCGGGCAGCATCCGCCCGACTGACATTCGTGCCGTGCACGTGATGCTCGACAGCGATGTGGCCACCGCGCTCGAGCGCTCCTGGATCGAGCGCAAGCTCGGTGATCGCTTCCCGCTCGTGGTGCTCGAATGTCCCGACCGCCGGCTGGTCCACGCGGTGACGCAACTCGCCTACGACACGGTCATCGAGGACCGCGCCGAGGTGACTGTCCTGCTTCCGCGGCGGACGTTCCGTCGCCTGTCGCAGCGATTGCTGCACGACCGGACTGCCGATCGCATTGCCGAGGCTGTGGGTCGCATTCCCCACGTCGCGGCCACGATCGTGCCGTTCGACACGACGCTGCCGCACGAGATCATCGAGCGTATCGAGGCTCGTCAGGCGCAGGCAGCAAAGGAGCCCGCGCTTGCCGTCCCGGCCCCCGCGAAGGGCAACGGAACCGCCAGCACCGCGGTGCTTACGAAACCGCGCGCGAACGGGACAACCCCGATCGGCACCGTCACCTGGAAGCAGCAGGTCACGGTGGAGGGGCGGATCAAACTCGTTCAGACCGGCACGACCGCCGGTAAATCGCTGGAAGTCCAGCTGTTCGACGACACTGGTGGGGTGCGCATGCTGTTCTTCGGCCGCACGAGCATTCCGGGCATGACGCCCGGCGCCGTCGTCCGAGCCAGCGGTCGGATTGGCGAATACAAGGGACACCTTGCGTTGGCCAACCCGCGCTACGAGCTGATAAGCGAGCCGTGATTGGCCGCACGAAGCAATCCACAGCCGGATCACCTTTATCGGTGGGGCACACCTGAAGACAGGCCTCATGCTCGTCTGCGACGATAAACACATGCGGGGGGATTGGACTACCCAGTCACCGGGGAGCGACCCGGCCTCGCATCGTGCTGCCGAGGAACCTGGGGATGTCGAAGCACCCCGGCAGGGGGCCGTCGCGGACACATCGTCGGATACGTGGACCTTGCCGCCGTTGAGTCCCGCCTATTTCGGGGAGGATCGTCCCACCGACGATCTGGACACCGTGCGGCCAGCGTTCGATCGCGCCGCAGCACGCTTGAACGACGCCCATGAAGAGGCTCAGTCCATCGTTCGCGACGCCGCGGAGCAGGCCAGCATGCTCGCGGCGAACGCTACCCGGGTCGCCGAGCAGGTCATCGCCGAGGCCCAGCGGGAGGCCGACGAGCTTACGGCTGCCGGCCACGCCGAGGCTCGCGCGATCCGGATCGCGGCCGAACGGGTCCGCACCGAGGCCGATGAGGTCAAGGCGGGTGCCGACAACGCGGCCCGGGTGCTGCGTGCTCAGTTGGCGACCGAGTTGGCCGATCAGCGCGCTGCCCATGATCGCGAGCTACTCGGCCGGCAAACCCGCCTTGAAGAGCGGCTGGCCAGGATCGTCAGCGAAGCCGAGCAGCGAATCGCCGAGTGGCAGACAGCCGCCGAAACCGCCGCCGACCAGCTCGTTCAGAAGGCATCCGGCGAACTGGACGAGGCAAGGGCCGCCGCCGAGCAGATCCGCGCGGAAGCCCGCGAAGAAGCCCACGCTCTGCTGGAGTCGGCGCGCAGCGACGCCGCCCGCGAGATGGCTGAGGCCGCCGAGCAGCTGACCTGGACAGAGCGGATCATCATCGGCCTGCGCGAGGCTGCCGCGCTCGACGCCGAGCAGATCCGAGCGAGCGCGCACCACGACGGCGCGGCGAGCATCCGCCAGATCCGCGCGCGGATCGCCCCCATCGTGGTGGCGTCGCGCGAACGTGCTCGCTCGCGGGTCGAGGAAGCCGAGGCGCAGGCCGCCGCGATCGTGGCGGCTACCGAAGAGACCCGCATGCAGGGGGAGAAGGATGCCGCGCGGATCCGGGAGCATGCGAAGGCGGAAGCAGCCAGAATTATCGCCGCGGCGCAAGAGAGCGCCAAGGCCCGCGACGAAAGGGCCGCACGCCGGATAGGGGAGGCAGAGTCTGGAGCCCGCGCAGTGCGCGAGCAGGTAGCGGCTGAGCTGGCTCGGACCCAGCGCGAGTTGCACGACGTGCGTCGCGCGGCCAAGGACGAGGAGATTCAGATCATCACTACCGCCCGCGCGGAGGCGGACGAGCTGCGGGCCGCCGCCCGCAAGATGCTCTCCGATGCGCGGGCAGAGGTCGCCGCGCTGAGCGAGCGCCGTAATCAGATTGCCAGCGAACTCGGCAATCTGTCCGGGGTGATCGAAGCGCTCGCGGTGGCGGAGTCGGGCCCTACCGGCCCTGACCGCCCGTCGACGATAGATGAAACGGAGTCACCAAGTCCCGTAGAAACAGCGTCAATACCCGAATCGGCTTCGTCCAGGCCTGCGACAGAAGCGACCCGCCCCGAGACCGAGGCGTCCGGACCGGAAGGCAACAATGGCCAGGGGAACGCCAGGCGATTCCCGGACGGCCGCGTCGTCCGTTGAACGTGACCGTAGGATCCCCGATGTCCCTACTCACTGAAAAGATGAGACACGTATGAGCGACGAGAACACACCTGCGTTCCGCACCACGATGCGTGGCTACGAGCCTGAGGCGGTGGACAAATACATCGCCCAGCTCGCTGGCGAAGTCAGCACCGCCCGTCGTGAGGCCGTCGAGCTCGCCCGGCGCGTCGAGGATCTCGCAGCGGCGGGGAAGCGACAGCAGGCTGCCCCCCCGCCGCCGGTCGTCGCGCCCACCTACGCCGATCTTGGTGAGCGGATAGCCCAGATGTTGACCCTGGCCGAGGAAGAAGCCGCTCACATTCGCGACAGTGCGGTCTCCGAGACCGAGCACAAGGTCGCCGAGCTGGAAGCGAGCAATGCCAAAGCGCGGGCCGATGCCGACCGCTACGCCAGCGAGACGCGAAGCGCGGCGGACCGCGAAGCTGCCCGAATCGTCGAGGAGGCCAAGCGCAGCGCCGACCAGCTCCTCGACGAAGCCGACCGTGAAGCGACTGCGCGCCGACGCGAGGCCGAGGCGCTTTACGAAGATCAGCGTGCCAAGGCTGCGAAGGCCGCCGCCGATTTCGAGCAGACACTTGCCGAGCGGCGTGACAAGGCAGAGAAGGTGTTTCAGGAGCAGAACAAGCGCGCCGAGGCGGAGCTTCTCTCTGCGCAGGAGCAGGTCACCAACCTGCGCGCCGAAGCCGACCACCAGGTGTCCGAGGCCGCGCGCAAGGCGGCGCGCGTCACCGCCGAGTCCGAGGCGAAGGCTGAGCAGATCGTTGCGGACGCGGTCGCTCGCGCCGACCGCATCCGGGCCGAGTCCGAACGCGAAGTTGCCGCGGCCACGCAGCGTCGCGACAGCATCAACGCCCAGCTGACGAACGTCCGTCAGATGCTGGCCACGCTGTCAGGCACCACCGCCGCCGCAGTGGGCGCGGAGCCAGGCCGCACCCCGTTCGGCGGCGACGACGCTAACGCGGGCAGTAACGAGCACAAAGACCTCTGACGCCCGACGCACTGACTCCCCGCGTGCGAGCGCACACGGGGAGTCTGCCAACTCGAGGTGAGGCTAGTGCTGGCGAGAGCTAGCGGGGCCAGGTGCCGCCCGCCCAGGCTCATCGCAGCCTCAGTTAGGCATGTCGGCGAAGCGGCTGTAGCGGCCTTGGAAGGCGACCGCGATGGTCCCGGTGGGTCCATTGCGATGCTTGGCGATGATCAAGTCGGCCTCGCCGGCTCGCTCAGTTTCGGGTTCGTACAGGTCAGGGCGGTGGACGAGGAGCACCATGTCCGAATCCTGCTCGATCGAGCCCGATTCGCGCAGGTCGGCGAGCATCGGCTTTTTATCCGTGCGCTGTTCTGGCCCACGGTTGAGCTGGCTGAGCGCAACGACCGGTACGTCCAACTCCTTAGCCAGGAGCTTCATCGCCCGGGAAAACTCGCTGACCTCCTGCTGGCGAGACTCGACCCGCTTGCCGCTCGTCATGAGCTGCAGGTAGTCGATGATGATCAGCTGCACGTCGTGTCGCTGGCGCAGGCGCCGGGCCTTGGCCCGAATCTCCATCATGGTGAGGTTGGGCGAGTCGTCGATGAACAGCGGTGCTTCAGAAAGCTCGCTCGCGCGCCGAGCCAGCCGAGCCCAGTCGCCGTCACTCATGTGTCCGGATCGCATGTTCTGCAGTGCCACCCCGGCCTCCGCCGAGAACAGCCGCATCATGATTTCGAGCTTGCCCATCTCGAGGGAGAAGATGACCGTCGGCTTGCTGTTCTTCACGGCCGCTGACCGCGCAAAATCTAGCGCGAGGGTCGAATTGTGTGTCGGCACCATAGTTCGCCCGGCCAGGTACATGTGGTCGTGGTTGTCGACTTGTACGCAGCGAACCGGAACTGAAGCCACCCGTCGGACATCGACGATGTAGCGCGATCGGGTGCCAGAGCGGGTGCGGGTCGCCGCCCGGATCGCCTCGCGGTCCAGACCGAACACCCGATCGCTCGTCATGAACGCGACCGTGTGGGAGGTGGACGAGTCGACGCGCCGGCCGCCAACCCGGTTTGCGTGCAGGGATGCGCGATATCCGAGGCTGACGACCAGCTCGCGGAAATCTGCCGCCAACCGTGCGCCCGTAACCCCGAATTCGATGGTGCCGCTCGGTGTCGCATAGCCGTGGGTGTCGAGCAGGCCAGCAAGCAACTCGCGGCGCTGACTCTCACTGGCGCGGAGATACCGCGCCGGGATGTGTTTGTCCTGGAGCACTCCCATAATGCGAAGAGCGGTGCGATGGGGCTCGAGGATCTGCTGGTCAGCGCAGGTGAGGTTTGCCGGTGAACCGGCGCCGTCGCCGAGCCAGGCACCGAGCAAGTACGGGGGCAGCGGCAGTTGCGCCTCACGGAGGTCTAGGGGGGCAGCGCAGGCGACGGCATGGTTGAGCAGATGCTCAGCCCCTGGGCAGCGCAGAGTCGCCGCGATCTCTGCGGTGGTGACGATTGTGCTGTGAGTTGCACGCCGCGCCGGATTGATCGGGGCGCAAATCCGATCGATCGGGGTACACACCCGCTGGGCGACGGCCTCGCTGAGCGCGCGCGCCGAATAGACCGGCGTGCTCCACTGGTACGCGCCCGCGGCGCCCTTGACGGGGCGAGGCGCTCGGCCTGCGGCGCCGAGCCGCCACGCTTGCCGCTGGACTGACATCCGGAAGTCCTCACCAAGCAGTGCCACGAATTCGCGGACGCTGACGAGCGCATCGGGCGCATTGGCAAACTGTTCGGCCAGGCGCTCCGCCCGACCGCGGCACGTCGACGCCGGCTCCCGTCGCTGCAGCGTGCGCTGGGAGACTGTGCGCTGGGAGACTGTGCGCTGGGAAACTGTTCGGCGCGCGGCTCGGGTGGTCGTTCGCCATTGGTGCTCGGCGTCAGCGGTAATCACGGTGCCGTCGGAGAACTCGACCTCGTAACAGGGCCGTTCGAGCATGACCTCGGTTGCGGCTACTACGCGCGTCGGCTTGCCGTCGGCCCCCAGGAGCCGGTCACCGACCCGCACGGAACCCATCGACGTCCATCCGGTAGGCGTCGGGACGGGGGTGTCGATCGCTAAGGCCTTGCCGCTTCCTGGCCGACCAGCCACCGTGATCATTTGGCCCGGGTGCAGACCGTTGGTGATCTCGTCCAGCTGGTGAAAGCCGGTGGGTATGCCAGTGCCCACACCGCCACTCGCCGAGATCGTCTCTATCTCGTCCAGCGTGCTCTGCAGCAGGGACTCGATGTGGACGTAGTCCTCGCTGGTGCGACGTTCGGTGACGTCGTAGATCTCGGCCTGGGCGCGGTCGACGACGTCGTCGACGCTGCCCACGATGTTCGCCCCGCCCGAGGCCGTGTCATAGCCCATCTGAACAATCCGCGTACCAGCGCTGACGAGGCGCCGCAGGGTCGCTCGTTCGGCGATGATCTGCGCGTAGTAGCCGGCGTTGGCCGCGGTGGGCACGAGGTTGATCAGCGTGTGCAGGTACGGGGCACCCCCGGCACGAACCAGCTGGCCCGCGCGAGTGAGCTCGGCGGAGACCGTGACCGCATCCGCGGGCTCGCCACGTGAGTACAGATCGAGGATGGAGTCGTAGACGAGTTGGTGAGCCGGACGGTAGAAGTCCCCAGGGCGGACGAGCTCGACAACGTCGGCGATCGCATCCTTCGACAGCATCATCGCGCCGAGAACAGATTGCTCGGCCTCGATTGCCTGCGGGGGCGTCCGGTCGTACTCGGGAGCAGATGAGCCCACACGTGATTCCTCAGCGAGGGTCACCGCCGCCACCCTCCCAGAATCCCGATGCTCAATTCGTACACGTGGTAGTAACTCTCGAGGGCACGACAAACTTGGGTCGTTCCTGAGAATCCGTCTCAGGAAACGACTCGAGTGGCGTTCGCTCGGCTTGATGACGACGCTAGGACCATCGGCCCCAGACGGCAATCTTGCCTGTGTACCCAGCTGTGGACTGGCCTGTGGGAATCGCCCAAGCCGCTGTAGACGACTGGTGGACAGCCATGTGGATAGGTGAGCTTCGGGCCCCTGAGCATCCCAGGGTTACTGTGCTGCGTTGTCCACGGCCTGTGGAGAAGAAATACATTGCGGGTTAACGGAACATGTCGGCGGGTCAACGTCCCCATAGCAGATGCACGTCAGGCCGGCGACCGTCCACAGGGGGGATACGCCGCCGGGCTCGCTCAAGTTTCGCGCCGGGCTCTGGGGGTGGGGCTGGCTGGGTTCAGAGCGCGGTGACCGTCACAGGCACCGTCGCCACCACATCGGGGTGTAGGTCGACCGTGACGTCGTGCGTGCCGAGCGTCTTGATATGACCCGGCAACTGGATGCGCTTGCGGTCCAACAACGGTCCGCCGGCGTCCTTCACCGCTGAAGCGATGTCGCCGGTGGTCACCGAACCGAACAACTTGCCACCGTCGCCCGCGCGGGCACCGAGCGTAACGGCCAACTTTTCCAGGTCGGCCTTGATCTCGCGGGCATGGCCGAGGTCACGGATCTCGCGAGCATCGCGCGAGCGCTTGATCTGGACGATTTGCTTCTCCGCGCCCTTGCTCCACGTGATCGCGGCGCCGCGGGGGACGAGGAAGTTGCGACCGTAGCCGTCGGCGACCTCGACGATGTCACCGGCCAATCCGAGACCGGCGACCTCACGGGTAAGGATGAGCTTCACGATGCATTCCCCGTTCAGCGTGCGGTCGAGGTGTAAGGGAGCAGCGCCATCTCGCGTGCGTTCTTGACCGCCTTGGCGATCTGCCGCTGCTGCTGGGAGGTGACCCCAGTGACCCGCCGCGCGCGGATCTTTCCCCGGTCGGAAATGAACTTGCGCAGCAGGTTGGTGTCCTTGTAGTCGATGTAATCGATCTTCGCCGCGAGAAGAGGGTTTGCCTTCTTCTTCGGCTTACGAATCGGTGGCTTGGGCATTTGTCTGACTCCGTGATCTGGTATGTGGGCCTGCTGCGCATCGAGCCGGCGCAGGCGAGGCAAACCGTGAGGTGAAAACTGGACAACCGAAACGGACTGGGGGTCTCCTAGAAGGGCGGTTCTTCGGAGTAGCCCCCGCTGGGGCCGCCCCCTGCGGCCCCGCTGGCGGTCGGAGCCGAGCCCCACGGGTCGTCGGCGCCATCAGTGCCGGAACCACCGAAGCCGCCGCCGGTGGACGAGCCGCGCTGGGTGCGGTTGACCTTTGCCGACGCGTACTTCAACGAGGGACCGACCTCATCGACGTCTAGCTCGATGACGGTGCGCTTTTCGCCTTCACGGGTCTCGAAGCTGCGCTGCTTGAGTCGGCCCTGGGCGATCACACGCATCCCGCGCGTCAGCGACTCGGCGGCGTTCTCAGCGGCCTGACGCCAGATGGAGCAGCGCAGGAACAGCGCTTCGCCGTCCTTCCACTCGTTGGTGTTGCGGTCGAAGGTGCGTGGGGTCGATGCAATGGTGAACGACGCCACGGCTGCCCCAGATGGAGTGAAGCGCAGCTCCGGGTCGGCCGTGAGGTTTCCGACAACGGTGATGAGAGTTTCGCCTGCCATGACGCCTACCTCTGGTCCGGGCGCAGGACCTTGGTCCGTAGCACCGACTCGTTGAGGTTCAGCTGGCGATCCAGCTCCAGCACCGCAGTCGGGTCGGCCTGCAGGTCAATCACCGCGTAGATGCCTTCCGAATGCTTGTCGATCTCGTAGGCGAGCCGCCGCTTGCCCCAGATGTCGACCTTATCCACCGTCCCGCCGTCCTTCTTGACGACGTTGAGAAATGTGTCGAGCGAGGGCGCGATCGTGCGCTCCTCGAGGCTGGGATCGAGGATGACCATCACTTCGTAATGGCGCAGCGGTGCCTTTACCGCGGGACTCGCGGCTGGCTTGGCCGCTGCCTTCGTCGCTGCCCTTGCGGACGGCTTCGCGGGGGACTTCGTCGGGGTGCTCATCAAAAACGTGCCTCCTGTGGACTGGTCGGCCGCGGACTCTCCGCGGCAGGAGGTGCTGGCTAGCGCGCAACGGCTCGCTCGAGATCACCGGTATGGGATGCGAGGGGCCACGTCAGGGCCAACCCAGCCAGAGTACCGGGCGCACGGCCGAACCAGAAATCACCGCGACGAGGCGACCCGACATGGGGTCACCGCAATCGTGCCGTCAGTTGCGGCGGAGCAGGACAAGCTTGGCGTAGGTGGCGGTCACCAACGACAGGGCGATTATCGCGATGATCGCCAGGAGCAGCGGGATCTGCGCCGCGGGGGCCTTGTTGGCGGCTAGGTTGACCTGCTTGTGCGTCGCCGATCCCCCCGGCTTCGTTCCCTGGGTAGGTGTAGCGCCGCCGCCTGCTGGGTTCAGCGAGGCGCCGTCAGACAGCCCGTGGCCGATCTGGGCGACGTTGCCGGCATCCGGGGCGGCTGGGCCCGAGCCGCCGTTACCCACCTGCGTCATGACCGCACAGGGCACGCACTCGACGCTCGAGGTGTCGGCGCCCGGAGGCGGAGTTGACGTGTGAGTGCCCGAACCGCCGCCGTGAACTCCGGGGATGGTGGGCAGGGTCGGCAGGGTTACCGGGAGCTGGACGTTGGCTCCCGGCAGACCGACCGCGGGCAGCTGGCCGAGCACCGGCAGGCTGGGGGCGACCGAGATTCCGGGCAGCTGAAGCCCAAGCCCACCCGTGGGCGGATGGGTGGCGACGACGACCTGGCCGACCCATTGATTGGATGCGTTCAGTGCGACGCCGGCACCTTTGAGCAGGTTGAGGTCCGCGCTAGCCACGCCATTGCGAGTGCAACCGAGCACAAGCGGCAAGACGTATTGGACATCCCAGGTGAAGTTGTAGGTGCCCGTGCTGGGGAACGTGATCGGAAGGTCCGGAGCGCCCTTGCACGGCCCGGTCGCCGGCCCGCCGAGGGTCACGCTCCGGGCACCTCCTGGGAAGTTGCTGCCGAGGTGCACGACCACCTGGAACTGGCCCAGCAGCGGGTTGAGCAGGCTGGTGACCAGACTGCCCAGGGCCGGGATGTTGTTAAGCCCCGCAGTGGGCAGGGCGGAGGCCTTGAAATCCACGGTGTCGCCGGGGTGCACCCCGATGAGGCTGCCACCCAGCACGCTGTCCTTCGTGGCCACGCCGGACAGGGAGAGCTGGGCATCGACGGTGGTGCCCGCCGCGCCCGCCGGCGACACGGCGAAAATCGCCGCGCCGGCGATGGCGGCCCCGACAACGCCGGCAATCCAGCGAAGACGGCTAGTCCCCCCGGGCCGTCCAGCGTGACGTGCAGGCATCGACCCTCCTGTGGGCAAGCGGATCCGGTCAGCCGAAAGGCGGCTACTTCACTAACGACTCACACCAGTCTGGGATACGCGCCCACAGAACGCCAGCCCAGCGGCGGCGACCGAACGTCGGCAGCCGGTCGTAGGGTTCAGTCATGCCACTTATCGGAGCCCACGTCGACTCGGTCGACCCGCTCACCGCCGCCGCAGATACCGGCGCCGAGGTCGTGCAATTCTTCCTCGCCGACCCGCAGGGGTGGAAGGCGCCGAAACGGCACGAGCATTTCGACGCGATCCGCGCTTCGGACGTCGCGGTCTACATCCACTCTCCCTACGTCCTGAACGTGGCCACGCTCAACAATCGGATCCGGATTCCCAGCCGCAAACTGCTCAGCCAGCACGCCGCGGCCGCCGCCGAGCTCGGGGCACGCGGGCTCATCGTCCACGGCGGGCACGTCAATTCCGGCGACGATGCCGCAGTTGGCTTCGACAACTGGCGAAAGACCTTCGCGCGGGCAACGGACGAGGGCGGATTCCCATTGCCGATCCTGATCGAGAACACCGCTGGCGGTAACAACGCGATGGCTCGACGCTTTGACCGGATCGCGATGCTCTGGGACGCGATCGGGGATTTCGAGGTGGGCTTCTGCCTGGACACCTGTCACGCGCACGCCGGCGGAGAGGACCTCATCGGGATCGTCGACCGAATTCGCGCGATCACGGGGCGCCTCGACCTGGTCCACGCGAACGACAGCCGCGACGCCTTCGATTCCGGCGCCGACCGGCACGCCAACATCGGCAGTGGGGAGATCGATCCCACGGCCATCGCCGACATCTGTCGAGCCGCTGGTACGGACGTCATCGTCGAGACCCCGGGCGGCCCAGACGGGCAGGGTGCCGACATCGCTTACCTCAGCAAGGCGGTTAACGCCTGAGTTCACGCAACACGATCAACGTGCGCGCTCGCTCGCGGCGATCAGCGGGTAATCGTCGGCCCCGTCGAAAAAGCCACCGCCCGGGTCGTCCACGCCGTTGGCTCGCACGACGTCCAATTCCGGGTGCCACATCTCGCGGATGACAAGGCCGGCGATGGCGAGCAGCAGGCCGTCGCGCACGAGCAGTACCAGCATCAACCACCCGTACGCGATGCTGTGCGTCTCCTGCCCGGCCGTGAAGCCGAGCAGGAGCGTGAGGGTCACGATCCACACCAGGATCTCGGCGAACTGCCAGATGAGGGTGATGCGCCAGCGCGGGCGGGCGAGCGCAATGATCGGAACCAGCCACAGCGAGTACTGCGGGCTCCACACCTTGGTCGTGAGCAGAAAGGCCAGGACGGCGAGAAACACCAGCTGGGCCATCCGGGGTTTCACCGGCGCGCGCAGGCCGACCCACACGACGGCGACGATGGCGCCGATCAACATGAACGCCACGGCCGCACCCGGCGGCTGCCAATACGGCGCGTCGGAGGATTTCACGCTGCCCGTCCAGACTGTGCGCGCCATCGCCCAGACCGTGCTGCGCTCGGCGGGGCGATCGATGCTGAACCGGTAGAACTTCGACCAGCCCGGGTAGAAGGCGAGCGCAATCGGGACGTTGACCATGGCCCACACCGCAACGGCAGCCACAGCCGACCAGACGGCCGGGGCATACCGGCGTGTCCGGATCGCCAGGATGATGATCGCGACGAACAGGAAGATCGGGTAGAGCTTCGCTGCCGTGCCCAGCCCGATCAACGCGCCGGCAAGCACGGGTTTTCGCCGAGCCCAGGCCCACAACGCGGCGCTGGTCAGCCCCATCGCGAGCAAGTCCCAGTTGGTGAAGGCGTGCAGCACCAGCAGCGGCGACAGCGCGAAGATCGCGGCGTCGTAGGGACGCCTGCCAGCCGCTTGGGCGACCCCCGCCGTGGTCACCAGGCCGCACAGGCTCAGGAGCAAGGCGGTGAGCGCGCCGAAGATCACGACGTCGCGCCAGTGTCTGTCGAGCGCATTCACGGCCCGCGTGAGGTCGGCGGTGAGGAGCATGAATCCGCCGGTGAGGACCGGATACTCCACTGCTGTGTCGCGGTACGGCACGGCGCCAACGTCGAGCCGTTCATCGCTCCATAGCGGCACGACATCGGAGTAACACATGTGGGTGTACTGCTTGTTGTGCGACCAATCTGCGGTCGCGCAGGGCAGCTTCACCCCGAAGCCCAGTAGCAGGGTGAGCGAAGTCATCGCGAGCAAGACACGCAGAGGGGTCCACCAACGACCGGAGGCTGCGTGGCGGCCCCAGATGCCTCCGATGGCCATGCTGGCCCGTGCGACGGTGGCGTCGGTGTGGCTCGGCAGTTCGGCGGCCGGCACGTCGCTGGCCTCATGGTCCAGAGCCGGCGGGGACGTCACGCCCCACATCCTGGCACGCCCGGATTCATTGAATCGGCAGCGGCTACCCGCCGGGCGCCGGCGTCCCCGTCGCTGGCGGGCAGGTCTTGAGCAAGCCTGATGTGCAGGTCGTGGGCGTGGGAGAGGGCGCGGGGCTCGGGGGCGTGGACGAGTTCGCCGGCGTCGACGCCGGGACGGAGGGGGCAGGCGTCGAGCGCGTCGGCGTTGGCGTCGCGGTTTTGGTGGGGCTCGCCGACGGCGTCGGGGTAGCGACGTTCTGCCCCCCGGTGACCTGCTGCGTCGTGGCCATTGGGAGGGCGGGCTTGCCGGCGAGGTACGTGGTCACGAACAGCGACCACGTCCGCCCGGGCAGGTCAGCGCCGTACTCCTGCCCCCCGTTCGCGTTGTAGATCGGGGTCGTGGAGTTTCCGCTGCCAACCCATACCGCCGCGCTCACCTGGGGAGTGAACCCGACCGTCCAAGCGTCACTGTTGTTGCCGTTCGGATCCTGGAAGATGCCCTCGGTCCCTGTCTTCGCCGCGGACACTCGGCCATCGGTCAGCCCGAATCCCGAATATGCGGCGATCGGTTCGAGCGTGAGGGTGACGTCGTTGGCCACCTTCGGGTCGAGGGCTTTCACCGGGGCAGCTTTGTGCTGGTAGACGATCGCGCCGGTGTAGTCGGTGACCTTCTGTACGAAGTACGGGCTGTTGCGAACGCCGTTGTTCGCGAACGTCGCGAAGGAACTCGCCTGGTCGATCGGGCGGACCGGGTAGTCGCCGATTCCGATGCCGAATCCGGTTGCGCCGCCTCGATCGACCAGCGTCGGGTTCCCGTTAGGGTCGGTCAGCGAGATACCCGCCGCGTGCGCGGTCGCGGCCACGTCGTTCGGTCCCACCGCGACGGCCATCTGATCGAACGTCGTGTTCAGCGAGTACTTCATGGCGTTGCGGACCGAGACCGACGGCCCGCTGACGGACTCGTCGCCCGGGTCGTTTTGGATCTGGCGTCCTTGGATGGTCACGGTATAGCTGCCGTCGACCTGACTGTCGATGGTGTAGTGCGGCTTTCCCGGTGTCTTGTTCAGCGTCTGCGTAAGCGCCGTCGCGAGGGTGAACGGTTTGAACGAGGAGCCCGGAGGGCGGCTGCCGAACGCCGCGTAGTCGACGTAGTCGGGTTTGCCGGCGTAGTTCGTTCCGTTGGGTCCCCCGTAGTAGGCGAGAACGGCTCCCGTCGCGGGATTGACCGCGACCAGCGCGTTCTTCAGGTTTCGCTGTTTGGGGGTGAGGTTCGCGAAGGTCTGGGTGATCGCGGAGACCGCGGCGCGCTGGGCTTTCGGATCGATCGTGGTCTGGATGTGCATCCCGCGGGCGTAGATGTCGTCCTTCGAGATGCCGTTGGCCTGGAGTTCGGCGAGTACGCGGTTGACGATCAGCGCCGTCGGGCCGGTCACCGCGTCCGTCGCGCTACTCGGCCGGAGCACCTTCGGGTACGTGAGCGCGGCCTCCCGTGCCCGGGTCAGATGACCGGTGGTGACCATGCCGTCCAGAACATAGGTCCAGCGAGCCTTCGCGGCGGCCGGATTCACCGCGGGGTCGTAGTAGCCGGGCGAACGGATCGAGGAGGCGAGTACAGCGCCTTGAGCCTCACTCAGCTTGCTGACGTCCACGCCGAAATAGGCCTGGGCGGCTGCCTCGATGCCATACGCGCCCCGGCCGAAGTAGATCGTGTTGAGATAGAACTCGAGGATCTGGTCCTTGGAATACTGCCGCGACAGCTTGACGGCGATCATGAGCTCTTTGAGCTTGCGGGACAGAGTGCGCGAGTTGCTCAGGTAAGCGTTCTTCACATATTGCTGAGTGATGCCCGAACCGCCCTGCGCGTAGCCGCCGCTGAGGTCGGACATGGCCGCGCGGATCGTTCCCTTGATCGACACGCCGGGTTCTGAGTAGAAGCCGCGATCCTCGGCCGCGAGCACCTCCCAGCGCACCTGCGGCGGGACCTGGTCGAGCTTGACGATCGTGCGGTTCTGCTCGTAGATGCGCGCCATCACGGACCCGTCGGCGTACAGGATCGAGGCAGTCTGCGGCAGCGTCAGCGACTCCGGTCGCGGCACGTTCGTCAGCGTGTAGAACAGGACGACCGTCACGACCATCAGCAGCGCCACCAACCCCAGCAGCCAGGTGCCGATGATGCCGACGCGGCGCCAGACGCGGCGCTTGCGGCTCATTGCCGACAGGCGACGCTTCTTGGCGGCCCGGCGCACCTTACGGCGCTGCGGAATCGTCTTGATCCGTTCCCCAAGAGACATCCCGACAGTGGCCTTGGGCGGGCGCGGGCCGCCCTTCTGCAGCTTCTCCACGCTTCAGCCGTCCGCCGCGGTGAGTTCGCCGTCCGCCGCCCGCCCGAGCACGAACGATCGCACCAGGTGATTCCACCTGCAGTCCGGGCAAACCTCGACCACGTAGACGTCGAATTCCGCGTGCTCGCGGGCAAGCTGGGCCAGCTCAGCGACCGACTTGGCCTGTCCGGCCGATTTGCCGAGGGCGTTGCCGTAGACGTAGTGCACGTGGCGCTGGTGGCGATGGTCGCAGACCGGGCACGGTGTGGCGACAAGCTGCCCGTAGTGCTTGGCGGCCAGCAGGAGATATGGATGCGCGTCGCAGGCCTCCGTGCCTGCCCGCCGTCCGCTGGCAACGTCGGTGAGCAGGGCACGGCGCTGCAACGCGTAGTCGACGACGTCGCGCTGTCCGCTCACGTCATTGACCGTACTGGCTGGACCCCGCAGGAGTCAGTTGTGCGTTCAGTCGGCACTCATGCGTTGCTGTCCACCGGCTCCGGACCCGGCACCGGGTCGGGCTCCGGCGCGGGTGGGGCCGGCAACGACTGCCGGAGGATTTGTGCGACGTCCAGCACCTGAACGTGCTCCTTGGCCGACCCGTCGCCCTTCTTCTCCGCGACCGCGTCCGAGAGCATCACCATGCAGAACGGGCAGGCCGTCGAGATGAGGTCCGGATCGAGACCGATCGCCTCGTCGGTGCGCTCGCGGTTTATCCGCTTGCCGATCTTCTCCTCCATCCAGAACCGCGCTCCTCCAGCACCGCAGCAGAAGCCGCGCTCCTTGCAGCGATGCATCTCCTGTGAGGTCAGCGATGGAATCGCGGCGAGAACGTCCCGCGGCGGTGAGTAGACCTTGTTGTGCCGGCCGAGGTAGCACGGGTCGTGGTAGGTGACGTTCTTGTCGACCGGCTCGACCGGAGTCAGTCGCCCGTCGGCGACAAGTCGCGCGAGCAACTGCGTGTGGTGGATCACCTCGTAGTGTCCACCAAGCTGCGGGTATTCGTTGGCGAGTGTGTTGAAGCAGTGCGGGCACGTCGCGACGATCTTCAACGGCTCGGCGCGCGTGATCGAGTTCAGGGTCTCTACGTTCTGCATGCCGAGCATCTGGAACAGGAACTCGTTGCCGAGCCGGCGGGCCGGATCGCCGGTGCAGGTCTCACCGGCTCCGAGCACGGCGAACTCGACTCCGGCGACGTGAAGCAGTGCGGCGAACGCCTGGGTCACCTTCTTGGAGCGATCCTCTAGAGCACCGGCACACCCGACCCAGAACAGGTACTCGACGTCCGCTTCCAGCTTGGTACCCGGGACGGCGCGGCGCACCTGGAACCCGAGGCCCTCGGTCCACTCCTCGCGCCCCTTGTCGGGCAGGCCCCACGGGTTGCCCTTGTTCTCGAGGTTGCGGAGCATCACGCCCGCCTCCGTGGGAAACGCCGACTCGATCAGCACCTGGTACCGGCGCATGTCGACGATGTGGTCGATGTGCTCGATATCGACGGGGCATTGCTCGACGCACGCGCCACACGTCGTACACGACCACAGGACATCCGGGTCGATCACGCCACCGCTGGCCAGGTCCCCGACCAGGGGGCGCACGGCCTGATCGCCGCCCGATCCCGTCACACGTGGGAACCCGGCCTCGGGCACGTGCCCATCATCGGGCTCGTGGGCCTCGACGGTGACGCCCTCCGGCACTGCCTTTCCGTCGATGATGTAGGGCGCCTTCGCGAAGAGGTGATCGCGCAGATCCATGATCAGCAGCTTTGGCGACAGTGGCTTGTCCGTGTTCCAGGCGGGGCACTGCGATTGGCAGCGTCCGCATTCGGTGCAGGTCGCGAAGTCCAGGTAGCCCTTCCACGTAAAGTCCTCGATCTTGCCCTTGCCGAACGCCGTGTCCTCGGACAGGTTTTCGGCGTCGGCGAAGTCGATCGGCTTGCCGTCGGCGTCGGCGACAGGGAGCAGGCCACCGAGCGCGATCGGGACGCGCTTGGTGAGGACATTCAGCGGAGCAGTCGCGATGTGCAGGTGCTTGGAATAGGTGACGATGATGGTGAACCCGAAGATCACGGCCATCTGCGCGAGCAGGAAGAACGTCTCGAGACCCTGGTTATAGGAGCCCGTCCCGAGCATCTTCGCCACGAGATAGGACGCGAACGGTGCCTTGGAATGACCCCAGGGAAAGTGCCCGGTGTTGTACTGCGCGCCGCGGTAGACAAGCAGCGTGATCACAACGAGCGAAATCATGCCGAGGATCACCCACGCTGGACCGGTGTGCGAGCCGTAGAAACGGCTGCCCCGATGCTTTCGTTCGGGCGCGTAGCGCACGCGGTTGATGGCGAACCAGATGATCGCCAGGAGAACGGCGACGGCGAAGAAGTCCTCGGCGAATCCTAACCACCGGGCGTGTCCGAAGAATGGGAACGCGAAGTCCTTGCTGATGACCAGGGCGCCGTAGGCCTCGACGATGGTGAGGCCGAGAATGACGAATCCCCAGAAGGTGAAGAAGTGTGCGAGCCCCGGCGCGCCCCATTTGAGCAGCCGCTTTTGCCCGAAGACCTCCACGACCTGTGCCTTCAGCCGCTCGGCGATGCCGTCGGTGCGTCCCGGCGCCGGGCGACCCGAGCGAATGAGCTTGGTCAGCCACATGATGCGACGTCCGGCAATGGCCGCCGTGGCCACGAGCATCAATAGGGCGATGGTCAGGCGCAGCGCCACGGGGTCCCCTCCTCATGTCACGCAGTCAGGTGAACCCGCTGAGACTATTCGGTTAGGGTTGCCCGTACCCAACCGGCGCCGATGGCGGCGTGAGGCGTGCCATGAATCATGGCCGCCGTGCAATGAACCACGCGTGGCGAAGAACACACGCATTCGGGCCGCCGTGAGGGCACTCCCGGTGGTGGCGACCTCCTTAAGCAGGCGGAAGGGCAGCTGACGGCGGGGACGTTCGGTGCACCCGTTGGCTCGTCCTCATCCGACCGGAGTTGCGTATGCCACGATGTTGTCTTCGTAGTTGCCGGTGTGCGCATCGAATTGTCCGCCGCAGGTGATCAGTTCTAACCTCTCCGGCCCAGTCGAGGAGAACAGGTCAGTGGGCAGCCCGGCAGCCTTCGGATAGACCTTCACCGCCTGGACGCGGTAGGTGAGGCGCTGCTGGCCGTGGTGGACGGAAACGGTATCGCCAGGGCGCATATCGGGTAGCACGGACAGGGCGCCCGACACCCCGTTGTAGTTGATGTGGCCGTCGATCACCACCGAGCCCGTCCTGGAACCGGGTGAAGCACCGCCGGTCCACCAACCGAGGACACGCGGGTCGAGCGGGACATCGAGGACCTGGTGTGTTGACGTGACCGCGACGATAGGTGCGTCGATGCCGAGGCGGCTGATGGTGAGGCGAGCGCCCGCAGCTTCCATGGGCGCGATGCGCGACGCTGACCGGGAGGACTCACCGGTCGAAGGCGTGGCCTCGACCGCAGTCGAGGTAGTGCTCGGTTCAGTAGTGAAGGCGGGAACCGTCCCGCGATTCTCTGCCGCCACCGTGGGAACCGCCGGCGCGGCCGACGTCAACCTGTTCACAACGGCGACGGCGGCGACGGCGACCAACGCCACCCCAGACGTGATGGCCAGCAGGCGAACTCGGACGCCAACTCGTGTCATTCGCCTGGGGTGGCGTGGGTCAACGGGCATTGGTCAGGCGGAGTTTCGGCGGCCCGAGGCCGTCTTACCGACGACGACCAGACCAAGGCCCGCGCAGACCAACGTCGCGGGCAGCACCCACTGGCTCGCGTCACCGGAACGCGCCGAACTCACGTTGACGTGTCCGGCCGGCACTGCCGTGGGGACGGACGCCGGGAGGCCCGCCCTCGTGGGCGTGGGGGCGGGGCTAAGGGTGAACACGTTGAACACGGTCGAAGCGCCGAGCCCCGGCGCAGACTTCGGGCCTGAGGACGCAACGATGGAGGCCACGGACCCCAACTTCACGCCGAGGCTTGATCCGCTGAAGGTGTAACTGAACGTCCCGTTCGGCAGGGCATGCAGGTTGTGTGAAGCCAAGGTGGCGTAGGAGCTGTTATAGAAGTAGATGCCCACCTGAGTCGTCGTGTTTGCGGGCTGCTGGCATCGGAAGCCTTGCCCGTTGAGGGTGTACTGGCCTGCGGTCGACGGCGTCACGGACAGCACAACCGTGCACCCCGGAGGATTTTGTGTTGTCGCGTTAGCGACGCCGCTCCCCAGCAGAGTCGCGGCCGCGAAGGCCGCACCCAACGTTGCCAGCAGCCTGAATCTGATCGCCTTGCTCATGAAGTGCGTGCCTGACCTTTCCTTGTCGCCCCTACGCGGGCTGGACGGAGTGCGGCGTCGTTGCCGCGCCGATCCGAGTTTGGGGGTCCTACGCGGCTCACAGCTCAGGGTGTCGTCAGTGCGACAGATTGCTGGCCAAAACGCGCGAATCCGGATACGCGGGCCGCGGTGCCCCCCGGCGACGGGTCACAGGCAGGTATCGATCCTCCCGGCCGGCGTGGGCTGAGCTTTCCTTCTCGCCGGGACTGTGCCAGCGTACCGCTGATCGGCAAAGGGCTTCTACGGGATGAAACGACGGACCGGGGTGATCTCGTGACGAGGATGTCGACAACCGCCGCGGCGGGGTCCACCCGTACTGTCGAACGGGCGCTCGGACTGCTCGCGGAGGTCTGCGCCGAAGGCTCCATCAGCTTGTCGGAGTGCGCCCGGCGAACGCACCTGCCTACCAGCACGGCGCTGCGGTTGTTGCGCACGCTGGAGGCGACCGGATTCGTCTTGCGTGATGCCACAGGATCGTTCAGCGCGGGAGCTCGCCTGGTCCAGCTCGGCGCCTACGCGGTCGGCCGTCAATCCCTGGTCCGCCTTGCCCAGCCACGCATGCAGCGCATCGTCGCAGCGACCGGCGAGACCACGTACCTCAGCATCGCCGGGCCGAAGGAGACGGCCATCTACATCGCGATGGTCGAAGGAACGCACGCGGTCCGTCACACCAGCTGGGTCGGCCAGTCGATGCCGTTCGCCAACCTCGCTGTCGGCCGCGCGTTGACAGGATCGGTGCCCGCCGAGGGCTACGTCGCCGAGCGTGACCGCCTAGAACCGGACGTTACGGCGATCGCGGCACCCATCAGGCGCAGCGCGGGTGTGGCAGGTGCCCTCAGTCTGCTGGGACCGACCTATCGCATCGACAGCCGAACGATGCGCAGGTACGGCCTCATTGTCAGCTGCGAGGCGGAGGCTATTGGCGCCCAGCTGGGCAGTGCGCCCGGGGCGAGTGCGTTGAGAGAGGTGACTGCCGAGTGATCCGCTTCGAGTCCGTGTCCAAGCGCTACCCCGACGGCACCACCGCGGTCGACAGTTTGAGCCTCGTCGCCGAGTCGGGGGAGATCACCGTGCTGGTCGGGCCCTCCGGCTGCGGTAAGACCACCAGCTTGCGCATGATCAACCGGATGATCGAGCCGAGCAGCGGAACGATCTTCATTGATGATCGCGACGTATCGGCGGTCTCACGGACCGAGCTGCGCCGCGGCATTGGCTACGTCATCCAGCACGCGGGCCTCTTTCCCCACCGCACGGTCGTCGACAACGTGGCCACGGTGCCCTTCCTGCTCGGGCACGACAAGAAGAAGGCGCGGGCCAATGCCCTCGAGCTACTCGAGCTGGTCGGGCTGCCGCCTGCGATGGCGAGCCGCTACCCCGCGCAGCTCTCCGGCGGCCAGCAGCAGCGGGTCGGGGTGGCCAGGGCACTGGCGGCCAACCCTCCGGTGATGCTGATGGATGAACCGTTCAGCGCCGTCGACCCGGTGGTTCGGGCCCAGTTGCAGCAGGAGTTCTTGCGCCTGCAGGACGAACTCGGCAAAACGATCGTGTTCGTGACCCACGACATCGATGAAGCGATCAAGCTGGGCGACCGGGTAGCCGTGCTGCAGGTCGGCGGCCACCTCGCTCAGTTGGCCACTCCCGCGGAACTCCTTGCGCACCCGGCCGATGCCTTCGTCGCCGGTTTCGTCGGCCGTGACCGCGGCTACCGCGCCCTGGGCTTCGCCACCGCGGACGACCTGCCTCTGCGAGAGGAACCCGCCGCGCGGCTGGGGTGGGACCTTGCCAAGGCGAAGGAGATCGCCCGTGACGGCTGGGTGCTGGTCGTGGACGACGACACGGCTCCGCTCGGCTGGCTATGCCTGGACGGTCTCGCCGATGGTGCGTTGCGAGGGGCGATCACCGAGCGGCTCCTGAATCTGGGCGGCACGCTCGCAACGCAAGGCGGGACGCTGCGCGAGGCTCTGGATGCCGCGCTGTCCTCGCCCAGTGGGCGAGGAGTGGTGGTCGACGCGGGAGGATTGCTCCTGGGCACCGTCACCGCGTCGGAGGTTCTCGAGCGGATCGAGCAGCGCACCCGGCCTGACCCGCAGGCCCTCCGCGAAGCCGCGACCTCATGACGCGAGCCGCGGCGTTGCTGGCAAGCAATGCCGATTCCTCGCCCTGGCATTTCTTGGGGTACTTCCGCGACCACCTGCACGAGGACCTTCGCTGGCTGTGGGACCACGCGTACCTGTCGGTGTTGCCGGTCGTGATTGGGTTGGTGATCTCGCTGCCGTTGGGGTGGCTGGCGCGTCGCTACCGCTGGGCGTACCCCCCGATGATCTCAATTACGGGCCTGCTTTACACGATCCCGTCCATCGCGTTGTTCGTCATCGTGCCCCCGCTGTTCGGGCTCAAGTCGCTTGACCCGCTGCAGGTGCCCATCGCCTTGACCGTGTATTCGGTGGCGTTGTTGGTCCGGGTCGTCGCCGACGGACTCGCCTCCGTCCCCGAGGACGTCCTGCAGTCGGCGACCGCAATGGGCTTTGGCAACCTGCGAAGGCTGTTCAGTGTCGAACTGCCGATTGCGGTGCCCGTGATCGCAGCCGGCCTCCGGGTTGCGACCGTCTCCAACGTCAGCCTGGTCGCCGTCGCCGGCACGATCGGCATGGACAACCTCGGCCGCCTGTTCGACCAAGGCATCCAGCTGTCCACCCCAACGGCGTACTACCCCCCGATCGTCCTCGGTATCGTGCTGTGCGTACTGCTCGCAACCGCCTTCGACGTGGCCATCGTGCTGGCGAATCGCGTGGCGACGCCGTGGCGCAGAGCGGTGGTGTCGCGATGATCTCGCAGGTGCTCACGTGGCTCAACGATCCGAGCCACTGGCGTGATACGAGCTCGTTCACCGGCATACCCAGCCAGCTGATCAACCACCTGAGGTACTCGGTGATCGCGATCGTGATCGCCGCTGCCATTGCGATGCCGCTCGGCCTGGCCATCGGCCACACCGGACGAGGATCGTCCGTCGTCGCCGCTCTGAATGCGGTGCGCGCCATTCCCGGCGTCGGCCTGCTCGTGCTGCTCGCCGTGATCGTCGCGCCACACTTTCACGGGCGCACCGATCTCGGTTACCTGATCCCCACCGAGATCGTGCTGGTCGTGATAGCGGTCCCCCCGATCCTGGCCAACACCTATGCGGGCGTGCAGAACGTCGATCCCGAGACGCGTGATGCGGCTGCAGGCATGGGGATGACCGGTGCGCAGGTCCTGCGGCGAGTTGAACTGCCCTGCAGCCTGCCGTTGATCTATTCCGGTGTTCGCAGCGCGACGCTGCAGGTCATCGCAACCGCCACGATCGCGTCCTACCTGCCATTGCTCGGCGGATTGGGCCGATTCATCTATGACGGGTTCCACCAGCAAGACTATCCGCAGATGATCAGCGGCGGCGTCCTCGTCGCGTTGCTCGCGGTCGCAGTGGACCTGGTGCTGGCAGCAGTACAGCGCTACACGGTCTCGCCCGGCATCTCGGGGCGCTATTCCCGTACCCGAGAGCGGTCAACAGGACCCGCGACAGCCGCCGTCATACAAGCGGAGGTATCGCCTGTCTGATTCCGTCCAACCATCCGGCCAATGTGCGCATCCCAAACTTTGCGCTGGCAAATTCGCATCGTCTCAATTTGCACGGTGAAGTAGTAATCGATCTCTAGGAGAATCATGAAGCGCAGAACTCTGATCCTCGGCGCGACGGTCACGGCAGCGGTGCTGCTGGTCGCCGCGTGCGGAAAGAGCAGTACGAAGTCGGGCACCTCGTCATCAGCGAGCGGCACCGCCACCATCGCGAGCAAGCTCCTCCTCGGTGGCCCCCCGGAGTTCCAAACTCGACCCGACGGCGTGCCCGGCCTAGCCAGGGTCTACGGGGTTACCTTCCAGAGCTTCAAGACGCTGGACACCGGCGGTCCGTTAACGGTCAACGCGTTGAAGAACGGTCAGGTAGACGCTGCCGACCTGTTCACCAC
>JALYIL010000139.1 GCA_030775825.1 Actinomycetota bacterium
CAGCATGTACATGCCGATACCGGCGACGACGCCGGTGACGTCAGCGGTGAGCACCGTCCGGCTTTTCATCTGTCGGAGGTCGACGAGCGGGTGCCCGGTCGACAACTCGTGCCAGACCCAGCCGGCCAGCGCGACGAGGGCGACAACTGCCAGCCCGACCAGCTTCGTCGAGGTCCAGCCCCACCCCGCACCCTCGCTGATCGCAATCAACAGCGACGCCAGACCGAGCCCGAGCAGCAGCGCGCCGAGTGAGTCAAAGTATTGAGACGGGCGGTGCATGCGCGTCGGCACGACGAGTGCGACCAACACCATCGCGAGGACTCCAAGGATCGCCGCGAGCCAGAACCCCGCGTGGAAGCCGAGGCGCTCGGCGATCACGCCGGTCAGTGGATAGCCCAGCCCGACGCCGATGACAGCCGTCACCGACAGGGTGGCCAATGTCGAACGGGCCCGCTCGGGCTCGAGATGGTCGCGCGCGACACCCATCGCCAGCGGAAGCAGGGCCAGTCCGACGCCCTGGAAGGCGCGGCCGGTGATGAGCAGGGCGAAGATCCCACCAGGCAGCGCGGCGAGCACGCTGCCCACAACGACCACGCCCAGCACACCGAGCAGCACGGGCAGTCGCCGGGGACCGTCGCCGACTCGTCCGAGCACGGGCGTGCCGATCGCACCCACAAGCAGCGTGACCGTCAGCGACCACTGGGCTGTGCCCAACGAGACGCCATAGTCGCTGGCAATCGTGGGAACGAGCGGAGCTCCCAGGCTGCTAACGATCGCGATGAGCAGGCCGACGAACACCAGGACCGGCACCAGGGCTCGCCCACGCCAGGTGGAGCGGTCGACCAGGACCGGCCTCGGGTGGGCGTCGTTCTGCCGTTCGGTTGTGCTGGACGAGGTTGTCGGGCTGGCGGTCACTCGGGACGCTCCTCGCCGATGTCTTCAGCTGATGTCTTCAGGTGAAGACTACTCCTCCAGTCAATCACGCCGACGTCGGCCCGGTGAGCTCCGAGATCAACGCCGCAGACGTGATCGGCGAGTTCCTTGCCGCGCAGCAGCCGAGCGGTTCGGGTGTGCGGCGTTAGGAAGTTGGTTTCGAGAAACCGTTCTCATAGGCGAAGATGACGACCTGGACCCGGTCGCGGAGGTTCAGTTTCGCGAGGACCCGAGCGACGTGGGTCTTGACGGTCGTTTCGGACAGCGTGAAGCGCTCGGCGATTTCCTGATTCGTGCCGCCGGCCGCCAGTTCCGTGAAAATCTGCCGTTCGCGTTGGGTCAACGGCGCGAGGACATCCTGCGGTGCCACTCCTACTTTCGCGGCTTGAAACGTGCCGGCGTAGGTGTCGAGCAGGCGGCGGGTGGTGCTGGGAGCGAGCACGGCGTCGCCACTGGCCACCGCGCGGATGCCCGCGAGGAGTTCCTCGGTCCGGACGTTCTTGAGCAGGAAGCCGCTGGCACCGGCACGCAACCCGTTGAAGGCGTACTCGTCGAGATCGAAAGTGGTCAGGATCAGCACCTTCACCTCGGGCTGTTGGGCGGCGATGTGGCGGGTGGCTTCGATGCCGTCCGTTCCTGGCATCCGAATGTCCATCAGGACGACGTCGGGTTTCAGCGCTGCCGCCCGAGCGATGGCTTGTGCCCCGTCCGCCGCCTCTCCGACCACTTCCATGTCGGGCTGCGCATCGATGATCATCTTGAAGCCATGGCGAAGCAGCGCCTGGTCGTCGGCCAGCAGGACCCTGATGGTCATGCCGTAACAGCGGGGTCGGTGACCCGCAGGTCGGCGAGGACCTCCCAGCCGCCGCTGCCGATCGGGCCGGCCTGGAACTCGCCGCCGTAGAGGGCCGACCGTTCGCGGATGCCCGCCAAGCCGTGTCCGAGTGGCACACCTTCCTGCCGGGCGCCGGGTTCGCCGTCGTTCGTGATCCGGACACGGACGTGATCATCGCGGTAGGCGATCGTCACGACCACGCGCACGACCTTGCGGGCGTGTTTGAGCACGTTGGTAAGGCTTTCCTGGACGATCCGGTAGATCGCGAGCTGCGTGGTCGGGGCCAGTTCGGCAGGGTCGCCAGAGATCGCCAGGTCCACAGACAGGCCAGCCGATCTGACGATGGCGATCAGGTCCGCCAGTTGCGCCGTGCCGGGCTGGGGCACCAGATCCGCCGGTCCCGCACTGCGCAGCACCCCGAGCATCCGCTGCATCTCGGCCAGCGCTTGACGCCCGACGTCGGAGGCTTGGGTAACGGTGTCGCGGACCGTTCCCGCGGCGGCCAGAGCGGCGGCGGCGTCGTTGAGGGTGATCATAACCGCCAAGCTGTGGGCGATGACGTCATGCATCTCGCGCGCCATCCGGGCGCGCTCCTCGATCACGGCGATCCGGGACTGACGGTCCCGGTCACGTTCGGCGGTCTCGGCGCGCTCGATCATAGACAGCAGGTACGCCCGCCGGGTGCGCACGTAGAGACCGAGCACCAAGGCGGCGGTGACGGTGCCGGTGGCCATGAGGGCCGCCAGCCACTGGTGGGTTCCTGGGGCCCATCGCACGACGGCCATGAGCACGCCGGTCTCGGCCACGGCGAGGGCGACCGCAAGCAGCCAGCGGCGCTGCTCCCAGGCGCCCAGCGAGTACAGCATGATCAACACGATGAGATCGCCGTTGGCCGCGACATCGCTGAGCCACTGCGCCAGACAGGTGGCGGCGATGAGGGCCGCGGCGGTGGCTGGCGCCCGCCGACGAAGGGTCAGTGGCGCGGCAAGCACCACGTCCCACAACGGTGCGGCGGCACTGCGGTGGTCGTGGCCGAACGTGTCGAACAAGACCGCCGCCACGGCAATGCAAACGGCCAGTAGGACGTCCGTGAGGAGCGGACGTCCTACCGGCCTCACGCGAGTGCGGCCCGGGCCCATGCGCCCAGCCTGCCAGTTAGGCGTCGCGGCGGCGCAACGAGACTGCGGCCAGGATGATGCCCGCAGCGACCCAGGCAACCAGTACGAGCAGGCCTGCCCCCGCGCTGAGGCTCGGGGACTCGGGATTGCTGCTGATGAATGCCGCGCCGGCCTTCGACGGCAGGAACTGCGCGACGTCTTTGCCCACTGATCCAAAAATGCTGCCGAACACCGGCAGGACGAGAAAGAGTCCGAAGAAGGTGACCAACGCGCCGGGGGTGGACCGCACGAGCCAGCCGATCATGCCCCCGAGCACACCGACCAGCGTCAGGTACAGGCCGGTGCCGAGGACGATCCGCCACACGCCCGAATCGGACAGCGAGTATCCCGTGCGGTAGTGGCCGATCAGCGCTTGCGCGCTGACGAACGTGACGACGGTGATCGCCGTCATTGCCAGCGCGGCGACCGCGGCGAACACCGCGAGCTTGGACCACAGCACCGGAAGACGCTTCGGGACCGCGGCGAGGGTCGAGCGGATCATCCCGGTGCTGAACTCACTCGACACGAACAGCACGCCGAGGGCGCCGATCAGCAGTTCTCCCAGTAGGTAGCCCTGCAATGTCGCTGACGCGGCCAGGTCGACCGGATCCTGGTTGGCGCTGACGTGTCGAGTGTTGTAGGCCACCACCAGTCCGATGGCCAGCACGCCGAGTACAGCACCGCCCAACACCGCCCAGCTCGAGCGGAGACTACGGAACTTGATCCATTCCGACTTCGCCGCGCGTGCGAAGGTCACGGGCTGGCTATGCACACCCGCCCGGGTGCTCAGGCTGGCGGGGGTCGCGTCGATCGTGGCGGTACTCATGCGGCTTCCTTCGTGTGCGAGAGGTTGGACCGGTAGTCCATCGAGTCTTGGGTCAGGGCCATGTAGGCCTCTTCCAGCGATGCTGACTGGGTGGCCAACTCCAACAACGTGATCCCTGCGCCGGCGGCCGTCACCCCGATGCGGTCGCTGGTGACGCCCTGCACGTCCAGCGTCTGTTCCGCGATGTTGCGCACGGTCACATCTGCACCGCCCAGCAGCGACGCGAGCTGAGCAGCTTGCGGCGAACGGACCCGAACGACGTCCGACGACGCCGCGGCGATGAAGTCGGCCATCGACTGGTCGCGCAGCAACTTGCCCTTGCCCACCAGGATCACGTGATCGGCGGTCAGCGCCATCTCGCTCATCAGGTGCGAGGACAGGAACACGGTGCGGCCTTCACACGCGAGTCCCTTGAGCAGGTTGCGGATCCACCGCACGCCGTCGGGGTCGAGGCCATTGACCGGCTCGTCGAGGATCAGCGTCTGCGGGTCGGCGAGCAACGCCGAGGCGATGCCCAGCCGCTGCCCCATACCCAGGGAGAATGCGCCGGCGCGGCGGCCCGCGACGTCGCTGAGTCCGACCATGCCGATCACCTCGTCGACCCGCTTCACCCCGATGCCGGCCGTGGCCGCCATCGCCAGCAAATGGTTGCGCGCCGAGCGTCCGGTGTGCACCGCCCGGGCTTCCAGCAGCGCTCCGACCTCAGCCAGCGGGCGTCGGTGCTCGGCGAAGGGCTTCCCGTTCACGGTGACCGACCCGGAGGTGGGGGAGTGCAGCCCCAGAATGATCCGCATCGTCGTGGACTTGCCGGCCCCATTGGGACCCAGGAACCCGGTGATGACACCCGGGCGCACGGTGAACGACAATCCGTCGACGGCCACCTTGTCCCCGTAGCGCTTGGTCAGATTCTCGGCCTTGATCACGCGTCCTCCAGTTGATTGGTCACCAGTTCAGCCTAGGAAGCTCAGCGCGTCAGCGCGTCCTCCCGCCGAAGTGTCTCTGCGGTGGGCCGGTCATCCGCTGGGATGACGAACCGGGCGCCGCGTGTCGGCGTACCAGGTGCCCGCGAAGAGCAGCCAGCCGATGGCGACGATCAGGACAAAGCTGATCAGCCGGTACAGCAGCACCCCCGCCGTCGCGGCGGAGGTGCTCAGGCCTCCGTGGGTGAAGGTGGCGATCATCGCGAGGTCGGCGAGTCCCAGGCCGCCGGGTAGCAGTGACGCGCTCGCACTGGCCTTTCCTGCCACGAACGCAACGCCGGCCAGGGTGAAGGTCGCCGCGTTGGTGCCCACCGCCTGCAAGCACGCGAACAAACACACCAGATCGGCGATCCAGTTGCCCGCAGCGAAGGCCAGGCCGGTGATCCAGTCGCGCGGACGGGCCCGGACGGCGCTCAGATCGTGGACGAGCGCCTGCACGCGGCTGGGACCGGAGGAGGCTTTGCGATGCAGCAGCCGGTCAGTCAGCAGCAGGACTCGAGTCGCGGCCCGGACCAGAACCTGGGGATGGCGAATCGCCCCGCGCACGAGCAGCGCCGCGCCGAGAACGAGGGGAACAGCGACAACGAGCGTGGTCACGCCGCTCGAACCCGCGCCGGCCAGCACCCAGGCGACCAGCGCGACGACGGCGAAGGACAGCGTGCTGAGCAGGCTCGAGGCCAGGATCGTGAAGCTGGCCGACGGCACGCTCACCCCCCGTGCTCGAAGTCGGCGGAAGGTGTAGCCGGAGGACAGGGCCAGCCCTGCGGGCAGCGTGGCGTTGAGCGCGTTGGCGGCGTAGGTGAGGGTGAGCATGCGGGGCATCGACAACCGGGTCCCCCCGGCGGCCAACATCCGGCGTTGCAAGCGGGCGAACGCGCCGAAGGCGGCGAACTGCGCCCCCAACGCGAGGAGCAGCCACCGGAGTTCGGGATGGCCGAGCGCTCCGGCCGCGGTGGTGAGGTACGGGCCGAGGTACACCACGTCAACCCAGACGAGGCCGAGCGTCGCCACACCCATGACGACCCGCCACGGCCAGCGGCGGTGCTGCCTTGGCTCCAGCGACGCCTCCGCCCGGGCCAGTTCCACCTCGGTCGCGGGGTCACTCAGGTGGGTTGCGGTCACCGTACGGATCTCTTTCGAGTAGTCGCCGCCCGTGATCACGGCCGGCCAGCCCAGCCTAGGCAGGCCACGCGCTCCAGCGCGTCGTCCCCGGGAGGTGTCTGTCCGCCCCGCGAGGTCATCCCGTCGGAGGACCCCGCACGTCAGAAGCCCGCCGCCAGGCTGACAGCGACGACACGAGGGACCGCAGCGTCACTCAGAAACCCGGCAAGACAGTGTGCTGCGCAGGTCGGCAAGGCTCACGTTGCCGGTGACGGTCAGACCGCTCGCCGTGTGCTCGGGGCGCAGTCGGCCGGCGAGCAGACGGACCGCGGCTTCCTGCGGGCCGGCGAAGGTCGCGGTGGGGTTGTCCGCATGTGACACCAGTGCCACCGAGTCCGTGATCGACACGCCGTAGCCGGAGTCGCCGATCCCAGCAGGACCGGCCCGGCCACCTGGCCCGCCTTGCCGATGAAGCCGAGCAGGAACCCGAGGCCGTGCACGAACAGGTCGGCGAGCACGTGCGCCTCGGCGTGACGTCACCCGCGCCGAGGTTGGACCACACCCTATGAATTACGACCATGACCATGACCATGACTACAGCTCATCGTGGTCACGCCTCACCCACGCACTGTCGGAAGTGTTAGGCGGTCATTCCAATGACGCCGCCGATCAGGTCGACGAAGCACTCGAGGCCGACGCAGACGGCCGCCGGGCGCTCCTGATCAGCCTCGCGGTGCTGGCACTCACCGCCGCGATCCAAGCAGTCTGGTCGTGTTCTCCGGCTCGATCGCGCTGCTGGGCGACACCTTGCACAATGTCGCCGACGCGCTCACCGCCGTACCGCTGCTGATCGCGTTCCGTCTCGCACGCCGCCCGGCGACAACCGCGCTACACCCACGGACACGGGCGGGCCGAGGACCTGGGTGGCTGTTCGTGATCGCGATGATCACCCTGTCCAGCGGCCTGGCCGCCTGGGCCGAACCCTCGCCCGAACCCCAGTCTTGAAGCTCGTCCAAGACCTCAACGTCCGCATCATCGACGCCGCCACCGGCGAACTACTCCGCGAACTGACCATCGACCCAACAGGGACTACCAACCCACCGGCAAGACCCGCTACCCCCAGCGAAACAACAACAGACCGACCAATGAGGGTTCGGCCTGTCCGGGATCACGGTGGCGAGTTCGAGTCAGATGCGAGGTCGCTGACGGTGCGGGACGGCCCGTCTGACGGACGCATTTGATCTGTGGGCAACCTGCCGCCACGCCCGCCGGCCGTACTGGCCAGGAGCGTCGCCAGCCTGGACACCCTGTCCGGCGACTGCGCCGAGCTCGTCATCTGGCCGGCGGTGTCTGGGCGGTCCGTAGAAGCGTTCCTTCGTGCGGGAGCATCTCTGATCTGTCCTTGCAGGGTGCGTTGACGGGTTTGGCGTCGTCAGATCCGGATCTCGAGGGCGGTGCCCGTCGCGGCGATGACGTCGTCGACGTCTACACCCGGAGCCAGTTCGATCAGCGCCAGTCCTCCGCCGTCGGGCAGCACGTCGATGACGGCGAGGTCGGTGATGATGCGGTTGACGACTCCTAGACCCGTGTAGGGCAGGGTGCACTCATCCACGATCTTCGGTTCGCCGTCGCGGGCGACGTGTTCCATCATGATGATGACCCGCCGGGCTCCGCTGACCAGGTCCATCGCGCCGCCCATGCCCTTGACCATCTTGCCGGGGATCATCCAGTTTGCCAGGTCTCCCGTCTGCGAGACCTGCATCGCACCCAACACGGCAACGTCGACCTTTCCGCCGCGGATCATTCCGAAGCTGGTGGCGGAGTCGAAGAACACCGCGCCAGGCAACGTGGTGACGGTTTCCTTGCCGGCGTTGATCAGGTCGGGGTCGACGTCGTGCTCGTACGGGTAGGGGCCGACGCCGAGGATCCCGTTTTCGG
>JALYIL010000140.1 GCA_030775825.1 Actinomycetota bacterium
CCCCGGACTCGTTGGCGTCGAACTCCGAATTGCCCTGGCCGACGCTTATGACGACTGGCTGCGGCAACTGGTGCCGGACCAACCAGGGCTGGCCCTGATCGCGGTCGGTGGGCTTGGCCGTGGCGAGTTGGCTCCATACTCCGATCTCGATCTGGTGCTGCTCTATGACCGCACGATCGCCGACATCGCCGACATCGCCGACCGGATCTGGTATCCCATCTGGGACAGCGGTCTGGGTCTGGATCACTCGGTGCGCACGGTCGAGGAAGCGATCGCGGTCGCGAAGGATGATCTGAAGGCCCTGCTCGGTTTGCTCGACCTCCGTCACGTGGCCGGCGACCCGAGCCTGTGGGGGCCGCTGCGGGCTCGCGTGCTGGAACACTGGCGCCGCAGCGCGCTCAAGCGGTTTCCAGAGATGCAGGAGATGGCCCGCGAACGTTGGGCGGTGGCCGGCGAAGCGGCCTTCCTGCTGGAACCTCAGCTGAAGGACTCTCGAGGCGGGTTGCGTGACGCGCAGCAGTTGCATTCCCTCGCCATCGCGCAGGTGGTCGACCTGCCTACCTCGGTCCGCCTCGCCTACCCGATGCTGCTCGACGTTCGCGGCGAGCTGCACCGGCAAGTGGGCCGCGCCGATGACGTCCTGCGGCTGCAGGAGCTCGCCGGCATCGCCAGCGCCCTCGAGCTCTATGACGACTCCGGCGGCCCGGACGGGGACAAGGTGCTGCGCTCGGCGAACGACGCGGCACGCACGATCGCCTACGAAGTCGACCTCGCGTGGCGGCGGATTGCCAGCGAGAACAAGCCGGCGCGAAGTTCGAGGCGGCGATTGTTCGGCGCGGCCGAACCCGAACCCGAGCGGGTCGGTCTGGCCCGCGATGTGGTGGCTCAGGACGAGGAAGTCGGGCTGGCCCGCTACTGCGACCCGTCACAGGATCCCGGCCTCGTCTTCCGGGCGGCCCGGGCCGCCGCGGAGAACGAGATGCCGATCTCGGAGTTCACCCTGGCACGACTGGCCCAGGAGGCGGCAGTGCTGCCGGTGCCGTGGCCTGAGCAGATCCGCTCGGACTTCGTCTCGGTGCTGGGGGCGGGCGCTGCTGCGGTCGGAGTCCTGGAGTCCCTCGATCACGCCGGCCTGCTCGAGCGGGCAATCCCCGAGTGGCGCGAGGTGCGGTCCAAGGCACAGCACAATCCCGTCCACCGGTTCACTGTCGACCGCCACCTGCTCGAGGCCGCGGCGCAGGCAGCCAAGCTGGCCCGGAACGTGTCGCGCCCAGATCTGCTCCTCGTGGGCAGCCTGCTGCACGACATCGGCAAGGGCTACGCAGGCGACCACTCGAAGGTCGGCGCGGTGCATGCCGCCGCCATCGCCGAGCGGATGGGATTTAGCGGCGCCGATGTCGAGACAATCCGGGCACTGGTTCGCCATCACCTGCTGCTGCCGGACACCGCCACCCGCCGCGATCTGGACGACCCGATGACGATCACGGCGGTTGCCAAAGCGATGGGCGGTTCGGCCGACCTGCTCGACATTCTGCATCAGCTGACGATTGCCGACGCCGCGGCCACCGGCCCGGCGGCGTGGAGCGACTGGAAGGCCGGCCTGATCGCGGATCTGGTGGCCCGCGCGCACCTGCTGTTACAGGGCGCCCCGCTGCCGTCGATTGCCGCCTTGGACGATCACTTGACCGCGTTGGCCGAGGCCGGTGAGCTCGCGGTCGAGATCGACGATCACGACGTGATCGTGGCCGCTCCCGATTCGGTAGGTGTGCTGTACCGGACGGCGGGAGTGTTGGCGTTGCACTCCCTCGACGTCCGCTCCGCGTCGATCCACACCCACGAAGGCATGGCCGTGAATATCTTCGTCGTCGATCCGCGCTTCGGCAATTTGCCCGATCCGGCGCTCGTGCGTGCCGATGTGGCGCGGGCGCTGGACGGTGCGCTCGGCCTAGCCGAGAGGCTGCGGCAGAAGGAGCAGGCATATGCACAGGCGTCCCGCGCGCAGCAGGTTCCCCCGACGGTGCTGTGGTTCGATGACGCAGCAACGGAGGCGACCGTCGTCGAGTTCCGGGCCGCGGACTCCATCGGCCTGCTCTGCCGGATCACCGCGGCGCTCGAACGGTGCCAGCTCGACGTCCGCTCCGCCCGCGTGTCATCGATGGCCGGCGTGGCCGTCGACGCGTTTTACGTCACCACGCGCGACGGCCGGCCCGTGCCCAAGCAGCGTCGAGGAGAGATCGAGGCAGAGCTGATCCGCATCTGAGACAGGCAGAGCTGATCGGCATCCAAGACCGGCGTCCGTGCGCGCCAGGCGCGGACTGCTCGTGATCAACCGTCCTGAGCCGAGCGCGCTGCCCTGAGGCTGCTGATCACGGGTCCGGGCTGCCTCGGGTCCGCAATTGCTGGGTGCAGCCTTGATCACACCTATTGGGTTGCGCGCTGGCCGAAACGTGCCGGTAACCTGGACAAAGCCGCACGGGCCGACGTCGTCCCCGGTCCCGGATAACGCACTGGCGCGACCATCCGAGAGCAGTCCCGAGTCGTCCC
>JALYIL010000141.1 GCA_030775825.1 Actinomycetota bacterium
GCACGGGACAGTTGCGACATAGCTATACGTCGTCGTCGAAAGTTATGCGACGTACTCGCTGAGCTCCTTCAGAATCGCGGCCTTGGGGCGAGCACCCACGATCGACTTCACTACCTGCCCGCCGGAGAACACCGACATCGTCGGAATCGACATGATCTGGTAGTCGCGCGCGATGCCCGGGTTTTCGTCGATATTCACCTTGGCAATCGTGAGCTTGCCCGCGTACTCACCGGCGATCTCCTCCAGGACGGGGGCAACCTGGCGGCACGGGCCACACCATTCAGCCCAGAAGTCGACGAGTACCGGCCCCTCTGCCTGAAGCACATCCGCCGCGAAGCTGGCGTCGGTCACGGTCTTGGTGTTGTTACCCATCTGTTTCTCCTGGTCCTGTGAGGTCTCTGGTGCAACATTGCGGGGTCGCGGGTTGATTCCCGGCTCAGACACGGTCGGTCGTCAGGGCGGCGTCCGGGACCCACTGGCCCCGCGCGTCGTGCAACGCCGCGAGGTAGCGTTCCGCGTCCAGGGCCGCTTGGCACCCCGTGCCGGCCGCGGTGACCGCCTGGCGGTACACGTGATCGACCACGTCCCCGGCGGCGAATACCCCGTCCAGATTTGTCCGGGTGCCCGCGCCCGTCACGATGTATCCCTCGTCGTCGATGTCGACCTGGCCGCGGACGAGCTCGCTGCGCGGTTGGTGCCCGATCGCGATGAACAGTCCGTCGACCGCGAGATCACGTTCGTCACCGGTCTGCGTGTCACGCAACCGCACGCCTGCGACCGAGGAGTCGCCCGCGATGTCGGTAACCGCCGAATTCCATGCCCAGCGGATCTTTGGGTTCGCCTCGGCGCGATCAGCCATGATACGGCTCGCGCGCAACGAATCGCGCCGGTGCACCACCGTGACGGACTTGGCAAAGCGCGTCAGGAACGTCGCTTCCTCCATGGCGGTGTCGCCTCCACCGACGACGGCGATGTCCAGATCGCGGAAGAAGAACCCGTCGCATGTGGCGCACCACGAGACCCCGTGCCCGGACAGCTCGTCCTCGCGGGGGATGCCGAGCTTTCGATATGCCGAACCCATCGCCAGGATCACCGCGTCCGCGGTGAACTCGCGGTCGTGCGTACGCACAACCTTGACCGGCCCGGTCAGCTCCACCGAGACGACGTCATCACCGACCAGCTCCGCGCCGAAGCGTCCGGCCTGTGCGCGGATCTGTGCCATCAGCGCCGGCCCCATGATGCCCTCGGGAAAGCCCGGGTAGTTCTCGACATCGGTGGTGTTCATGAGCGCCCCGCCGTACTGGTGACCCTCGAACACGAGCGGTGCCAGATCGGCCCGCGCGCTGTAGAGCGCAGCGGTGTAACCGGCCGGACCGGATCCCACGATGATTACCTGGCGATGTGTGGCTGACGTGCTGCCCGTGGTGCCTGTGCTCACGATTCCTCTTTCGGATGCGTCGGTGGGCTAAACGATCCTAGGTGGGCGGACATTCCATGCTCAGCGCCGCCGTCCGAGGGCGGCGATGTCCTGCACCTCCGGGATGCGCAGGCGCCACGCCGCCCCGGCCATCACAGCTAGGCCGACGGCTCCGCCGAGGACCAGCGCGACCGCGGAACCGAGGTGCCCGCGTCCCAGCGCGCGGTCGATACCCACGACGATGGCGAGCGCAGCCGCCGCGCCCACGATCGAGGCGGTGCCGATCCGGACCACTGTCCGCGCGACCCGGGAGAACCCGAGCGGTCCCAGCCGCCGCGTCAGCGCGAGGTGCCCGACCCCGGCACCCACGACGTAGGACGCCGACGTGGCGCCGGTCAGCGCCTCCGCGATGTGTGCCTTGCCGTGCAGCGTCGAGGCGCAGATCAGCACGATGACGACCTTCGTCGTCACCATGAAGATATTGATGAGCGTCGGTGTCCGCCCATCGCGCATGGCGTAGAAGACCCGAAGCTGGAGCATCACGAGGGCGAATGGGAACAGCCCGAATGCCGAGATCGCCAGCGCGGTGCCGATCAGCCTGGCGCCGTCGATGCTGGTCTCGCCGTAGGCGAACAGGACCACGTTCAGGACTGGACCCAGGACGATGAGCCCCGCGGTGATCGGGATCAAGGCGACCGCAGACAGGCGAGCGCCGAGGGACAGGTCGTCGATGACTGACTGCGTCTGTCCTCGCGCTGCTGAGCGTGAGAGCCGGGGCATGAGCGCGGTGAGCAGCGAAACCACCAGGATGCCGTACGGCATCTGCAGCAACAGATCAGCATTGGTGAAGACCGTGAAGGCACCGTGGCTGACGCCGACCTTGGCGATGACGGTGACGCCGACCTGGCTCGCCACGACGTAGCCGAGCACCCAGCCCGCCAGCGTGCCGACCTCGCGCATCCGGCCGAGCTCGTTCGGGCGCGCACGGAAGCGCCACTTCCAGCGAAATCCGGTCTTGCGCAGCGAAGGGATGAGCACCAGCGCCTGCGCCGCGATACCCACCGTGGTGCCGATGCCGAGCACGAGAAGCTGAGCCGTGGTCATCGTTGCCGGGGTGAGGGTCTTCGGCCCCGGAAGGGCCCAGAAACACAGGAGGGTCACGATCATTACGAGGTTGTTCAGCACCGGCGACCAGGCCCCCGGTGCGTAGCTGTGCCGGATGTTCAGCACGGCCATGAACATCGCGCCCAGCCCGTAGAAGAAGATCTCGGGCAGCAACAGGGTCGCGAAGAGCGTGGTCAGGTGACGTTGTGACGGGTTCGACACGAAAGCCCCGGCGATCACCGGGGCACCCGCCACGGCCACCAATGTCATGAGGCCCAACGCGGCCGCGGCGACCGAGAGCAGGCGCTGGGTGTAGGCGAATCCGTCGTCCTCGTCCTGCTCCTGGGCATGCACGAGCAGCGGGATCAGGACGCTGGAGAGCACGCCGCCGAGCAGGAGCTCGTAGACCATGTTCGGGAAGTTGTTGGCGACGTTGTACGCGTCACCGACCCCGCCGATACCGATGGCGGCGACCAACATGCTGCTGCGCAGGAAGCCGGTGACCCGGCTGGCCAAGCTAGCGATCGCCATGCTGCGGCTCGTGGCGAGCAACCCACGATCGGCACCCGCCTCCGCGGCGGGACTCACGCCGGGTGCACCATCGCGCGCCGCGGCGTCCGGCAGCGGCGGCGCTTGCGGCAGCGCCATTTCCGGAAGCGCCGCGCGGGTCGAGACTGGTT
>JALYIL010000142.1 GCA_030775825.1 Actinomycetota bacterium
TGGTGTCGGTGCCCGAACCCCCCGTGGCCCCCGTGCCGGAACAGGCGGTACCGGAACTTGCGGTACCCGAACTTGCCGCATCGCAAGTCGCCACCCCGCAACCGGCCACCCCCCAACCGGCCAACACAGAATCCGATGGCCCCCTCGGCAGCCTCGTCGCCGCGCACTTCCAACGGCTCGAGGTGGCCATGCTCAGTCGCGTACTGACCACCACACTCGCCGGCGCACTGCCGCCGTCGATGGTGCGCGTCGAGCGACGCCGCAGCCTCGCCGAGCGCCTCCTGGGCCGGCCAGGTCACCCGATCGGTATCAGCGTCATCGCTGACGATGAGACGCTGACGTTCAGGGCTCCGCACCTGGGGGTCACCGAGGCCACGATCAGCCACACGGTTCGCGGCGTTGTGCTATCCAGTACGCGAACGACTGTTGCCGAATGGCTCAGCCATCTCGCCGACGTGCTCAACAAGACCACCAGCGACGACCAAGCCACGCGCATTGCCCTCCAACGGATACTCAGCTAGGCGGATCGTCGGAAACCTTGGCTGTCGAACTCACTCGACGTTGCCGAGTCCGGCACCCACTTGCAGCTCTTGCTCGCGTTCGAAGCGATCGAGCTGGTCCGATTCCGGTTGCGCGATCTCGCCGCGGTCGGCCGTGTCTAGGGCGCGGTGCACGGTACTGAGTACCGCCGCGGCGAGCAGGATCGTGACACTGCCGATGAGGAACGGCACGTGCACGTTGAGGTGCTCGGCGAGCCTGGCCGCAACGTAGGGTGCCAGGCCACCGCCGATGAACCGCACAAAGCCGTAGGTGGCGGAGGCGACCGGGCGCTCGACGGGCGCAATGCTCATCACCGCCGTGGTGACGAGGGTGTTGTTCACGCCCAGGAATGCGCCGGCGACGATGACGGCGGTGATCACCAGTGCCACGTTGTGCTGCCCCCCAGCTCCGGGGAACCGCGGCCCGGCGACGGGCGATGTCGGTGCTGAGTGCCAGAGTTGATATGGAACGTCTCAGCAATCAAGGGATGCTAGAGGCGCGCCTCGAGGACTCGCGCAAGCTCGCCCAGGCGCTGCACGCTCGGTATCGGATCGCGGACTTCGCGGCAGGTGCGAGATTCGCCGCTGCCGTCGCCCTGGCCGCCGATGCCGCCGACCACTACCCGGAGCTGAGGATCACGAACGGGGCCGTGGACGTGGCGCTCTGTACGCACGAGGCCGGCTTGTGGGTAACTCAGCAGGACCTCGACCTGGCGCGGAGATCAGCGACATCGCCCGCCGAGACGGGCTGACTCCAGAGCCTTGCGCGGTGACCCAGCTCGAGATCGCTCTGGATACGGGGAATGAGGAGCGCGTCGCGCCATTCTGGTCGGTCTTGCTGACTGGCAGTCCGGACAACCGCATTTTCGATTCGGTCATCGACCCGGCCAATCAGGTCCCCTCGCTGTGGTTCCAGGCAACCGGCGATCATGACGCGCCTCGCCAGCGGTGGCATTTCGACCTGTGGGTCGCCGCTGAGGTGGCGCAGGAGCGGATCGCGGCAGCCGTGGCGATCGGCGGCCGCGTCGTCGACGATTCGCAGGCGCCTTCGTTCACCGTTCTCGCCGACCCCGACGGCAACAAGGTCTGCGTCTGCACGTGCCTCGATCGAGAATGATCGCGATCGCTTCGGCGGGGCGGCAGTTCATCGACGCTCGAGTCCGTCGGCGGTTGCATCAGCATGGCGGCGCTTTACCGAGATTGGTAGGACGATCCAGAACGCCGCGATCAGAAGGCCTAGCACGGACGTGATGACGATGGCGGGGGTGAGCCCGCTGGACACGTCGATCAGGAGCACCGCCGCGAGCATCGCGATTGCCAGACAGGCCAGCCCGGCGGTCGCGAGGCGTGCGGTGAAGGTCACGACCTCGTCCTTCAGATGTATCCGAAACAGCAATCGGTGCACCGGGACCGGGGCAATGAGCATGATCGCCGCGAAGGCCGCGCTGACCAGCGTGACGATGTAGGTCACCCGCTGCGAATGATCGAGCCGGGCAAATCGCTGCTGGAACGCGATGGTCAACAGGAACGCGAACAAGATCTGCACTCCGGTCTGCGCGACCCGCAACTCCTGCAACAGTTCCGGAAAGGCGCGGTCCAGCCGCTGGGCTTCAGGCTCGTCACGCCGGTAGTCCTCGCCCATGAGCGGGTCGTACCCCGCCCCGCCCCTTGCAAAAGACACGATCACGATATATCGTGAGTGTGTCACGTAACAAGAAAAGGGAGTACACCATGAGACACGACAAATCTGATCGAGACCAAGCCGGGCGAGGCCACGGCAGTCGCGACCACGCTGGTTGCGCGCCCGGGCATATCCGGACCCGCCGGCAGCATCACCCGGAGCAGGGTCCGGCCGAAGGTCGGCGGAGCGGGCGAGGTGCGTACCGGGGCTTGCGGGGCGGTCACGGCCGAGCTCGCGCACAGCGCGGCGATGTCCGCGGCGCGGTCTTGCTGCTTCTCGCTGACGCGCCTATGCACGGCTACCAGCTGATCCAGGCGATCATCGAACGCACTGGCGGTGCGTGGAAGCCCAGCCCTGGGGCGATCTACCCGACGATTGCCCAACTCGAGGATGAAGGCCTGGTTTCCATCATCGCTGAGGGCGGGCGCAAGGTCGTTACGATGACCGACGCCGGCCGCACGTACCTCGAGGACAACCAAGCGGCGATTGGCGATCCGTTCGCCGAGATGCACGATCGCGGTAATGGCGACCTGCGAAACGAACTCGGCCAGCTCTACGCCGCGATGCGGACCGTCGGTCAGACCGGATCGCGCGAGCAGGTCTACGCGGCTGAGCAAGTGCTCGCCGATGCTCGGCGAGCTCTCTTTCTGATTCTCGCCGATGCCCCTGGCCGGCCAACCGAGGCGAACACGCCCACGGGCAACCCCGAGGCTGAATGAGCCGAGCCCGGATGACGCAAATCGGATTTGACTAAGACTCGAGCCAGGTATGCGCATCCCAGCCCGGCGGTAAGTCCATATGACGAATTGTCTAACTGAGGGGGCGCAGAACGTAAGAGATCATGTCATACCAGGATGAACCAGCAATTGGACGGACAAATCGGTTTATGGTGATGTAATAGACCCGAGCTGGCGGCTCACTCAAGAACCGGGCCAGCCAGCGGTGCTTTCCCCTCCATTGGCGAATTCGTATGACCGCCCGGTACTGTCTTAAGCGGGAGACAGCGAGAGGGCTATTGATGGCGAAGCGTTCGCAGATCATCGTGGACGACTATTTGCGGCGAATCGTTTCAGGGGAGATGTCGGTCGGCGAATTGCTGCCGACCGAGTCCGCACTTATCGAAATATATGGGATTAGTCGCACGGCGGTTCGCGAGGCGATCCAAACTCTGGCGACCAAGGGTTTCGTACAGATCAGGCAGGGCAGCGGCAGCACGGTTGCGCCACAGGCGAGCTGGAACGTTCTCGATCCGTCCTACCTGGGGCTGACCGGGCTGGAACATGCGATCTTTCAAAACCTCCTCGAAGTCCAAGACATCTTCGAGCCGGCAGCCGCTGGGCTCGCGGCCCAGCGGGCCTCAGCGCAAGAGGTCGCGGCGCTTCGAGATCTTATCGACCAGCTATCCGCAGCCGGCCATCGCGACCCGGGTCGGCACGCCGAACTCGATTTCGCCTTTCATCACAAGATCGCCGAGTGCGCCCAGAACCCGGTGCTGATATCACTCTACGGCTCGATCATGCATATCGGCCGGGCTCAGCGGCAGACCATGGCCGGCAGCGCAGAGGCCGTGGAACGAGCAGTCTTCTGGCACACACACATCACGGACGCGATAGACAGGCATGACGCGCTGGCCGCACAGGACGCGATGCGCATGCACCTGCGCCAGGTGCACTCCGATCTCGAAGCCTTGGTCGAGCAGCCGGTGACCGCATCGTGAGTCATCCGATCTGTCGCCCTGCAAGCTATGAGTCGGCGACTTGACGGCCTCCCGCCGCGGTACCCGACCAGCTAGCGGCCCGACCAGCTAGCGGCCCGACCAGCAGCTAGCGGGAGGACCCGATGCGCGGCATCGGGTCGCGGGTGCTGAACCGCAGACTGGTGACTCGCTCGCCGGCGCGCCAGGCATTGAACGCCAAGATGTAGAGAGCGACGTGCTCTCGTCCTTCCCGGCGTCGGATCGCCTGGCCGGACTGCTTGCGCGCCATGCCGAACATCACGCGGCGAAAGACCAGACGCGGGTCTCCCTTTGCCAGGCCCGCGCCGTCGATGATCCCCTCGAACCACTCCTCGAGTTCCGGCTTGCGACTGGCGCGCGAGGCGAGATAGCTGGCTGCTCCGGCGGCGCTCTTGATCATGCCGGTCGCCACAGCGATCTGCTCACCGACGGTGACGAAGTTGCGCAGCTTCGGATGCAGCGCGAGGGTCTGCACAACCTGATGGTTGGTGATCGCTGCCCCGCCTCCCGACCAGGTCAGATCTGGCCGGTTCTCATACATCCATACGGTGCGCACCATCGCCGCCAGGGTTGCCGAGGACTTCTCGCCTTCGATCGCCAGTACGTCGGCCGCGTTGCGCCGTTTGCCGGTATCCAGAACATCGAACGCGTTGTCGTCGACGTCGGTGAACACCGCCATGTCGACAGGTACCTCGGCCTCGATCACTGCAGCCAGGCGGTGCTGACCATCGACGAGAACACCGTTGACATCGAAGGCGATGCCCTGGTGTGTCACCATCCAGTCGCCGCGTGCCATGGCCTCGGCGAACGCCCGCACGGTCGGACGAGACAATGGGCGGTTCGTTGTGTTCGATTTCAGCATTTCCGCGGCCTTGGCCGGAGTGATGGTCTGCACCCTGCTACGCACTGCATCGGGCCCTTCTTTGTCGGCTACCGCAAACCTAGCCTTCCACATCAGGTTTTCTGGCGGGCCCGGATGACCTCCCTACGGCGTCTACGGTTGCAGTTCGGGTCGCGCGCAACAGCTAGCTGATCGAAGCCTAAGGAGGTGCGCCGGCGATGGAATTCATTTCCGCGTCCTCCTGGAGCGAGGCGCTGGCTGCGAAGGCAGCGCTACCTGAGGTAGCGCCCATTGCCGGGGGAACAGACCTCATGGTCGAGCTCAACTTCGACCGCCGCCGCCCCGCCGCGCTGCTCGACCTGAGTGGCATCCCTGAGTTGATGGGATGGGAACGCGCCGGAGGCAGCGTCCGTATCGGTGCCGGGCTGCCGTTTGCCCGGATTATCCGCGAGCTCGGCGCGCTCGTGCCCGGCCTGGCCGTTGCCGCGCGGACTGTGGGCTCCCCCCAGATCCGAAACCGCGGCACGCTCGGCGGCCAGCTCGGCACCGCGTCGCCGGCAGGTGATGCCGTGCCCCCGCTGGTCAGCCTCGACGCCAGCGTCGAGATCTCCTCCGTCCGCGGTGAGCGCACCGTGCCGATCCTCGAGTTCTTCACCGGTCCGAAGCGAAACATCCTCGAGCGCGATGAGCTGGTCCGGGCACTCGTCGTTCCGATCGCGGACGGCCCGCAGCAATTCGCAAAGGTGGGCACCCGCAACGCGATGGTTATCGCCGTCTGCGCGTTCGCGGTGTCGTTACACCCCAGCAGGCAAGGCGTCGGCACCGGCATCGGCTCGGCCGGACCCACCGTGTTGCGTGCGAGGGAGGCCGAAGCATTTCTGCAGCACGAACTGGCCGGCCTGTGGCACACACGCGGCGCGCTCGCCGATGGGGTAATCGCCCGCTTCGGTGAACTCGCCGCATCGGCGGCACGGCCCATCGACGATGTCCGCGGCAGCGCGAACTACCGCAGGCATTCCATCGCCGTCATGGCACGCAGGACGTTGCGCTGGGCTTGGGACGAGTACCAGGGTGCACCCGGATGAGGGTCAGCCTGGAGGTAAACGGCACGCTCCACCATGCTGATGACGTGTGGCCGGGCGAGAGTCTGTTGTACGTCTTGCGGGAACGGCTCGGACTGCCGGGTACGAAGAACGCATGCGAACAGGGGGAGTGCGGTTCCTGCACGGTGTACCTGGATGCGACGCTGGTCTGCGCCTGCCTGGTCGCCGCGGCGCAGGCGCACGGCAGGCAAGTGCGCACCGTCGAAGGCCTAGCCTCCAGCGGCGAGCTTCACCCGATACAGCAGGCATTCCTCGACGCGGGTGCTGTCCAGTGCGGCTTCTGCACTCCCGGGTTGATTGTCGCGACGCACGACCTGCTCGCCCGGACGGCGCAGCCGAACGATGCTGACATCCGCGAGGCGCTGGCCGGCAACCTATGTCGTTGTACCGGCTACGAGATGATTCTCGACGCGGTGCGCCTCGTGGTCGCACGGCAAGGCGCGGAGGAATCGTGAGGAGCCCCGAGCTGTCTGCGCCGACCCGGGAGCGCTCGAGCGAGTCGGCCCTGGTCGGCGGTATCGGCGCGAGCACGCTGCGCCCGGACGGGGTGCCGAAAGTCACCGGGTCCTTCGCCTACTCCTCCGACCTCTGGATGGACCACATGCTGTGGGGCGCCACGTTGCGCAGCCCGCATGCCCGCGCCCGGATACGCGGCATCGACATCGGTCCGGCCTTGGCTCTGGCCGGCGTTAGCGCGGTCATGACCCATGACGACGTCCCAGGTCGCAAGACCTACGGGCTCGAAATCGCCGACCAGCCCGTCCTGGCGATCGATCAGGTCCGCTATGAGGGGGAGCCGGTTGCGATCGTGGCCGCGGACCATCCCGAAACCGCGCGCCGGGCAGCGGAGCTGATTGCCGTCGACTACGAGGTTCTCGAACCCATCACCGACACGCGTGCCGCGATGTCGCCGGACTCGCCGCTGGTGCACGACGAACCAACTCAGCACGATTATCCCGGAGGCGGCAACGTCCTTCGACACGTCCGCATCCGCCGGGGAGATGCCGCATCCTCGGCGGACGTGATTGTCACCGGCGATTACGAGGTCGGAATGCAGGATCAGGCGTTCCTGGGTCCGGAGTCGGGCCTCGCCGTACCCGCCGAGGATGGCGGGGTCGAGCTCTACGTGGCGACCCAGTGGTTACATGTCGACCAGCAGCAGGTGGCCGCCAGCCTCGGCCTGCCGACCGAGAAGGTCCGGCTGTCGCTGGCAGGGGTCGGTGGAGCGTTCGGCGCCCGCGAAGACGTGTCTATGCAGATTCACGCGTGCTTGCTGGCGCTGCGAACGAATCGACCGGTCAAATTCAGTTACTCACGCGAGGAATCGTTCTACGGGCACGTCCACCGGCATCCGGCCCGCATGCGCTACGAACATGGTGCGCGGCGAGATGGTGCGCTGGTGTACGTCAAGGCAGAGGTCGTCCTCGACGGTGGGGCATACGCGTCGAGCTCACCCGCGGTGGCGAGCAATGCGGCGAGCTTCGCAGTCGGGCCCTACGTGTGCGACAACGTCCTTATCGACGGCTATGTGCTCTATACGAACAACCCGCCCTGCGGTGCGATGCGTGGATTCGGTGCAGTGCAGGTCTGTTTCGCGCATGAGTCGCAAATGGACAAGCTCGCCGCCGCGCTGCGGATGGATCCGGTGGATCTGCGCGTCCGCAACGCGATGAGCGAGGGGTCGGTCATGCCGACGGGCCAGCTTGTCGAGGGCGCCGCTCCGGTTGCGGAAATCCTGCGCCGGGTGCGCGAGGCGCCCATGCCGCTCGCGCCGCCAGTGGGACGTCTCGATCTGCGGACGATGCCGGGTGGCGTGGCGAATACGACGCACGGCGAAGGCGTCCGGCGCGGCGTCGGCTACGCGGTCGGTTTCAAGAACGTCGGCTACTCGGAAGCATTCGACGACTACTCCACAGCGCGGGTGAGACTGGAAATACTCGGCGGCGAGCTGATCGCGACGGTACACACGGCGGCGGCGGAGGTGGGTCAGGGCCTGGTTACGGTGCTGGCGCAGATCGCCCGGTCCGAACTCGGTGTCGAGCATGTGATCAACCACCCGCCGGACACTTCCGTCGGCAGCGCCGGCTCGACCTCCGCATCGCGTCAGACCTATTGCACCGGCGGGGCGGTCAAGGCTGCCTGCGAGGCCGTTCGCCAGCGGATCTGTGATCGTGCCGCGAGCTGGTACGGCGTCGACGTGGATGGTGCGTGCCTGCGCGAAGGACAGCTCCTTGGCACGGACGGGGAGGTGCTCGCGGAACTTGTCGACCTTCTCGGCGGGGGCGCGATCGAAGAAACCCGCGAGTTCCACCACCGCCCGACGGTTGCGTTGAGCCGACAGCAGGGTGAGGGAAACGTGGGTCAGGGAAACGCGCACCTGCAATTCGCCTTCGCTGCGCACCGGGTTGTCGCTGACGTCGATGTCGAACTCGGGCTCGTCCGGCTGGTCGAGGTGGCGACGGCCCAGGACGTCGGCAAGGCGATCAATCCCCTCTCGGTTCTCGGCCAGATCCACGGCGGTACGACGCAAGGGTTGGGGTTGGCCCTGATGGAGGAGATCCAGGTCCGCGACGGACTTATCCGCAATCCATCGTTCACCGACTACCTGATCCCCACGATCCTGGACACGCCACCTATGCAGGTCCAGATACTCGAACTCGGGGACCCGCACGCGCCTTACGGACTGCGCGGGGTCGGCGAACCCCCGACGATCTCCTCCACTCCGGCGGTCTTGTCGGCGCTGCGGGCGGCAACGGGGCGAGCGCTGAACAGGGTTCCGGTACGCCCGCAGGACATCGCCGCAATGTGATTGCGCATGATCGCGAGGAGTCATGATGAGTCTGTCGACGCACGTGCTGGATGCTGCCTCCGGCAAACCCGCCGAAGGCATGCCGGTGAGGGTCGAGCGCCTGGTGGGCGCGAACTGGGAGGCTGTCGCCGACGGGCGCACGGACTCCGAGGGCAGGATCGTCGACCTCGGCAATCCGGGCGAAGGCGTCCACCGCATCGCGTTTGACACCGGGGGTTACTTCCATACCCGGCGGGTCGCCACCTTCTATCCGGAGGTGGTCGTGACTTTCGAGGTCAAGGACGCCACGCAGCATTACCACCTGCCGTTGCTTTTGAGCCCGTTCGGCTACTCGACCTACCGGGGGAGCTAGCGCGATGGGGATCGTGTTCGGCGACAACCAGTACGGCAAGGCACAGGTGCGCCTGGTCCGGGTTACCCGCACCGCGAGTAGGCACGAGCTCAAAGACCTCACCGTCTCCACGATGTTGCGCGGTGACTTCGCTGCCGCCCATCTCGATGGGGACAACAGCCATGTCATACCTACTGACACGCAGAAGAACACCATTTTCGCCTTCGCCCGCCAACACGGCGTCGCCGAGATCGAAGACTTCGGGTTGCTGCTGGCCCGTCACTTCGTCGACTCGTTCGCGTGGGTCGGTGGTGCACAAGTGACTATCTCCGAACATGGCTGGGATCGGATCATCGTCGATGGCGCCGAACATCCGCATGCCTTCAGCCGGGACGGGTGTGGCACCCGGACCGCCATCGTCACGGTTGACCAGGCCCGGGCGTGGGTCCTCGCGGGGCTCACCGACCTGGTCGTGCTGAAATCGACTGGCTCAGAGTTTTCCGGCTTCCCGCGCGATCGCTACACCACCTTGCCCGAGGATCATGACCGGATCCTGTCGACAGCGGTTACGGCGCGGTGGCGCTACTCGCACGCTGAGCCGGGCTTCGATTGGGGAGCGCGGTACCGCGATATCCGAGCAATCCTGCTCCAGTCCTTCGCCGGAAAACACAGCCTCGGATTGCAGCAGTCGCTGTATTACATGGGCGAACAGGTTCTCGAGTCCCACCCTGAGGTAGTCGAGATCCGCATGTCGATGCCGAACAAGCACCACTTCTTGGTGGATCTGTCGCCGTTCGGGCTGAGCAACGACGGCGAGATCTACTTCGCTGCCGATCGACCCTACGGGCTGATCGAGGCAACCGTCCTGCGCGAGGACGCGCCCGAGTCCGGGCCGGCCTGGCAACACGTGCCAGGGTTCTGCTGATGGGCTTGCTGATCATCGATGGGTGCGCGATCGCCACCTGCGACGGCGTCGGCACCGAATACACGACCGGGCACATCTCGATCGTGGACGGCCGAATCGCTAGGGTCGGCCCAGGCCCTGCCGCACCTGAGGATGATGCCGAGGTCGTGGATGGGTCGCAATGCCTGGCGACGCCCGGGCTGGTGAACACCCACCACCACCTCTTCCAGTGGATCACCCGCGGTCTCGCGCAGGACAGCACCCTGTTCGAGTGGCTGCAGACTCTCTATCCGATCTGGGCTGGCATGGACGCCGGACTCGAGTTCACGGCGGCCAGCGCTGGGCTCGCCGCCCTGGCGCTGTCGGGATGTACGACGGCGGCAGATCATCACTACGTCTTCCCGCGTCACGGCGGTGACGTCCTGGCGGCGGAGATATCCGCAGCGCGCCGAATCGGCTTGCGGCTGCAGCCGACTCGGGGCTCGATGGACCTCGGTGTTTCCGCGGGCGGGTTACCACCGGATGTCATCGTCGAGGATCGCGATGAGATTCTGGCTGCCTGCGAGCAGGCCGTCTGCGATCATCACGACGCGAGCTTTGACTCGATGCTGCGCATCGCCATCGCACCATGTTCCCCGTTCTCCGTCACCGGCGAGCTGATGATCGAGTCCGCACAGCTCGCGAGGCGCCTCGGCGTGCGTTTGCATACTCATCTCGCGGAAACGCTGGACGAGCAGGCGTTCTGCCTAGCCAAGTTCGGTGCCCGCCCGGTGGACTACGTCCAGTCGCTCGGCTGGCTGGGTCAGGATGTGTGGCTGGCTCACGGCGTGCACCTGTCTGGACCCGATATCGCAAAGCTCGCCGCGACGGGCACCGGCCTCGCGCATTGCCCGAGCTCGAACGGGCGGCTCGGTGCTGGAATCGCACCCGTGCCGGAGCTGCTTGCCGCCGGGGTACCGGTCGGGCTGGGTGTGGATGGGGTCGCCTCGAACGAGCACGGCGGATTGGTCCAGGAACTGCGCCAATCCCTGCTCTTTGCCCGCAGTCGGCAGGGACCGCGAGCCATGAGCGCGCGGCAGGCCTTGATGATGGCGACGGCCGGTGGGGCGCGGTGCCTGGGCCGCGAAGCCGAACTCGGTTCTCTGGAGGTGGGCAAGCTCGCCGACATTGCTCTGTGGCGACTTGATGGCCTCGGGCACGCAGACATCGCCGATCCAGTGTGTGCCCTCGTGTTCGGGCCGACCGCTCCGCTCGAATTGCTCCTCGTCGGCGGCAACCGGATCGTCGAGGCAGCTGAGCTACGCACTGCCGACGTTGCCGAACTCGCCGCCGCCTCCCGCGCCGCGTCGCGCGAACTGCTTCGACGGGCGACGGCTTAGTGGGTGGCTCTCACCGCGCGATCGCAGCGACCTTCCAAGGCGGGAAGGGTCTACCTTCAGGCCAGCAAGCCGAGCTCCGGGGAAGTCGGGCCGAGGATCGGCGTCGGATCGGCGCCGAGTATGCGGTGCAGCACCTCGGCGTACACCGTCCGGAAGTCGACGCTGGATTTGAGGTTGCCGTTGTCGAGATCGGTAAGGCTGGGCTGCTCGCCGTAGAAGCCACCCCGCACCGGTGCGCCCGCGAGGAACACCGGGCCGGCTGAGCCGTGGTCCGTGCCTTGGGAGGCGTTCGCGGCTACCCGGCGGCCGAATTCCGAATACGCCAGTACAACAACCCCGCGTCCGCGGGGGTCGGCGGCCATCTCATTGAGGAAACCGCTCAACGATCCATCGAGGATTCCGAGCTGGCTCTGCTGAGTGGCCTTCTCGTCGGCGTGAGTGTCGAAGCCCCCGAGGTCGACGGAATACACCGTGGTCGGAACACCAGACTTGATGCACCGGGCGACGACATCGAGTTGCTGTTTGAGACTGGCCGACCCGCCGGCCGAGCCTGCTGCTGACGGGGTATCGCCCGGGGTGCTGGCATTCGGGTCGAGCACCTTGCCGAACGTGGCTGCGACCGTCCGCTCGGCTTGGTACGAGCGACTGACCAGATCGTCAGCAGACGTGTCGGTGGGATCGGTGTGGCTAAGACCCGTGAACGCGCTCGCCACGACTGCGGGAATTGGCCGACTGGTCCCGAGCGGGAGTGCCGCGGCGGTGCACCGGGCACCTACCGCCAGGGGCGCCAGCACCGAACCGACGTTGACCGCGCGGATGGGGTCGTCGCCGGTCGCGTCGAGCCAGCGCCCGATCCAGCCGGTGTTTACCGGCGCGGCCGGGGACGCAGTCTGCCAGATGTCCATGGAACGAAAGTGGCTGAAGTCCGGGTTCGGATAGTCCACGCCGCGGACGATCGCGAGCTGCTGGTGCTGCCACAGACTCGCCATGCCGGTCATCGCCGGATTCAGTCCCAGCGAGTCATCGAGTTTGAGTACCTCGGCGGCGGTGTACGCCAGCTGTGGACGGGCGTCGTGATACGCGGGGTCCGCGTAGGGGATCACGGTGTTCAGACCGTCGTTACCTCCGTACAGGGTGAGGATGACCAGAATCTTGGCTCCGGCCGGCAGCGGTTCGGAGCTGGCGCGCGAGCGCAGCTGGCTCCAGGTGATCGCCGCTGACCCGGCCGCGAGGCCGGTGGCGCCTGTTACGCCGGAGGCGATCAGAAATGCTCGCCTGGTCATCGCATCCATGATCGATTCTCCTAGTGGACGAGGTATTCGGGCGTGTTCAGCGCGATCGCGACGAGGCGCGGCGGGTCGGCCACCGCGGCACGTAACACCGCGGTCGTCCGGGCCGACCACGCGCCGACGCCGAGCAGGTAGCCGACCGCGTCGAGGCGGTCGGTTGTGGAGGCCTTGGCGACGATCGACAGGTCGCCGGCGTTCGCCAGCGACAGCGCCGCCTGCATCCGGGCATCCGCGGCAGCGGTGGACAGCCACGCCTGGCCGGATGGCCAGCCGCTGACATTCGGCGGGTAGAACGGGATCTGACCGAGGGCACGCAGCACCCCAAGGAGCTTCTTTGCGGCCGTGTCGTCGGGAACCGCAACCCGCAGCGCGCGGGTGGCCCCGATCAGCCATTCCACTGGATCGATGACCAGCGAGCCTTCGGCGGCAGAGAATTCCGGCTGGGTGAGCATGGTGGTGAACATGGCGCCGAGGTCGCGATGCGAACCGTAGGCATCAGCCAGCGCGGTCACTGTTTCCGCGCTCGGGGCGGTGTCGGAAACGAGCTGACCCCACCACCGCGTCGCGAGGTAACGAGCTGAGCTGGGCCTAGCCAGCACCGCGTCGCGAAAGCCGGTGACGTCGAGATTGCCGGTGACGCCCAGCAACGTCTCGGTGCCGCCGTCATGCTGAGCGGTGTTGAGGTACGTCGTGCCATCCAAACGAATCTTCCAACCAGTCAGAGCGCGTGCGCCCTCGCGCACGTCGGTCTCGGTATAGCCGTCGCCGTGGCCGAGGGCGAACAGTTCCATGAACTCTCGCGAAAGGTTCTCATTCGGCGCGGTCGCGGTGTTCTTCTGGCCATCGAGCCAGTACAACATGGCCGCGTCGGTGAGCATTGCCGACGCAAGCGTCGCGAAGTCGCCGCGGCCGAGCCTGCGCAGGGTCTGGTTCTGGTTCAACAACCACCCGGGCTCGCGCACCTTGGACGCCGCCGTCGCGAAATGGTTGTGCCAGCAGAAGGTCAGCTTCTCGGTGGACGGCTGCTGTGCGCTCACCATCCGCCGCACCCACCACGCCGCGAGCTGGGTCAGCTGCGCGCCCACCTGTTGGTTACGTTGCAGGCGGGCTTGCTTCGACGCTGCCTTGCCCACCGGGGCGATGGGTGTGAACGACGGCGCGGGGGTCGCCTTCGTGCCCGCGTCGGCGGCCGCCGCATCGGTCGCGGGGTTGAACGTCATGACCGAGCGGACGTAGGCGGCGGAGCCAAGCCGTAAAGCGGCGTCGATCTCGGGGCCGGTCGCCCCGAACCCACTGCGCCGGACGAGTCGTGCGGTGGCGATCCAAAGCTGCGACTGTGCGCTCATGACACCGGCCTAGGACGCCGTGGGTGTGGGGGACGGCGCCGCCGCGGCAGCACTAGGTGCGGGATTGGCGGCACCGGGTGCGAGGACGGCGATCCGCGTGGCAGTCACTGTGCCGTTGGAAACCGTGCCCAGGATTACCACCGAGTCGCCCGGCGTGAACTGAGCACGGGTCGCCGGAGCCTTCAGGGTGCCGAAGTGGGTCTGGGGCGTGATCGTGACCACTACGCTCTGACCAGCTTTGGTGCGAACGGTCCAGGTCGATGACGACTCGCTCACGATTGTCGCTCGGGTGCCCTTGCGGGCTCGCGCCGCCGGGCGTCCCGTCGGGGTGGAAGTGGCACCCGAGACCGGCGCGGTCGTCGACGTCGAAGCCGCACCGCTGGTAGTGCCAGACTCCCCCGCCGCCGCAAACGCCACACCGATGCCCGCTCCGATCGCGGCGAGCGCCGTCGCCGAGACGATCAGCGGCGTGCGATGTCGGGCGGGCCACGACGGCCTGCGCGACGGCGTGACCGCGGGAACGGGCGGGAGGGGTGGCAACGGTTGGGTCATGCGAACACCGTGCGCCCCGAACGTGTGGCTCGCGCGAAGGAAACGTCAGGGTTGTGTTCGGAAGCTGCCGGTGCCCCCTGCGGCTCCCGGTATTACCGTGAGCTAATGCTGGTTGCCCTGATAGCGATTCTCGTCCTCCTGCTGATCGTGTTGCCGATCATCGGCATCGCCCTGTGGGCACTTGTCTCGGTCGGCTTCGTGGGCGTGATCATCGGTGGGCTTGCTCGTCTCGTCCTGCCCGGGCGGCAAAACATCGGCTTACTTGCCACCGTGCTCCTCGGCTGGATCGGCTCCATGATCGGTGGCTTCATCGGCTACCACGTCATTCACACCGGCAGTGTGCTCACCGTGCTCCTCGAGATCGGTGTGGCCGCGCTGCTCGTTGCCGGCTACAGCGGATCGCGGGCCCGAACGGGCTCGCGAGGCAAGCCGTCGCTTCGTTGATAGGTCAGCTCGGAGTGCGGTGGACATTGTCGTACTTGGACGGCCCCGGGGCTGCATCGGCAATCCACGGTCCGGGCACGGAGGGATCTACTACACCGGCTTCCAACCAGAGGTGCTCGCCGGACATGATCGCGCTCGCGAGGCTTCGGTCGCCGGCGTCGCAATTGGTCCACAACTGCTCGAACAGGGTGTCCGCACGCAGCCTCGCTTGATGGCAGAATGCGTCGGCGAGCGCGACGGCGGCCGGTCCTTGCGCGGGATCGTCGGTTGCGATCATCTGCGCCCGCGAGCATGCCGCGGCCATTGCGAACAGTTCAGCGCCGATGTCAACGAGCCGGCCCAGGAATCGCTGCTGGTACTCCAGCTTGGCCTGCCACCGGGCCATGCCGTAGAAGGTCTGGCGGGCCAGGCGCCGCGACGAGCGCTCAACATAACGCAGGTGCTCGGCCAGCGGGCCGAACTCGTGGTAGCCGGCGGGTAGGTGACCGCGGCCCGCGACGAGCGTCGGCAGCCATCTGGCATAGAAGCGACTCGCCTTCGCCCCCGCTGCCGCCTTGCGCTTGAGGTCTGTTTCCGGATCGACGATATCGGCGGCAACCGAAAGATGAGCGTCCACTGCCTCTCTGGCGATCATGAGGTGCATGATCTCGCTGGACCCCTCGAAGATCCGGTTGATGCGCATGTCCCGCAGGATCTGCTCGGCAGGCACGCCACGTTCTCCGCGGGCGACCAACGATGCTGCGGTCTCGTAGCCCCGACCGCCGCGAATCTGTACCAGTTCATCCGCGACCAGCCACGCCATCTCCGAGCCGTAGAGCTTGGCCAGCGCGGCCTCGATGCGAATGTCGTGCGTTCCGGCATCGGCGAGATCGCTAGCCAGATCGAGGACCGCTTCCAGGGCGAATGCAGTGGCGGCGATGAACGCAATCTTTGCCGAGACCGCCTCGTGCTCGCCGACCTGCTTGCCCCATTGCACCCGCTCGCCGGACCACTCACGAGCGATCTTGAGACACAACTTCGCTGCCCCGGCACACATCGCCGGCAGCGAGAGGCGACCTGTGTTCAGCGTCGTCAAGGCAATCTTCAGGCCCTGGCCTTCGCCGGCGATCCGGTTCGCCGCAGGGACCCGGACGTTGTGGAAGCGGGTCACGCCGTTCTCGATCCCACGTAGCCCCATGAAGGCGTTGCGGTTCTCGACCGTGATGCCGGGTGCGCCGCCCTCGACAACGAAGGCGGTGATGCCGCCGCGATGGCCTTCGCTCTTCGGTACGGTCGCCATTACGACCAGCAGATCGGCGATCACGCCGTTCGTAGTCCACAGCTTGACGCCGTCGAGCAGGTATTCCGATCCGTCCTCGCTGGGCGTCGCGGTGCAGTGCAGCCTCGCGGGGTCACTGCCGACGTCCGGCTCGGTGAGCAGAAACGCACTGATCTCCCCGCGCGCGCACCGCGGCAGAAACTGCTTCTTCTGCTCGGTGGTACCGAACATCTTCAGTGGCTGGGGGACGCCGATCGATTGATGCGCGGACAGCAGTGCGCCCAGGGAGGCGTTGACCGAGCCGAGCAGGACGAGTGCCTTGTTGTAGTAACGCTGCGACAGCCCGAGGCCGCCGTATTCCGTGTCGATCTTCATCCCGAACGCGCCGATCTCGGCCAGGCCGCGGATCACCTCGTCGGGGATCTGCGCGTCACGCTCGATCGCAGCCGCGTCGATGCTGAGGCAGAACCTCTCGAGTCGTTGCAGAAACTCCTCGCCGGCCGCGCGCGATTTCTCGTCTGGGCGGGGATGCGGATGGATGAGGTCGAGCCGGAAGCGCCCGAGGAACAGCTCCTTGCCGAAGCTGGGGTGTGTCCATTCGCTCTGCCGGGCGTCCTCGGCGATCTGACGGGCCTGCCGCTCGCTCGCCTGACCGCTCCCGCCTGCGGCGGGAATGTCCTTTGCTGAGATCGACATGTGGCGCTCCCCTCTGAAACCAAGTTAGCCGTATTGCGCGTTGTTCCAACGGTCTGCCCAGGGTCTGCTCGGCGATCACGTGGTACCTGTGGACTCGCCCATCAAGCAGAACTCCAGCACGCCTGGTATCTGGAACCCGCTGCCCTGGTTTGACACGGTCCGGGCCGACAATCAGGAAAGCAACATCCAGCCGACCGGCAACTACTACTACGCGGCCAGGTCGGGACGCTACCGCCCGTGTCGTGGGTAATTCCGCACACCCGGCCAATCGCCGCTGTCAAGACTCGGGCAAAGGGGAATCCTGGCGCCGAGCGGGGGGGTCAATCCTCCCCGATTAGCGGAGCCAGGTCGGCCGACCACTTCTGCTCGATGCGCCCGAATCGCCAGACGGCAACGGCGGCGATCCAGGAAAGAACGAAGAGCCCGACTATGGCATAGCCGGCGTAGTTCAGCGGGATGCTCGCAATCGCTGCGACCGGGCCGGAGGTGATGTGCGCCCGGTCGGCGAGGACCGAGATCAGCTCGATGGTCCCGATTACGAGGGCGACCGCCACAGAGATCGCGGTGATCGTGATGTTGTAGAACACCTTGCGCACGGGCCGGGCGAAGGCCCAGCCATATGCGGCGTTCATGAAGACGCCGTCGGCGGTATCCATCAGGCACATGCCGGCCGCGAAAAGGATCGGAAGCACAAGGATCGAGTAGAACGGCAGGGTGAACGCCGCGGCGCCGCCGGCAAGCACGAGCAGCCCAACCTCGGTGGCCGTATCGAAGCCCAGACCGAACAGCAGGCCCACGGGATAGATGTGCCACGGCTTGCGCACTGATTTCGTCAGGCCGCTGAGGAACCGGTTCATGAACCCACGCTTGTTGAGCTGGTCTTCGAGTTCCTGTTCGCTGAAGACGCCCCGGCGCATCTCACGAAAGACCTTGATGATGCCGAGCAGCACCACGAGGTTGAGGGTCCCGATGATCCACAGGAACGTCCCGGAGACCGCGCCGCCGATCAGAGCCGTGATCGAGTGGAGCCCGGAGCTCGACGATTCAACCTGGCCGGCCAGCGCCTTGACGCCAATGGCGAGCAGGAAGGTCAGTCCGAAAACGATGGTCGAATGGCCAAGGGAAAACCAGAAGCCCACCGCCAACGGCTTTCTCGGCTCCTCCTTCGTGCCGTTGTCGGCGATCAGCTTGCGCGTGGCATTGTCGACCGCCGCGATATGGTCCGCGTCGAAGGCGTGGCGTAGCCCAAAGGTGTACGCGAGCACCCCCACACCGACGCCGTAGAGCGCGCCGTTGCCCAGGTGATAGTGATGCGGAGCGACGAGGCCGAAGAGGATGCCGAAGCCCAGCAGGTGCAGGCAGACGATGAAGGTGACCATGCCGCCCAGCGAGATCCGGTCCGCGCGGTCGAGGGAACGGCCGAACTGTCCTAGCTTTGACGGGGCGGCCAGCGCGTCTGGTGCGCTCATCAGCCGAACGTAGACGAGTCCCTGACCTTATTGCAAGTAGATGGCAATAAGGTCCGCCACGGCCCGCACCGTTGCCTGCGCGCCGCTGTGCGTGCGGGCGGCGGCAGGGGCCCGTCAGGGCAGCGGCTGCGGCGCGGGGAGCGTGACGAAGCGCAACCCTCGTGCCTTGAGTGTCGGCAGGACGGCCTGCAGGGCGGCGTAGGTCTGCGAGCGGTCGCCGCCCCCGTCGTGGCACAGCAACACGTCGCCTGCACGTGCCTTGAGCATCGTTTTGATGATGTTCGGGGTTCCTGGCTTCGACCAGTCACGGGGATCGACGTCCCAATCCACGCAGAGCAAGTCGTGCATTGCTGCCAGCCGAGTCAACGCCGGCGACCACTGCCCACCGGGCGCGCGGAACTGGCGTGGGGTGAATCCGCTGGCGCGCACGATCGCATCCTGGGTGTCGACGACCTGCGTGGACATTGCGGCAGGGCTGAGCCAGGGCAGGCGGGAGGGATGCGAGTAGGAGTGATTGGCAAGGTGATGGCCGTCCGCGACTGCGGCTCGCAGGAGGTCGGGATAGGTAGTGGCTTGCCGGCCGATGATGCAGAACGTTGCCTTGACCTGGTACTTCTGGAGCAGGCGGAGAATTTTCGGCGTCCATACCGGGTGCGGTCCGTCGTCGATCGTCAGCATGATCGCGTTCGGTACGAAGGCGGGTGCGCCGGGTACTCGCCGCAGGTAGTCGACCAAGGACCGGATGGGCGACTGGCCATACCAGGCGGGCACTGCGGATTGCGCTGGACCAGGTCGTGCAGGACCAGAACGTGGGGCGCCACTCGGCAGCGCCAACGGCCGGCCTGAAAGCGGGCTGGGCGTCGCCCCCACGATGACGTCGCTGCCGGGAGTGCTCGCTGGGACGGCTGGCGTGGCCGCGGGTTGTCGCCGCCGGTCGCCGGTAGCTGCGCCCACCCCTGCGGCGCCAGCCAGCGCAAGCGAGGCGGTGGCCAGCGTCCACCGCAGCGCATGTCGTCGGCTGACCGTGCCTGCCAATTCTCTGTACCTCCATCGCGGTTCACTGCGCTGATCATGGCCGCAGCGGCGCTCGTATGGTGGAAGACGCGCGGGCCTGATTGTCGTCGCCGTCGCCGAAGCGACATTGCGCCAACGGTGGACAGCTCGAGGCAGAGCGAATTGTGGTAGCTACGTCGCAGGCGTCCTCAGCTCCGCGCCGACCGGATATGGAGCTGATCCCCGTCGAACGTCAGCTGACTGGTAGCGGCTCGGCTAACAGGACGGCACTGTGCGCGCGATCGATGCGCAGCTCGTCGATGCGGACGAGAGTGACGCCGGCGAGGACGAGCGCGCCGCCGACCAGCTGGGTGCCCGCGGGCAGCTGACCGAGCAGCATCCAGGCGAAGAGCACCGCGAACAGCACCTCGGTCAGCCCAAGGAACGACGCGAGCTTGGCGCCGAGCAAGCGAGCTGCGCCGATCCCGGCAACGTAGGCGAACGCGGCGGCGACGAGGGACAGTCCGGCTATTGGCACGATCCAGCTCATGCGATGGCCGGCAAAGCGGACATCGGCGAATCCCGCGTTCATCGGCAGTGCTCCGATGGTCCCCATCACGACGAGGCAGAGTGCCCCGACCGTCATCGCGGCCCACGCCATGACGAGCGGGGGTAACGGTTCCTGCGCGCGCGAGGAGAGGACGAAGTACACGGCCAGGCCGATCGCGGCGCCCAGCCCCCACAGGACGCCGACTCCGTCGAGGTGTTGACCGCCCGTGACATGCAAGACGAACACGAGACCGACCATGGCGCCGAACGAACCGGCCACGGTGAGCCGCCGGGGGCGTTGATCGTGACGAAGCCAGACCCAGAGCACCACGAGAATGATTCCGAGATATTCCAGCAGCAACGCCACACCAACCGAGAGCCGTTGCACCGCGTTGAAGAAGAAGATCTGGCACCCGGCAACGGCGATCAGGCCGTAGACACCGACCATCAGCGCACTTTGGGGCAGCGCCGGCGCGCCTGCGGCCCGCAATGCAGGCCATTCGCGACGCAACTGGATGACAGCCGGGACGGTGAGCAGGACGGCGGCGACGCTGATTCGCGCCGTCACCGCCGCGGCAGGGGTCCAGCCCGCCTGGATCAGCGATGTGGCGAACGATCCGGATGTCCCGAACGTAGCCGCGGACACAACCGCAAGGACGACACCGGTGCCACCGCGCGACATGGCGGTCCTTTCGTGCACGGGCAGTTATCGCGGGCGCTCCTCGGCGGGGCCGGATTGGACGCGAGCCTGACTTGTCATGAGCAAAAAAGCGTACGATCCTGACCGTAGTCGCTGACTCTGACAGGAGTCAACTTGATTTTTGCTCATGACACCGAGGTGGCTCTGTCGGCTGCCGCCGCGCTGGTCAATACCTCGCGCGAAGCGGGGACCGGCGATTGCGAACTACTGCCGGACGCGGCCTCACTCGATGAGTTCGTGCGTCACTGGCAGTGGACGGGCAGCCGGGCGCACGACGCGGCAGAACTGAGGGCGGTGCAAGACCTCCGCCCCCGCCTGGCGTGCCTGTGGGAGGTGCAAAAGGACGCGGCCGTCGACATCGTGAACGCACTGCTCCGAGACGCCCGCGCGCTGCCGCAGCTGGTGAAGCACGATATGTGGGACTACCACCTGCATGCCAGCTCACCGGGCGACCCGCTGGCCCAACGGATGTCCGTCGAGGCCGCGATGGCGATGACTGACGTGATTCGGATGGGTGAGCTGAGCCGCCTTCGGGTGTGCGCGGGCGAGAACTGCGCCCGGGTGCTTGTCGACCTGTCCAAGAATCGTTCGCGTCGCTACTGCGATGCCGGCTGCGGCAATCGAGCCAACGTGGCGGCCTACCGCGCGCGCCGCGTCCATGAGAGCTAAACGGCCGCCTGGCTTGTTTCCCGGCATTGGTAATTGCCCCCCGCGGGCTCCGATACTGGTCCCGAGAGCTCGCGTGATCGGGACCAGGTGGTCGAGGCACATGCGAGGCTTACCGGCATGCCGCCGCCCCATGAAGCGAGTCACAACCATAAGCACCTGGACACATCCGGTGCGGACCTTGCGGACTTGCTGGACCTCGACGGACGTGTCCTGCACGAGTACTGGACGCAGGCGTTGACGTGGGCCACGGGTGCGATCGCCGATGCCGGCTGCGAGCGCATCCTCGATCTGGGCGCCGGCTCCGGAACCGGGACGATCGCGCTCGCGCAACGCTTCGGCGCAGCAGAGGTGATCGCCATCGACAACTCCGAGGACATGCTGAGCCGTATCCGCGCGAAGGCGCTTGATATGGGGCTGGCGTCGCGTATCCGAACCATTCACGCCGACCTGGACGACCATTGGCCGAACCTCGACCCGATCGATATCACGTGGGCGTCGATGTCGATGCACCACATGAGCGACCCTGATCGAGTACTCAGCAAGGTGTTCGCGGCGAGCCGGCCGGGCGCGCTGGTGGCACTCGCCGAGTTCGACGTGCCTCTGCGCTTTCTGCCTGACGACGTCGGATTCGGGCGCCCCGACCTGGAGGCACGCTGCCTGGAGGCACTCGGCGAAGAACATGCCCACGCTCTGCCCGATCTGGGCTCGGCCTGGTCGCCACGGCTGGCGGCGGCCGGCTTCGCTGAGGTTCGGGATCGGAGCTTCACGATCGATCTGAAGCCTTCGCGCTCGACGGCCGCGATCGAGTACGCCCGAGGGTGGCTCGGACGCATGCGTTCGGGCGTGGCGCACCGACTCGAGGCCGAGGACCAGCACTCGCTCGACATGCTCGTCGGCGCTGGCGGACTGGAGTCCCTGGACAGCCGCGGCGGATTGCACATACGGGGGACGAGGACCATAACGATCGGTCGACGTTTATGAATCCGAGCGGCCGCCTAGCCGCGCCCCCGCCAGCACGACGTCGCTGGTTTATTCCGTGTCCGACTGAGCCCTATCGCTCGGGCACACTGTGAGTTCTCGTCGACCGAGGAGGCAGCTATGGGTTCGGATTCGTTCGACTTCGTGATCGTCGGCGCGGGCTCGGCCGGCTGTGTCCTCGACCGGCTCAGCGCAGACCCCGCCACCCGCGTTGCGCTGCTGGAGGCTGGCCCACGCGACCGCAAGCTGGAGATCAAACTCCCGGCCGCATTCCCAAAGCTGTTTCACACGAAGCACGACTGGGACCTTGTCACCACCTCACAGCCTGAGCTAAAGGCTCGGGAGTTGTACTCGCCGCGCGGCAAGACCCTCGGTGGATCTTCCTCGCTCAACGTGCAGATGTGGGTGCGTGGTGCGAGAGCCGATTACGACCATTGGGATTCGGTGGCACCTGGTTGGTCATTCGACGCCGTTCTGCCGTATTTCAAGCGCAGCGAGCATCGCAACGGCAGCAACACCGGCGAGGTGTACGGGACCGGCGGCCCGCTGTGGATCGAGGAGTTGCGCGATCCCAACCCGCTGCGCTTCTACGCCGCGCGTTGAAGCGTCCCAATCTCAGCTTGTTCATCGAGAGCCACGCGCAGAGACTATTGCTCGACGGCGCGCGGGCGGTCGGCGTCGAACACCGCGATCGCGCTGGACGCGTGTCTGCCGTTCACGCCATGCGCGAAGTGTTGCTTGCGGCCGGGGCCATCCATTCACCGGCGATCCTGCAGCTGTCCGGCGTCGGCAGCGCCGACGTGTTGCGTGGCGCGGGCATCGAGGCGCACATCGACCTGCCCGGCATCGGACAGAATCTGCAGGATCACCTGTCGGTGCCGGTGATCAAGTTCTCACGCGAGGCGGTCACCCTCGTCGATGCCGAAAGGCCGATCAACCTCATCAAGTTCTTCGCTCAGCGCCGGGGAATGCTCACATCCAATGTCGGCGAGGGCGTCGCCTTCTGCCGTTCGGCTCCGGGCATCGAGCACCCCGATCTGGAAATCATCTTCGCTCCGGTTCCCTTCATCAAGCTTCGCTCCGGTTCCCTTCATCAAGCATGGTGAGATCGAACCTCCCGGGCACGGCGTCACCGTCGGCGTCGTCCTCCTGCAACCGGAAAGTCGCGGCACCGTCACCGTCGCCTCGGCTGATCCCTTCGTTGCGCCGATCATCGATGCCGGCTATCTGAGGGCGCCGGTCGACCTCGAGCGGCTGATCGCCGGAGTGGCGCAATGCCAGGCGCTGTTCGCTACCCGGGCACTGGGTCAGCACGTGACCGAGCCGATGATGCCGGGCCCGGACGAGCACGACCTTGCCGACTACATTCGGGCCACCGCCGAAACGCTCTACCACCCCGCCGGAACGTGCCGGATGGGTTCCGACGCCGAGTCGGTGGTCGATGCGCAATTGCGGGTGCGGGGCACGCAGAACCTGCGCGTGGTGGATGCTTCGGTCATGCCGCGCATCATCCGGGGCCACACCCACGCCCCGACGGTCATGATCGCTGAACGGGCCTCGGATCTGGTCCGAGCCGCACGGTGAGGTCGCCCCAGCCTGTGGACGAACCCGTGGACGAGACGGTGGATAACGTCGAATTCGGGGGACAACCACAGCCAGTCTGTGGATGAGGTGGTGGGACAACCAAAGATCATGAAAGTGGCGGCGATTACCCCTTGTGCGGCGGCGTTGCGGCCAGTAGAACTACTTCATCGCCGATGGCGGGAACCGACTTCCGAAGGCAACTTCAGAGGTTGCGGGAATGGGAAACCGGACTCGCATTGGGAACTCAAACTCGGTGATCGATCGGCAACGCGGGCTGGCCGAGTACTCGGACAGTGGTGCAGCTAGATCGTCTTGGGGCCCTTGCATCTCATACATGCAGGGGCCCCATTCACATTGCAAGGGACCTGCCGCCGTGATCAACAATCTCCCTCGACGACCGATGTGCCAAACGCTTTTACCTGGGCACGATTCGATACCGGTGAATCGGCCGTCCTGTCGTCCCGTAGCTCAGCACCAGCTCCAGCACTCCCGTGCGTTCGAGCTCAGCCAGGTAGCGCTGCGCAGTTGGGCGGCTGATGCCCACCTGCTCGGCCACCTCGGCTGCGCCGATCGCTTCCCCCGAATCCCGGACGGCGTCGAGGACCTTGCGCGGCGTCGGAGCAAGTTGACGGCGCGCCACGCTGCTTGCCGTCGGTGCGCGCAACAGGTCGTACAGCCCGTCGATGGTCGCTTGGTCCGCCTCTGCGCTCGCATCGAGTCTGGTGCGCCACTGGCGATAGCTCTCCAGCTGTTCGCGCAGCTGGGCGAACCCGAATGGCTTGACGAGATAGCGCAACGCACCGACGTGGAAGGCACTGCGAACGGTCTGCAAGTCACGCGCGGCGGTGACGAGAATGCAGTCGACGGGTCGCTCGCCGGGCACGTTGAGCGAGCGCAGTAGCGACAGGCCGTCTTCGTCGGGCAGGTACACGTCCAGCAGGAGCAGGTCGGGTTGGAGCTCGCTTATAGCGGCGCGCGCCTGTGCGGCTGAGTGCGCCTCACCCACGCAGGTGAAGTCTGCGACGCGCTCGACGCTGGCGGCATGGATGCGTGCCACTCGATAGTCGTCGTCCACCACCAGCGTCCTGATCATGACCGGCTTCCCGCTCGGACGGTAGAGCTCAGCGGCATGACAACGACGAACCTCGCGCCGGGACCGGTCGAGACGTCGATGTGCCCGCCGGCCTTCTTCACGATCCGGTGCACGAGAGCCAGCCCGAGACCCCGGCCCACGGTTCCGCGCGACAGCTTCGTCGTGTAGCCGTCGACGAACAGGTCAGTCACCGCGTCGGAGGCGATGCCCGGACCGTTGTCGCATACTTCGATGCGCAGTTCGTCCTGATCAGTGATGCGCACGCTGATCTTTCGGGGGCCGGGCCTGCCGCGCAGTGCGTCGATGGCGTTGTCGATCAGGTTTCCGACAATGGTCACCAGAGCGTGGCCGCTGGCCGGCGGCACCTCGACTCTGGTGTCATCGCTCACCTCCAGGGCGATTCCGTCCTCGGCGGCCACGGCGATCTTCGCGACCAACAGCGCGGCGAGCATCGGTGAGCTGATCCGGGCTCGCAGATCCTCGGCTCGAGCCTGCGATGCGCTCGTGATCTCGGCCAGGTAGGACGCCGCCTCGCCGGGCTCGCCGATCTCGAGCAGGCCGGAGGCGACATGCAGGCGGTTGGCGTACTCGTGTTCCTGTGCGCGCAGCGCCTCGGTGAGTCCGGTCATCGCCCGCAGCTCGCGGACGAGGAGCTCGGTCTCCGTGCGGTCGTGAACCGTGACCACCGCGCCCACGGAGCGGCCGCCGACAGTGACCGGCCTGCGGTTGACCATGAGGAGGAAGTCGTCGGTCAACGTCATCTCGTCGACCCCGCTCACCTCCCCGGCCAGCAGGTCCCGCAGACGTCCGGGGGCAACCACCTCCTCGAGCGGGCGGCCGATCGCATCGGGCGGCACCTGCAGCAGCCTGCAGGCTTCGGGATTGATCAGGCTCACGCGGTTGCGGGCATCGAAGCCGATGACCCCCTCACGAATGTCGTGCAGCATCGCTTCGCGCTCCTGGAGCAGCGAAGCGATCTCCGGAAGTTCAAGACCGAACGTCGCCCGCTTCATTCGGCGGGCAAGCAACAATGAGGCGACAACGCCGATACCAAGCGCCAGCGCGGAGTAGAGGATTACTGCGGCCAGGGCGCCGCGCTGCTTGGCAGCGACATCGCTGAGCAGGATGCCGACGGACACCTCACCCACCACAGATCCGCCGGGCGAAAGCACGGGCGCCTTGCCATTGGCCGACAGCCCGAGCGAGCCGTGGTCGATCGTCACGTGGTTCCTCCCGTCCAGCGCGACGACCGGTTCGGTGATGCGTTGGCCGATGAGCGCCGGTATCGGATGCGAGTAGCGCACGCCGTTGCGGTCGATGACGACGACGTACGCGGCTCCCGTGTGACGCATGACCTGGGTGGCAAGGCTCTGGATGACACCACTGTTGTCAGCCCGCGCGACGGCATCGCGTATCTGCGGGATCTGAGCCACCGTGTCCGCGACGGCAACCGCGCGCAGCTCGTATTGCTGCTCCACGGATTGATTGGTCAGGCGGATGAACAGAAACGCGCCGATTGCCGTGGTCACCACAAGGATGGAGAGCACCCCGGCGAGGATCTGAAATGCCAAGGTTCGGGACCTGAACATGGTGTGCATCCGAACACGTACCCGGCGAGAAGCCAAGGGCGGGGTGAGCAGAACGCACACAAGTCACGAAAACGCGCCGCCGCCGTGCGTTAACACAACCATCGACGAGTAACGCGCTCATTGCGGTTTTCGACCGCAACGCTGCCGCTTGGCGGGCAGGTCGGCCTAGCGTCCCCGCAACCCGATCGACGGGACCGAAGGGACTACTGATCATGTTTCCAACCCAAGCGCGTATCGCCTCCGGCACGCCGGCGATCGAGCTCAGCGGCGTGACGAAGAGCTTCCAGTCGCCGGACGGCTCCCATTACACGGCCTTGCTCGGACTGGACCTGAGCGTGGCGGAAGGCGAGTTCTGTGCCGTGGTCGGCCCGACCGGCTGCGGAAAGTCGACGACATTGACATTGATCTCCGGCCTGGAACGTGCGAGCGCCGGTGAGGTCCGGGTGCATGGCGAACCGGTCCACGGGATCACGCCAGGAGTCGGCTTCATGTTCCAGACCGACGCCATCCTGCCCTGGAAGACGGTGCTCGACAACGTCGCCGCCGGTCCCCGCTTCCGCGGCGTCGCGAAGGTCAAGGCGCTCGCAACGGCCCGCGACTGGATCAGAAGGGTTGGCCTAGCCGGGTTCGAAAACCGCTTCCCGCATCAGCTCTCCGGTGGCATGCGCAAGCGGGTCGCCCTGGCGCAGAACCTCATCAACGAGCCGCGCATCCTGCTCATGGATGAGCCGTTCAGCGCCCTGGACGTCCAGACGCGAGCCATCATGTCCGGTGAGTTGCTCACCCTGTGGGAGCAGACACGACCGGCGGTCGTCTTCGTGACGCACGACCTGGAGGAGGCGATCGCCCTCGCGGACAAGGTCGTCGTCCTCACCGCCGGGCCAGGTGGCACGGTGAAGGCCACATTCCAGGTGACGTTGCCTCGACCGCGTGTCGTGCAGGAGATCCGCTTCCACCCGGAGTTCGTCGCGCTGTATCAGCAGATCTGGCAGGCGCTGCGCGCCGAGGTCGACATCGCGTATGCGCAGACGACCGCGGCCTCGGGGAGCCTCGCATCGGGGAGTGCGGCATGACGGCCGACACGGTGGGCGCCGAATACGGCACGCGCGCCGGCATCACCTCGAGCCCACAGGTTGTCGGGCCGCGCGGATCCGGCAGGTGGCGTCACCGGCTCATCGTGCACTCGGCGCAGCTGGCCGTCCTGGTCATCGTGCTCGGTGGTTGGCAGTGGGCTGCGAGCTCCGGACACCTCGACCCGGTGCTGTTCGGCAAGCCGAGCGGGGTCGTCAGCCGGCTGCACACCTGGATCCGGGACGGCACAGCCATAGGGTCCCTTGGCCAGCAGGTCGAAGTGACGCTGAAGGAGGCATTGCTCGGCTTTGCCATCGGCACCGCGCTCGGAATCGTCTGCGGTATCGCGCTGGGCCGGGTGCGATTCCTGGCCGAGGTCTTCGGGCCGTTCATCAAGGTCTTCAACTCGATTCCCCGGATCGTGTTGGGCTCCATCTTCGTGATCATGTTCGGGCTGGGTCTGGAATCGAAGGTCCTGCTGGTGATCGTCCTGGTCTTCTTCGGAGTCTTCTTCAATGCCTTCCAGGGCACCCGGGAAGTTGACCGCAACTTCATCGCGAACATGACGATCCTCGGTGCGTCGAAATGGCAGGTCACGCGGCACGTAGTCCTGCCCTCGGCGTTCACCTGGATCGTCGCGAGCCTGCACGTCAGCTTCGGTTTTGCCCTCATCGGCGCGATCGTCGGCGAATTCATCGGGGCGCAGAACGGTCTGGGCGTCCTCATCAAGTACGCCCAGGGAACCTTCGACGCCAACGGTGTCTGGGCCGCCATGGTGATCATGGCCGTCGTCGCGCTCGTCGCGGAATTCCTCATCACCCGCATGGAGAGGCGCCTGCTGCGCTGGCGACCGAGCCAGCTCGGCGGCCCGGACCTCTGAGCCCACCGTTCGCACCAGGCCCACCGTTCGTAGGAAAGCCCATGGGCGGCCCTGCCCATATGCACCATCCACATCACCAGGAGGACACGTGTCCGGAATCAGAAAGCTCGCCGCGGTCTCGCTGCTGGCGATACTCGCCGCGGCGGGCTGTAGCTCGAAGGCGAGCCACACCACCTCGCAGCAACAAGTTGGTACCAGTTCTGGCGCGAAGGTCAGCATCATGGTCGGCGGTCTGAACAAGCAGATCTATCTGCCGTACATGCTCGCCCAGCGGCTGGGTTATTACACAGCAGCTGGCCTGAACGTATCGCTGTCTGATGAGCCCGCCGGGAGCGACGCGACGACTGCGATGCTTGCCGGCCAGGTCGACGGTGTCGGCGGCTTCTACGACCACACCATCGCGCTGCAGGCCCTCGGCAAGTCGGCCGAGTCGGTCGTTTCGATGCTGCAGGTTCCCGGCGAGGTCGAGTTGTGCCGCAATGACCTCAAACCTCAGATCCATTCGGCAGCCGACTGGAAGGGTCTCTCGCTCGGCATCACCGACACCGGTTCCTCGACAGACTTCCTGACTCAGTACCTGGCCCAGAAGAACGGGGTCGACCCGGCGAGCACCCACCGCATCGGCGTGCAGGCAGGCCCGACGTTCATCGCCGCGATCCAGCACAAGAACATCGCCTGCGGCATGACCACCGAGCCGACGGTGTCGACACTGATGGCCACCGGCAGCGTCTACATGCTCTACGACACGCGTACGGCGGCGGGTGCCCAGTCCGCCTTCGGCGGGGAGTACCCGGCGACCTCGCTCTACCTGACGACTTCGTATGTGAACTCCCACCACGACATCGTGCAGAAGTTGGTCAACGCCTATGTCAAGACGTTGAAGTGGATCCAGGCGCACACCGGCGCAGAGATCGCCGCGCAGATGCCGGCTGACTACTACGCGGGCTCCGGCCTGACTGCCTACGTCAAGGCGCTAGACAGTGAAAAGGGAATCTATAACCCGACCGGCCTCATGCCTGCCTCGGGCCCGCAGACCTGTCTGCAGGTCCAGCAAGCCTTCAACCCGACGGTCAAGGGCAAGACCATCGATCTGTCCAAGACCTTCACCAACGAATTCGTCCAGAACGCCGCTTGAGAACCGAGTCGGCTGAATCGAGTCGGCCTTGTCCCGGCCCAACAGACCGGGGCAGGGCCGACGTCGCCACGCGTCAACCAGAGCAGGACACTGCTAGAGGAACTCAGCCGATCCGAGAAGACGGGTGACGCGGACCTCGATGGCGACCCGGGCAGGATTTACTCGCGGGGTTCGGTAGCGCTGCGCATACCGCAGCACCGCGGCGGCAACGGCATCGGGATCGCAACGTACCGATGGCGTTCCCTCCATCGTCAACCACCGGCGGCCGTCGACCTGACAGATCGCGACCGGGCCGCCGAGCACCGCGTTTCGGGCCTTGCGACTGGAGCCGCTGGTGATCACCCGAGCCAGCGCCTGCTCTGGGTCCCAGGTGAACCCGACAGGCGTCACGTGCAGCGTTCCGTCGGGGCGCACCGAGGCGAAGGTGCCCAGATGACGTTCGGCGACGAAAGCCAGACCCGCAGGCGACAGCTGGGCGAGCGGCACGCCGTGCGTCACCGCGACAGCATCCGTCCGATCGCGCCCATCAATTCCGCCACTTGATCGTCTGGATTCACGGGACCGCCATGGCCGTCGATGATGCAGTGCCGGGCGTGGCCGTCGAGCAGTCCCAGCGAGACCTTGTCCAACGCCGCGCCCATGGCGTTGATCTGGGTCAGCACGTCGATGCAGTACCGGTCCTCGTCAACCATCTTTGCCACACCGCGAACCTGCCCTTCGATGCGGGCCAGCCTCGCCTGCAGTTGAGGCTTGGTTGCTGTGTGGCCGCGCGCGATCGATACGGCCGCACCCGCCTGCTTGGACGATGTGACCACCTCGTGATGGTACCCCGGGGGGTAAGGTCCCGGCTTACCTACCCGGCGGCTCAGGTCGCCGGGTAGGTGGCGAGAACGCGGGGGATAGCCTCTGCGGCGTGAGCGGGATTATCGACGATGACACGGACCGTCAGATCGCGGCGGCGCTGGTCGTCGACGGTCGGGCCACGCTGAAGAGTCTCGCCGCGACCTCCGGCTTGTCGGTCTCGGCGGTGCAGGCCAGGGTGCGCAGGCTCGAGACCTCGGGCGTGATCACCGGCTACACCGCTGTCGTGAATCCTGAATCGCTCGGTCTGCCGCTGGCCGCGATCGTCGCGGTCACCCCTCTCGACCCGGCGCTGGAGTACGACATCCCTGAGCGCCTCGCCGTGCTGACCGAGATCGAATCGTGCCACTCGGTGGCCGGCGAGGACAGTTTCGTGCTATTCGTCCGAGTCTCGTCGCCGACCGCCCTGGAAGCGCTCATCCGGGAGATCCGGCGACGGGCGAGCGTCTCCACGAGAACCACCGTCGTGTTGCAGACGTTCTATGAGCGCCGAGCCCATCCCGTTGTGGAACGCTAAATTTGCCGGCAATTTCGCATTTGGACAGGAATTTTTCCGGTACTCTCACTTCATGACGACGCTCTTGTCCGAGATCACGCCGGACACCGTGCACGAGACGATCGCGCGCCACATGCTCGCCGACTCCTTCGACCTGGTCCTCGACCTTGACAAGTCGCAGGGTTCCTATCTGGTCGACGCGCGCGACTCGACTCGTTACCTCGACCTGTTCACCTTCTTCGCCTCCTCCGCGCTCGGCATGAATCACCCCGCATTGACTGAAGACGCGGACTTCCTGGTGGAGCTGGCCAAGGTTGCGGTGAACAAGCCCAGCAACTCCGACATCTATACCGTGCCAATGGCGCGATTCGTCGAGACATTCGCGCGTGTGCTCGGTGACCCGGCCCTGCCTCACCTGTTCTTCGTCGACGGAGGCGCCCTCGCCGTAGAGAACGCGCTCAAGGTCGCCTTCGACTGGAAGAGCAGGTGGAACGAGGCCCACGGCATCGACCGCTCGCTCGGCACCAAGGTGCTTCACCTGCAGAAGGCTTTCCACGGACGCAGCGGCTACACGATGTCGTTGACCAACACCGACCCGAACAAGGTTGCGCGCTACCCAAAGTTCGACTGGCCCCGCATCCCGGCCCCGTCGATCAACGGCTCGTACGACATCGACGCTGACGAAGCGACCGCCATCCGCGCCGCCCGCGCCGCCTTCCTCGCTAACCCGCACGATGTCGCTTGCTTCATCATGGAGCCGATCCAAGGCGAGGGTGGCGACAACCACTTCCGCCCGCAGTTCCTTCAGGCGATGCAGAAACTCTGCCGCGAGTTCGATGCCCTGTTCGTCCTGGACGAGGTGCAGACCGGTGTGGGAATGACCGGCACGGCGTGGGCCTACCAGCAGCTCGGCGTGCGACCGGACGTGGTTGCCTTCGGCAAGAAGACCCAGGTGTGCGGCGTGATGGCCGGTGGGCGCGTCGACGAGGTGGCCCAAAACGCCTTCGTCGTCCCATCGCGGATCAACTCGACTTGGGGAGGCAACCTCACCGATATGGTTCGGGCCCGCCGGATGCTCGAGGTGATCGAGGCCGACGGACTGATGGGCCGTGCCGCAGTGCTTGGTGAGTACCTGCTCGACGGCCTGACCGCGTTGGCCGGCAAGTACCCGATGGTCTCCGAGGTGCGAGGCCGCGGGCTGATGTGCGCGTTCACCCTGCCCTCCGAGGGGCTGCGCGCGGAGGTCATCACCCGCCTGCGGGACAGCGAAAGGGTGCTCGTGCTCGGTTCCGGCGAGCGCAGCATTCGGTTCCGCCCCGCTCTCACCGTCAGCCGGGCCGAGCTTGCGCTCGGGCTTGCCGCGATAGACCGCGTGCTGTCCTGCACGCACCGCCCGTAGCCGCGCCGCCCGTACCCGCGCCGCCCGTACCCGCGCCGCGCCGGCCTCAGTGAGCTCCGCGCCGCCTCAGTGAGCTCCGCGCCGGCGGTGCGCTCGGCGACCACACAGCCGTAGCGCAGCGCGCTCGATCTCGGCCTCGCCGAGCAGTACCAGGTTCGCTGCGTCGCCGAGCGGGATGAAGCTGTCCCGGCTCGATACCCGCGCGATCCGCCCGGAATAGCCGTTCTCCAGCAGCGCCGTGATGACTCCCTCGCCGACTCCGCCTGAGTGCCGTGTCTCATCGACCACGAGAACCCGCCCGGTGGCATCGGCCTCGCGCAGCAGATCGCCTAATGGCAACGGCGCGATCCAGCGCAGGTCCACGATTCTTACCCTGACCCGGTCCTGCGCGAGCCGCCGCGCGGCACGCATGCTCATGCGCACCCCGTTGCCGAACGTCACGATTGTGAGGTCGCTGCCCTCGCCATGCGTCCGCGCCGAACCTATCGGTACGTGCCGGTCGAGCAAGTACGGACCGAGCCAGCCGCGATCGGAGGGTTCGTAGAGGTCGCGCTCGTGATAGAGCGCGATCGGCTCGAGAAAGACGCTGATCTGTCCGGCCACGACTGCAGCCGCGAGGCACGTCCGGAGCATCGGTGCCACGTCCTCCGGGCGAGAGGGTACGGCCACGACCAAGCCCGGAATGTCACGCAGCACCCCGACCGCGTTGTCATTGTGGAAATGACCGCCGAACCCCTTCTGGTAACCCAGCCCGGCAACCCGCACGACCATCGGGTTCGTGAACGCGCCATCGCTGAAGAAACGCAGGCTCGCCCCCTCGCCACGGAGCTGGTCTTCAGCGTTGTGCAGATATGCGAGGTACTGGATCTCAGCAATGGGCAGCAATCCGCTGACGCCGAAACCCAGCGCCATGCCGAGGATGGCCTGCTCGTCGAGCAACGTGTCGAACACGCGAGCGGCACCGAAGCGCTGTTGCAGCCCGCGCGTTACCCCGTAGACGCCGCCCTTGCGGCCGACGTCCTCACCGAACACAACCGCTTCCGGGCGGGCCGCCATTGCGTCGACCAGTGCCGCGTTGATGCACTGAGCGACGGTCAGGTCGCCGGCGTTTTCGGGCAGTCTCTCGCCGAACAGCTTCTTCCGCAGATCTGCATTCGGCCCGTGCCGCGCGGTCTCGGCAACGGCAGCCGGATCGCGGGGGGCCAGCGGAGCCATTATCGCCGCGGCCGAGGTCAGCTTCGGCGCGGACGCGGCCTCGGCCGCGAGTTCGCGGACCCGGCGGCTGATCGCGTCGTAGCGATGGCGCAGGTCAGCGCCGCGGATCAGGCGAGCCAGGGCGACCAGCGGATCGTGGCCGAGGTCGGCCGCCATGGCCTCGGGTGTCCGGTATGCCGACTCGACGTCGGTGCCGGCGTGACCGAGGAAACGGACCATAGCGACGTGAACGAAGGCCGTCCGTTGGTGTTCTCGCGCGAACTCGGCCGCCTCGCGCACGGCCAGCGACACCGAGCCCGGGTCGTCGCCGCTGGCCGCGAAGTAACGAATCCCTGGTCGCTGAGCGGCGGCGGCCACCCACCCCGCTGGAGTGGGCACCGAGATTCCCAGCCCGTTGTCCTCGCAGACGAGAACGAGCGGCAGCGGCAAGCCGGCGGTGACGCAGTATGCGGCCGTGTTCAACGCGCCGGCCGCGGTGGAATGGTTGATGCTCGCGTCGCCGAAGCTGCACACGACGATCGAGCCTGGCGCCCATCTCGTCGGGACGCCCAGACGTTTCGCGCGCCCGATGGCGAATGCGACGCCCACCGCGCGAGGCAGGTGGGACGCGATGGTCGAGGTCTGGGGAATGACGGCGAGCCCGGCGTCACCGAATACCTTGTGTCGCCCTCCGGAGGCGGCGTCGGAGACGGACGCCGCCAAGCCCAGCAGCACGGCCCGTATCGCGTCCTCCAGTGATCGGCCGGCTTGCAAGGCCCGGGCGAGGAAAAACGCCCCCGACCGGTAGTGCAACAAGGCGGGATCCGTGGGGCGCAGCGCCATGGCCACCAAGGCATTGGACTCGTGACCGGCCGAGCCGATGGTGTAGAAGCCCTCGCTGCGTTCGCGCATGCGGCGGGCCTCGATGTCCATCAAGCGGCTGGCGGCCATGGCGTCGAAGAGCGTCAGCAATGCCGGATCCGTCGGCGACTGCCCGACATGGTCCGACATGGCGGCCAGGGCGTCGCGGACGTGGCGATCCAGTCGATCGTGGGGCGCGGCGGTGGCGGCCTCCGGAACAGTCACGGGCCTGATTGTGCAGCCTGAACCGCCCTCACGTGTCCTAAGGGTTACTGCGACGCGCGTGACCGGGCCTAGCGGCCCTTTCGTGGGCCGACATCCTGCCCGGTGCTCCCGCCAGACGCGGGACTGACTATCCTGCGATGGACGGCATTCTGCTCCACGTCGTCGGCACCACAGACGTCCATTTCCGAGCGGGAGGCAGAGCATGAGCGCTCGCGGGAATCGCCAGGGAGCACTGTGACCACCACCGCCGAGCGGCCCCCGGCCTCAGGCCCCGAACCCACTGAGCCGCGGCCGATCGTGGCCCGGCCGTACCCGGTTCACGAGGCGCCCAAAGGCTCGATGCTGGGCCAGTTGCTGCGGACCACCGATCACAAGCTGATCGGCAAGATGTACCTGACGACGTCGCTGGCATTCTTCGCGGTCGGAGGTGTCCTGGCGCTGCTGATGCGCATCGAGCTGGCGCGCCCGGGGATGCAGTTCCTGACCCCCGAGCAGTACAACCAGCTGTTCACGATGCACGGCACCGTGATGCTCCTGTTCTTCGCGACGCCCATCGTGTTCGCGTTCGCAAATCTCATCCTGCCCCTGCAGATCGGCGCGCCCGACGTTGCCTTTCCGCGCCTGAACGCCTTCTCGTACTGGCTGTACCTGTTCGGCGCGCTGTTGGCGATGTCAGGATTCGTCACTCCTGGTGGCGCCGCTGACGCGGGCTGGACGCTCTACGCGCCGCTGAACAATGAGCTGAACTCGCCGGGCGCCGGCACCGACCTGTGGATCATCGGCTTGGCGATCGCCGGCCTGGGCACGATCCTCGGTGCAGTCAACATGGTCACGACCGTGATCACGCTGCGTGCCCCCGGAATGACGATGTTCCGGTTGCCGATCTTCGTGTGGAACATCATGGTGACGAGCCTGCTGATCCTGCTCGCCTTCCCCATCCTCACCGCGGCCCTGCTGGTGCTATGGATCGACCGGCACATGCACGCGCAGGTCTTCGAGCCCGCCAACGGCGGAGCGATCCTCTGGCAGCACCTGTTCTGGTTCTTCGGACACCCCGAGGTTTACATCATTGCGTTGCCGTTCTTCGGCATCGTCACCGAGGTGATTCCGGTGTTCAGCCGCAAGCCCTTGTTCGGCTACAAGGGCATGGTGCTGGCCACTCTGTCGATCGCTGCCCTCTCGCTCACCGTGTGGGCCCACCACATGTTCACCACCGGCGCAGTTCTGCTCCCGTTCTTCTCGGTGATGACCTTCCTCATCGCCGTCCCCACCGGCATCAAGTTCTTCAACTGGATCGGCTCGATGTGGCGCGGCGCGGTTACGTTCGAGACACCGATGCTGTTCGCGGTTGGATTCCTGGTGACCTTCTTGTTCGGCGGTCTCACCGGCGTCCTGCTGGCGAGCCCGCCGGTGGACTTCCACGTCGCCGATAGCTACTTCGTGGTGGCGCACTTCCACTACGTCCTGTTCGGCACCATCGTGTTCGCCGTGTTCTCGGGCATCTACTTCTGGTTCCCGAAATACGCGGGTCGCTACATGGATGAGCGGCTCGGCAAGCTGCACTTCTGGCTGACGTTCGTCGGATTCCACATGACGTTCCTGGTCCAGCACTGGCTGGGCGCCAAGGGCATGCCCCGCCGGTACGCGGACTACCTTCCCAGCGACGGCTTCACCGGACTCAACACGTTCTCTACCATCGGGAGCTTCGTCCTCGGTTTCTCGATGGTCCCGTTCGCGTACAACCTGTACAAGTCGTATCGCTTCGGCGAGATCGTCACGGCCGATGATCCCTGGGGACACGGCAATTCGCTGGAATGGGCGACGTCCTGCCCGCCGCCGAGGCACAACTTCACGTCGATACCGCGGATCCGGTCCGAGCGGCCCGCCTTCGAATACCACTACCCGCACCTGCTCGAGCGACTCGAGATCGAAGCTCACGCAGGCAAGGGCCGCCATCCGAGTGGCCCATTGACCCCACTGATGACCGGCACAGGCCCCGGCCATCGCCAGCGGGATCCGGATCCGAACTCCTAGGCCGAGCCGGGGTCCTTATCACCCTCAGCGTGACCGTGTACGTGAGTTCGGGGGAACCGCATTCATGCAGCCGACGTCCGTGCTGGCAACCATAACTGGGCGGGACCGTCCAGGCGTGACGGCGGCGTTGTTCTCGGCGCTGGCGGCGCACGACGTCGATGTGCGCGATGTCGAGCAGGTCGTGATCCGTGACCGGCTGATCCTGGCCGTGCTTCTGGATCTGCGCGGGGACCCGAGCGCGCTACGCACCTCCGTGACCCGCGCCGCCCATGCCCTCGGGATGGAATGCGAGGTGACGATCGCCGACTCCGCCGAAGCGCACCCCCCGCCGGGCCATCGATCACGCAGCCACGTGATCGTTCTCGGCCGCCCGCTGCGCCCGGGGGCGCTGAGCCATATCGCACAGAGCATCGCCGATGTCGGAGACAACATCGAGTCCGTCGCCCAGCTGTCCACCGAGCCGGCGAGCGCCATCGAGATGATCGTGCGCACCCGCGATGCGGCTGTGCTGCGGGCCACCCTCGTCCAGACGGCGGAGGAGGCCGGCGTCGACATTGCCGTCGAACCTGCCGGACTGCGCCGGCGCGCGAAGCGACTGGTCGTTCTGGATGTCGATTCCACGCTCATTCGCGACGAGGCGATCGACCTGCTTGCTCAACGTGCCGGCGCGAGCCAGGAAATCGCGATGATCACCGAGCGGGCCATGGCGGGGGAGCTGGACTTCGCCGAATCGTTGCGCTCCCGGGTCGCCCTCCTGGCGGGCCTGTCCAGGGCAGATGTCGAGGCGGTACGTGACCAGCTTCAGCTCACTCCAGGCGCGCGGACCTTCGTACGTACCCTGCGTCGGCTGGGCTTCCACGTGGGCGTCGTCAGCGGTAGCTTCACGATCTTCACCGACCGGTTCGTGGCGGAGCTCGGCCTGGAGTTCGCCGCCGCCAATGATCTCGAGATCGTCGATGATGTGGTCACCGGTCAGGTTGTCGGTCAAATCGTCGACCGTCCGGGGAAGGCGAACGCCTTGCGGATGTTCGCTGACAAGTACGGTGTGCCGATGTCGCAGACCGTCGCCGTGGGCGACGGTGCCAACGATATCGACATGCTCGAAGCCGCGGGCTTGGGCATCGCGTTCAACGCCAAGGCGGCGCTGCGGGCCGCGGCGGACGCCTCGGTTAACCTGCCGTTCCTCGACACGGTGCTGTTCGTCCTCGGCATCCCACGCGAGGAGATAGAAGAAGCCGATGAATCAGCCGACGGTGATCAAGGGTAGCAATTAGCGACCTTTGCGCGGGCCCAGCGCAGCGCCGACGCCAACGAGAACGAATCCCGCGAGCGTCAGATAGAAGCCGACCCGAGCATTGTTCAGGTAGGTGGAGTAGCTGACCCCGGTGCCGTTCACGACGCTGGATTTGAAGAGGTGGATCCCGACGAACGTCATGACGATCGCGCCGGCAGCCACGACGGGTCCGATGAATCGGAACGTCGCCCCGACGGTCGGAGTCGCGGCGATAAGGGCGGTGAGCACCGCGACCGCGAGCAGCGCCCACCCGAGCCAACTGAAGTACCCCTTCGACAAACCCTCGGACAGAGTCCCGGCGTGGGACAGTATCCGGTGCAGATCACTGAGCCTGGTCGTGCTGGACGGGCCCTTGAACCAATCGAACACGGTGAACGCGAGGACGATCAACAGTGCCCCTGCCGCGGTCAGCACCGCGCTGAGAATCCCGAACAGCTGACTGGGCCCCGGGTCCAGGCGCGCGAACTGAGTGGTGACCGGTCCCATGGGTGCCGGTGGCGGTGGGGGCTGAGAATTGCCTGGCTCAGACGGTTGGCTCATGCTCGAACGGTATCGAACTGCGCGTGTCAGGCACGCACGACCGGCTCACCCTCCAGCCGCACGCCCGCCTGCCTCAGTTCCGACACCGCGGCATCGACACTGGCGGCGGCCACGCCGGCAGTGAGATCGAGGCGGACGGTGGTCTCGAAGCCGAGGCGAGCCGCGTCCAACGCGGTCGCCCGAACGCAATGATCCGTGGCGATACCGATGATCTCGAGGGCCGTGACGTCGCGACCTCGTAGCCATTCGTGCAGCCCGACGCCCGAAGCCGCGGCCTCGAAGCCCGAGTATGCCGCCGCGTACTCACCTTTGTCGAACACGGCGACGATCCGCGACGTGTCGAGGTCGGGATGCAACTCCACCCCGGCCGTTCCAACGACACAGTGAACCGGCCAGGTGGTCGCATAGTCGGGTTGTTGCGAGAAATGACTGCCCGGATCGATGTGGTGATCCCGAGTGGCGACGGCGTGATCGAAGTCGGCACGGGCCAGCCGGAGGCTAACCGCGCGGGCGACGGCCGCTCCCCCGGGCACAGCCAGGGAACCTCCCTCACAGAAGTCGTTCTGCACGTCGACCACGATGACCGCACTGACCATGTCCTCGACGGTACCGGCGGGCTCAGGGTGCCGGCAGGAGCCGGGTCGGAATTGCCGGCTCGCCACGGGAGAGTTTCAGGCCGTCCCACGGCAGGCTGACGGTTGCCTCCCGCAGATGATCGCGTGACATTGACAGTGACGGGAGGTCACTGACCGCCTGACCGGCCCGCATAAGGGGCCTCTGGAGGAGGCGTTCACCCTCGGACAGCACTGGCGCCGGCCCGGAAACGATGATCTCCTCGATGGCAGTGCCGGTCGGCTTGTGCGCCCGAATCGCCGTCTTTCGGCCGCCGCCGCTGTGCTTGTTCTCCGACCTCTTGGTCACTGGTCGCCCGTCCACCTCGACCAGCTTGTACACCAGGTCCGCCGTGGGTGCTCCCGACCCGGTGACGACAGCGGTCCCGGCCCCGTACGCATCAACGGGCCTGGCTGCGAGCGATGCGATCGCGAACTCATCCAAGTCGCCGCTCACCACGATGCGGGTCCCGGTGGCACCCAGCGCGTCGAGCTGCGCACGGGCCTGTTCGGCCATCACGCCGAGATCACCGGAGTCGATGCGAATCGCGCCCAGGCCCGCCCCGGCGACCTCGATGGCCAGTTCGATGCCGCGGGTGATGTCGTAGGTGTCGACCAGAAGCGTGGTGGAGACGCCGAGCGCGGCGACCTGCGCGCTGAACGCCGCGCGCTCGTCGTCGTGCAGCAGGGTGAACGCATGTGCCGCTGTTCCCGCGGTCGGCACGGCGAACCGCCTGCTCGCCGCGAGGTTGGAGGTCGAGGCGAAGCCGGCCAGATAGGCGGAACGCGCCGCAGCCACGGCTGCCCGTTCGTGCGTTCGGCGCGAGCCCATCTCGATTATCGGGCGGCCGGCGGCAGCGGTGACCATCCGTGCGGCGGCGGCGGCGACCGCGCAGTCGTGGTTGAGGATCGACAGGACGACAGTCTCGAGAACCACCGCCTCCGCGAACGATCCCGAGACTGTCACCAACGGGGAGTACGGAAAGAAGATCTCGCCCTCCGGGTACCCGTCCACGTCGCCGGTGAATCGGTAGGAGGCGAGATACTCAGCGGTCGGCTCGTCGATCACGCCGTCCGAGCGCAGCCAGTCGACCGTCGTCGTGTCGAACCGGAACGCTTCGATTGCGTCGAGTACGCGCGCGGTTCCGGCGACAACTCCGTAGCGGCGCCCCGGCGGCAGTCGGCGGGCAAACACCTCGAATACACAGGCTCGCTGGGCAGAGGCGTCCCGGAGGGCCGAACCGAGCATGGTGAGTTCGTAACGGTCGGTGAGCAGCGCCGTTGTCATACGGCGATGGTCTCAGAACGGGAGAAACCTGGCGGTGGACGTGCCACGATGGAGGCATGCCAGGCACTCTCACCCCGCAACGCGAGGGCGCCAGCCAGGTCGACGAGCAGGTTCGTTCCGACCCGGACCGCCCGTGGGTCACGATCGTCTGGAACGACCCGATCAATCTCATGAGTTACGTCACGCATGTGTTCATGACGGTGTTCGACTATCCGAAAGCCAAGGCAGAGAAGTTGATGTTGGATGTGCACCATCGGGGCCGGGCTGTCGTGTCTTCCGGAACGCGTGAGCGGATGGAACTGGACGTCAGCACCTTGCATGGCTTCGGCCTCTGGGCAACACTGCAGCACGACACGTGAGAGTCTCCCGACGCCGAGGGATGCTGCGGCTGCGGCTGGAACCGGTCGAATCCCTGGTGCTGGTAAACCTGCTTTCCGAGCTGGCAGATCTGCTGGGGCCCGAGGCGATGGGCGCCGACGACCCGGTGGGCCAGCGGCTGTTCCCTGCCGCCTACCGCGGTGACCGCGAGGCAGAGGCGGAGTTCCGCTCCCTGACCGAGTCGTCGCTGCGAAGCGAGCGAACAGAGCGGGCCCGGGAATGCGCCGGGCAGCTGGCCGGCGGCGCGACGCTGGTCGAGTTAGGTGCCGAGGATGGCCAACGGTGGATCCAGGTACTCAACGACCTGCGACTTGTGCTGGGCACCCGCTTGGGGATCACCGAACAGGACGGGGATCTGGATGCGTCGGCGCCGGATTTCCAGCGACGCTCCGTCTACTACTGGCTCACAGCTCTGCAGGATGCCTTGGTCCTCGCGCTCATGGCATAGCGCGGCCAGTATCCTTGACCTCCGTGCTGACCATAGCCCGGCAAACCCACGACGCGATCATCGCGCACGCCCGCCGAGACCATCCGGACGAGGCATGTGGCGTCGTGGCTGGGGCCGAGGGCAGTGATCGCCCCGCCCGCTTCATACCGATGCTCAATGCGGCGCGTTCGCCCACCTTCTACGAGTTCGACTCCACCGATCTGCTCGCGCTCTACAAGGAGATGGCGGCCAACGGCGAGGAGCCGGTGGTGATCTACCACTCGCATACCGCCACCGAGGCCTATCCCTCCCGCACGGACATCTCCTACGCCTCCGAGCCCAACGCGCACTACGTGCTGGTGTCGACCCGGGAACAGCGCAGCACGGAATTCCGGTCATTCAGGATCGTCGACGGGGTTGTCACCGAGGAGCCCGTCAAGGTGGTCGAGGTCCTCGACTCCGGTCCGTGAGTCCCGGATCCGCTCCCGTGGGACGATTGCGGCAGCGATCGGTGTTCACTCCTATAGCCCATTCCACCCCTGACAGGAGCACTACAAGCATGGCCATCGAGGTCAAGATTCCGACCATCCTTCGCACGTACACAGGCGGGTCCAAGACCGTCGAGGCGAGTGGCGAGACCCTCGCCGCGCTCATCGAAGACCTGGACAGGCACAATCCGGGACTCAAGGGACGCCTGATCACCGACGATGGGGGCCTGCACCGCTTCGTCAACGTCTACGTCAACGACGAGGACGTTCGCTTCACCGGATCGCTGCAGACCACGCTGCGCGACGGCGACGCGGTGACCATCCTGCCGGCTGTCGCTGGGGGCTGACCGCTCCAGATGGCTCGCTTCGACTCGCTGATCGACGCGCTAGGCGATACCCCGCTCGTCGGGCTACCCCGTATGTCGCCGAGGTGGCAGGGCGAGAACCCGGTGCGGGTCTGGGCCAAACTCGAGGACCGCAATCCCACAGGATCGATCAAGGACCGAGCCGCCGTAGCGATGGTCCGCGCCGCGGAGGCGGACGGACGGCTCACGCCGGGCTGCACCATCCTCGAGCCCACCTCCGGCAACACGGGCATCTCGCTGGCGATGGTGGCCAAATTGCGCGGCTACGGCCTGGTGTGTGTGATGCCCGAGAACACCTCGATCGAACGCCGCCAACTCTTGGAGATGTTCGGCGCCCGGATCATCTCCTCGCCGGCGGCCGGCGGCTCGAACCAGGCAGTGGCGACCGCAAAGCAGCTAGCCGAGCAGTACCCCGACTGGGTGATGCTCTATCAGTACGGCAATCCCGCCAACGCCCAGGCGCACTACGAAGGCACCGGGCCCGAGTTGCTGCGGGACCTTCCGACGATCACGCATTTCGTGGCAGGCCTCGGCACGACCGGGACCCTGATGGGCACCGGTCGCTACCTGCGGGAGAAAGTGCCCGACGTCAAGATCGTCGCGGCGGAGCCTCGCTATGGGGAGCTGGTCTACGGCCTTCGCAACATCGACGAGGGCTTCGTGCCTGAGCTCTACGACGACTCGGTGCTGACCTCGCGGTTCTCCGTCACGTCCTACGACGCGCTGCGGCGCACCCGCGACCTGGTCGAGCACGAAGGTATCTTCGCCGGTGTGTCGACCGGAGCCATCCTGCATGCCGCCCTGGCCGTCGCCGATCGCGTCGCGGCTACTGACGGTCGGGCAGATATCGCCATGGTGGTGGCCGACGGCGGCTGGAAGTACCTGTCCACCGGCGCCTACTCAGGCTCCTTGCAGCAAGCGGCGGAGCGCCTCGAAGGTCAGCTCTGGGCTTAGAACAGACGCTTACGATCCACGGAATGATCGGCTGATCAGGGATCCGGGGCCGCAGCGGTGCGCGAACATTGACTGATGAGGCGATTCGGGCGCAGCGGGATCGGTGCGCTCGTGGGCCTGCTCTCGGCGGCGGTCGCACTCGGCGTGGGCGAAACCGTCGCGGCGTTCGTGCGGCCTGCTGCGGCGCCGGTCATCACCGTCGGGAACCGGTTCGTCGTGCTCACGCCGGAGTCGGTCAAACGCTGGGCGATCCGCAACTTCGGCACCAATGACAAGAACGCGTTGCTGACCGGCATCTACCTGGTTCTCGCCCTGTTCGCCATCGCGATAGGCATCCTTGCCCTGCGCCGCCTGGCCTACGGGATTGCGGGCGTGGTCGGCTTCGGCATCGTCGGGTCCTATGCCGCCCTGACCGCTCGAGCGCACCATGCGAGCGATGTACTACCGACGATCTTCGGCACGCTGGCCGGCGTCGTCGTGATGATCGTGCTGGCCCGGGCTGCGGACGCGGTCAGCGGCGATGCGCGCGCTGCGGACGACACCAGCGCCACTGGCTATGCGGGCAGCACGGCTCGGCGTCGCTTCATTCAAGCCAGCGCCGCCACTGCCGGTCTCGCGGCACTGTCCGGCTTCGGTGGGCGCGTCGCGCAGCATGCCAGGTTCGACGTCGCCGCGGCGCGGGCCAAGGTCCGGCTCCCAACTCCCGTCGAAACCGCGCCAGTGCTGCCCGACGGCGTGGATCTCGGCAAGAGCCAGGTGCCGTGGCAGACACCGAATGCAAGCTTCTACCGGATCGACACCGCCTTGAGTGTTCCGCAGATCGACCCGAACAGCTGGTCGGTTCGAATCCACGGGATGGTCGATCGCGAAGTCAGGTTGACCTACGCGGAATTGACGGCCCGACCGCTCATCGAGCGCTGGATCACACTGTGCTGCGTCTCCAACGTCGTCGGCGGTGGGTTGATCAGTAATGCCCGGTTTCTGGGTGCCCGCCTGGCCGACATCCTGAATCTAGCGGGGGTCCACCCCGATGCCGACCAGCTCGTCATGAGTTCACCGGACGGGATGACGATCGGCGCGCCGACCGCAGTGGTCATGGATGGTCGCGACGCGATGATCGCGGTCGGCATGAACGGCGTGCCATTGCCGGTTGAGCATGGCTTTCCGGCGCGCGTCGTGGTCCCGGGCCTTTACGGGTATGTCTCGGCGTGCAAGTGGGTCGTCGACATCGAGGCGACTACCTACGCGGCGCAGGCGGCGTATTGGGTGCAGGGAGGCTGGGCGGCCAAGACCGCCATCAAGCTGCAGTCGCGTATCGACACGCCGCACAACGGGGCCAAGGTGGCCGTCGGTCTACCGGTCGCCGTCGCCGGAATCGCGTGGGACCAGCATGTCGGCGTCTCGAGGGTCGAGGTCCAGGTCAACAACGGGGAATGGCTCCCGGCCCGCCTTGCCGGTGTCCCCTCGACGGATACGTGGCGGCAGTGGGTGGTGGCCTGGACGCCCCCGGCGCCGGGCTCCTACGCCCTGCGGGTGCGGGCCACGGACGCCGCGGGATCGGTGCAGAGCGCGCAGCTGCGCGATGTCTACCCCAGCGGCGCGACCGGGCTGCACAGCATCTCGGTGCACGCACGCTGAACCGGTTGGGCTCGGATTACGAAGTACTGGGTATGACCGCACTCACGCGCTGGGCCCTAGCCGTCGTCGCCGCGGCCGGTCTCGGCATTGACGCCTTTACGCATCTGGACCTGGCCAGCCAGTATCAGGCCAACACGACAGGGACGGTCAACGAGGGCGTCCTCTTCCAGATCGAGGCGGCGCTCGCCATCACCGCCGGACTCTGGCTCCTGCTGCGACCGGGCCTGCTCAGCGCCGGGTTCGCCGTCCTGGTAGCCGGCGGTGGCGCGTTCGTTCTCCTGCTGTACCGCTATGTCAATGTCGGCAAGATCGGGCCGATCCCCGACATGTACGACCCGGCCTGGTTCACCGAGAAGAAGTGGTCCCTCGCCGGTGAGCTGATCGCCGTCGGCGCGAGTTCCGCGCTGCTGGTGCTGGCGCTTGTCTCGCACCGGGTCTCGCGCCGCACCGCACTGCGGCGCTCTGTGGCTGCATAGCTCGCGGCTCAGGTCACGGCGTGGCGTGATGGCTATCCTCTTTCAGGTGAAGTCCCCGGGTCCGGACGGCCAGCCGGACAAGCGCGGCGACCGCCCGGCACCCGGCGGCACGGAACCGCCGTTCGACCCGACGAGCTGGACCGGCGCGCTCATCGTCATGGGCGTCGTGGTCGCGGTGGTATGGGTCATCCAGATCGTCAACTCAACCCACGGGTACAGCCTGGACCGATTCGGACTCAAGCCACGTCGAATCGACGGGCTGTGGGGTGTGCTCACGCAACCATTCCTGCACACCAGCTACGGTCACCTGCTGTCCAACACCGCTCCGCTCGCGGCAATCGGCTGGGTGCTGCTGCTCTCCGGCGTCCGCACCTGGCTCACGGTGACGGCTGTCGTCCTCATTGTCGGCGGCCTGGCGACCTGGCTGCTGGCACCGAGCGGGCTGATCGTGGGCGCCAGTGGCCTGATCTTCGGCTGGCTCGGCTACCTGATCGCTCGCGCGTACTTCTCCCGGCGGATCCGCTGGATCGTTGTGGCCATCGGTGTCTTGTTCTTCTTCGGCACGTTGCTTACCAGCGTGCTGCCCTCCTACGACTCGCACGAGTCGTGGCAATCACATGCCTGTGGCTTCGTGTCAGGCATCCTCGCCGGCGCGCTGCTGCACCCGCGCCGCGCGCGCCCCCCGACAGTGCCGAAGCCGGCCGCGGGCCCACTGGCCGGCTAGTGGGCACGAGTCAGGGGCAGCGATCCTCGGGCCGTATCCTGGCCCGATGCCCATCGGTAACCCGGACGCGCCTATCGGGATGGTCGACTCCGGAGTCGGCGGACTGACGGTCGCGAGAGCGGTGCTCGACCAGCTGCCACACGAGGCCCTGCACTACGTCGGAGATACCGCGAACGGGCCCTACGGACCGAAACCGATCGCTGAAATCCGGGCACACGCGCTGGCCGTGATGGATCAGCTCGTCGGCACCGGGGTCAAGGCCCTGGTCATCGCGTGCAACAGTGCGAGCGCGGCGTGTCTGCGCGATGCCCGCGAGCGTTACGACGTGCCCGTGATCGAGGTCGTGCTCCCCGCGGTCCGCCGTGCCGTCGCCGCCACCCGTAACGGCAAGGTCGGTGTCATCGGGACGCAGGCCACGGTGACCAGCAGGGCCTACGAGGATGCCTTCGCGGCGGCAGCGGGCATCGACGTCACCTCGGCAGCCTGCCCGCGGTTCGCCGAGTTCGTGGAGCGAGGTGTGACCAGCGGACGCCAGCTGCTCGGCCTCGCTGAGGCGTACCTGTCGCCGCTGAATGCTGCGGGCGTGGACACACTGGTTCTCGGGTGCACGCACTACCCGTTACTCACCGGCCTACTGTCGGTCGTCATGGGCGATGGCGTGACGATGGTCTCCAGTGCTGAAGAGACGGCCAAAGACGTGTACCGGGTACTTACCGAGGCCGGCCTATTGCGCCCCGACGACGCAGGCGAGCCGCGCCACGTCTTCGCCACCACCGGGCCCTCGGACTCGCTGCAGCGGCTGAGCCACCGCTTCCTCGGTCCGGACGTCGCCACCATTGCCACGCTGGCACCGGCGATCCGGAGTGCCGGGTGAAGCTCACCGTGCTCGGGTGTTCGGGCAGCATGCCAGGGCCTGACTCGCCCGCCTCCGGCTATCTGCTTGAGGCCGAGGGATATCGGCTCGTCCTGGACCTGGGCAATGGGGCATTCGGCGCGCTGCAACGCCACGTCGATCCCGCACACGTCGATGCAATCGTCGTCACTCACCTGCATGCCGATCACTGCATCGACCTCACCGCCTACATCGTGGCGCTGCGGTACGGCGGCGGCGGATACCGCAGCAACGGCCCGAATGGTCGCATCCCGCTCATCGGCCCAGCGGGGACCCGCGATCGCCTCGAAGCGGCCTACGACCCGTATGCCCGCAAGCTGGGCCTGCACGAGCTGTTCGGATTCACCACGCCCACGCCTGGCGAGCTGGGCCCGTTCGCAGTGTCCTTCGCGGAGATGAAACACCCGATCCCCACCACCGCGATACGGCTCACCCATGGGGATCGCACCCTGGTCTACTCAGGCGACACCGGTGTGTGCGATGAACTCGTCACGCTCGCCCGGGGTGCCGACGTGCTCCTGTGCGAGGCGTCGGTCGGGCCGGACGAGGAGTACATCCCGAACCTGCATCTCACGGGAAGGCAGGCCGGGGAACACGCCGAGCGGGCGGGCGTGGGACGGTTGATCATCACCCACGTGCCGCCGTGGAACTCTCGGGAGGTGGCCGCCGGTGAGGCGGGCGCTGCCTTCGGTGGTGCTGTCGAGATTGCCCAACCAGATGCCGAAGTCCGGATCTGAGCGTTGGCCGGTCAGGACAAAGCGCGGCTGGAGGCGTTCAGCGACGGGGTACTCGCCGTCGCGATCACCTTGCTGGTCCTGGATCTGAAGGTCGACACAACCAAGGGACACCGCAGCATCGGTTTCCAGTTGAGTGACCACTGGCCCACGTTCGCGGCATACGGTGTCAGCTTCCTGCTGATCGGGACGATCTGGGTGAACCACCATGCGCTGTTCGCGCTGGTGGCTCGCGTCGATCGGCCGCTGATGTTCTACAACCTGTTGCTGCTGATGTTCGTGGCGACGATCCCGTTCACAACCGCGACCTACGCCGGGCTCCTGCGCGACGGTGGTGCCGACACGCGTGGGGCAGTGCTGCTCTATGGCGCATCGATGACGGGCATGGCCGTTGGCTTCACACTCATCCTTGCCCGCATCGTTCGGCACGATCTGCTCCTCGAGCCGGTATTCAGCGGGAGCAGGCGCGGCATGATCATCCGGTTCGGCCTGGGCACCCTGGTGTACCCGACATCGACCCTGGTGAGCCTCGCCTGGCCGCCCCTCGTCCTGATCGTCTTCCTGCTGCTCGCGGCGTACTACATGTTCGAGCAGACCCCGATCCTGGGATCGGAGCGGCCGGTCGGCGAGCGAGGCGACAGCGCGGCCGGGCGTTAGCCGGCCAGGAAGCTCAGCCGCACCGTTCTCTGCGCGTTGTCCACATTGGTGTCGACGAGGCAGATCGACTGCCAGAGGCCGAGTTGGAGCTGGCTGCCCAGGACAGGAACGGTGATCGACGGAGCGAGGAACGCCGGCAGGACATGATCGCGCCCGTGTCCGGCAGAGCCGTGCCGATGTTGCCAGCGGTGAGTCTCGGGCAGCACCTCGCCGAGGGCGGCCAGCAGGTCCTCGTCGCTGCCCGCTCCCGTCTCGATGATGGCCAGGCCGGCTGTGGCGTGCGGGACGAAAACGCTCAGCAGCCCGTCGCCGGCTGCCGCAACGAAGCGGACACAGGCCGGGGTGAGGTTGTGGACCTGGGCTGCGCTGCCGGTGCGGACGGAGATTGTCTCGCTCTGCATTTGTCCATCCTCCCCGCGGCCGGGCACATACGTTGACGGAGTCGCTATATAGGCTCGGTGTCATGCCTCGACCCGACGGTCGCTCCGCCGACCAGCTTCGTCCGATCACGATCACTCGCGAGTGGCAGAAGTATGCCGAGGGCTCCGCGCTCATCGAGTTCGGCGAGACGAAGGTGTTGTGTGCCGCGTCCGTCCAGCAGGGCGTGCCGCGTTGGCGCAAGGGAAGTGGCCTTGGTTGGGTGACGGCTGAGTACTCCATGCTGCCGCGGGCAACGCTAACCAGGAATGACCGCGAATCGGTCAAAGGCCGCGTCGGGGGACGCACCCACGAGATCTCCCGTCTCATCGGCCGCTCGCTGCGCGCGGCAATCGACCTGGCGGCGCTCGGGGAGAACTCGATCTCGATCGATTGCGACGTGTTGCAGGCCGACGGGGGCACCCGGACCGCGGCGATCACCGGTGCCTACGTCGCGCTGGCCGATGCCGTGTCCTGGCTGGGGGAGCGAAACGCCCTCGCGCAGCCGAAGCCGCTGGTGCACTCGTTGTCGGCGGTGTCTGTCGGCGTCATCGACGGTGAACCCCGGCTGGATCTGATGTATGAGGAGGACGTCCGGGCCGAGACGGACATGAACGTCGTCGTCACCGGCACGGGAGAGTTCGTCGAGGTGCAGGGAACCGCAGAGGGCTCGCCCTTTCGGCGCGATGAGCTCGACGCGCTTCTCGACCTCGCCGTCGCCGGTTGCGCCGAACTCGCCCTCCATCAGCAGGACGCTCTCGGACGTTGAGCAACCGGATCCTGCTGGCGAGTCGCAACCGAAAGAAGCTTGCTGAGTTGCGCCGCATTCTCGGACCGCGATTGCCCCAGGTGGAGATTGTCGGCCTCGACGACGTCGCGCCCTACGACGAGGTGCCCGAGACGGGCGCCACGTTCTCCGACAACGCCCTGCTCAAGGCGCACGAAGGCTTCGCGCGCACGGGCGTGCCCACCATCGCCGAAGACTCCGGCCTCGCGGTTGATGCCCTCAACGGCATGCCGGGTGTGCTGTCGGCGCGCTGGAGCGGGCGCCACGGCGACGACGTTGCGAACCTGCAGCTCGTCCTGGCGCAGGTGGCCGATACGCCTGATGATCGCCTCAGCGCGGCCTTCGTCTCAGCGGCCGCCTATGTCGATGAGAGCGGCCAGCGGGTCGTCGAGGGCAGGATGCCGGGGCGGTTGGTTCGCGCCCCTCGCGGAGATAATGGCTTCGGCTACGATCCTATCTTCGTCGCGGTCGGCCATGACCTCACCAACGGTGAACTGGCACCCGAGCAGAAGGACGCGATCAGCCATCGCGGCCAGGCTCTGCGCGCGCTCGCCGACCACCTCGCCAATACCGTCCGCCCCACCGAAGGGAGTCCATCGTGACGACGCCTGCTTGGGCCGCATCCGGGGCCACCAGCCCGCTGGCACCCACGCTCATCGAACGTCGGCCGGTCGGCCCCACAGATGTGCGTATCGACATCATGTACTGCGGTATCTGCCATTCCGACGTGCACACCGCCCGCAACGAGTGGCACGGGACGAAATATCCGGTGGTGCCAGGCCACGAGATCGTCGGCAGGGTCAGCGAGGTCGGCGCCGATGTCACGCGCCAGCGCGTCGGTGACCTCGTTGGTGTGGGGTGCATGGTCGATTCGTGCGGTGAATGTGCCGAGTGCCTTGAAGGTTTGCAGAACTACTGCCGCAAAGGGGCGACGTTCACCTACAACTCCGTCGACCGTCACGGGCCAGCGCCGCGCACGTATGGCGGCTATTCGGCGTGGATCGTGGTGACCGAGGGGTTCGTCGTCTCGATCCCGGAGGGACTCGACCCGGCGTCGGCCGCCCCGATCCTCTGCGCGGGCATCACGATGTACTCCCCGCTGCGTCACCACGGGGTGCGAGCTGGAACGAAGGTCGCAGTGGCCGGGTTCGGGGGCTTGGGCAGCATCGCCGTGAAGATTGCCAAGGCGATGGGCGCGGAGGTCACCGTCATCACCCGCTCGGACCGAAAGGCCGACGACGCCCGCAAGGCGGGTGCCGATGACGTACTGGTCTCCTCGGACCCGGGCCAGCTGCGCCGGGCGGCGCGTTCAATCGACGTCATCCTCAGCACGATTCCGTCCTCGCACGATCTGATGCCTTACCTCCAGCTGCTCAAGCGCGACGGTTCCTATGTTGTGCTTGGCGCGATCGAGCCGTTGCGGGAGCCGATCAACGGCGGCCTGCTCGCCGGTAACCGGATCAACGTCACCGGTTCGATGATCGGCGGCATTCCCGAAACCCAGGAAGTTCTCGACTTCTGCGCCGAACACGGCATCGCCTCCGACATTCAGATCATCGCCACCGACGCGATCAACGCCGCCTACGACGACCTGGCGGCGGGGGACCCGGGATTTCGCTATGTCATCGACATGAGCACGCTGCAGGCTGCTCCCTGAGCGGGTGCTCCTCGATGATCGCGCGGCCGCCGAGCTCAGCCGCTGGCGCGTGAGGCCAGTAGGCGACGGAAGGCGGCGAGTCGCTCCGGCGTGGCATGGCCCGAGCTGACCCACTCGTCCAACCGGCACCCGGCGAGCGCCGCCAGATGCTCGCACCCCGGTGGACAGAGGTTGGCGCCGTCCTCCAGGTCGGGAAACGCCCACAACAGGTCGTCGGCAGTCACATGCGCCAGGCCGAACGACCTCAGCCCGGGAGTGTCGATGACCCATCCTGCGCCGTCGGGCAGCGCCAACGCGATCGCCGACGAGGATGTGTGCCGCCCCTTGCCGATCGCGCTTACCCTCCCGGTCGCTCGGTCCGCGTTCGGCACCAGAGCGTTGATCAGCGTCGACTTGCCGACGCCCGAATGGCCGACCAGAACCGACATCTGGCCACGCAACCGCGCCCGCAAGTCCTCGAGTGGACCACCGCGACGCGTGACGACGGCCGGGACCGACAGGGCCGAATAGCGTTCCAGCGTGGCCTCCGCCGGCGCGAGGTCGGACTTGGTCAGGCAGAGCAGTGGCTCGAGGCCGGCAGTGAGTGCGGCGACCAGGCAGCGGTCGATAAGCCCGAAACTCGGTTCGGGATCGGCCAGCGAGCTGACCACGACGAGCTGGTCGGCGTTGGCGACGATAACGCGCTCCATCGGATCGTCGTCGTCCGCGGTGCGTCGCAGGACCGTCGAGCGTTCTGCGACTCTGACGATCCGGGCCAGCGAGTCGGTAGCACCGGACAAGTCGCCGACGACGCTGACCTGGTCACCGACCGCGATGCCTTTGCGGCCGAGTTCTCGCGCTCGCATGGCCGTGACGTCGAGCCCGTTGACGAGCACGCCGTAACGGCCGCGGTCGACAGTGATCACCATGCCCTCGGCGGCATCCTCGTGCTGCGGTCGCTGTTTCGAGCGCGGGCGCGAGCCCCGCGGATTGGGTCGCGTTCGGACGTCGTCCTCGTCCATCCGGCGGGTGTCGCGCTCGCGGCTCGTGGCCACGTCAGTCGCCGAGCAGGTCTGTCCACATGCCAGGAAAGTCCGGCAACGTCTTGGTGGTGCTGGCAATGTCGTCCACGTCGACGCCGTCGACCGCCAACCCGATCACGGCGCCCGCCGTGGCCATACGGTGATCGGCGTACGCGCGCCACGTGCCCCCGTGCAGGGGGCGTGGGCGGATCGTCAGCTCGTCTGATCCCTGTGTGACGTCGCCGCCGAGGCGGGTCAACTCCGTGGACAGGGCGGCGAGGCGATCGGTCTCGTGACCACGCAGATGGCCGATTCCACGCAACGTCGACGGAGACGTGGCCAGCGCCGCCAGGGCAGCGAGCACCGGCGTGAGCTCGCCTACGTCGTGCAGATCTGCATTCAGCCCGACCAGCTCCCCAGAGCCGCAGACCGTCAGCCCCTCCGCGTCGAGCCGGACCGTTGCGCCCATGGCCGTGAGCAGGCCTCGCAGGGCGTCGCCGGCTTGGGTGGTGGACTCGGGCCAGCCTGGCACCGTCACCTGCCCCCCGCTCACGAGAGCGGCGGCCAGGAAGGGGGCCGCGTTGGACAGATCGGGTTCGATCACCCACTCACGGCCGCCGAGCTTGCCCGGCCAGACCTTCCAGGTGGCCGGACCGTTCGCGTGTGCCTCGACGCCGGCTCGCCGAAGCATCGCCAGGGTCATCTCCAAGTGCGGGGTCGAGGGCACCGGGTCCGAGCCGACGTGCAGGACCTCGATGCCGTTGTCGTACCGGGCGCCAGCCAGGAGCAAGCCGGAGACGAACTGCGAGGAGCCGCTCGCATCGATCCGTAGCGTTCCCCCTGGCGCGCCGCCGCGCCCGTGCACGGTGAACGGCAGGCGAGCGCGACCGGAGTCCCGGACCTCGACGCCGGCCTGGCGCAGGCCGTCAATCAGAGTCGCCATGGGCCGCTCGCGGGCGTATTCGTCGCCGTCGAAGCTGACCGGTCCCTCGGCGAGGGCGGCAACGGACGGCACGAAACGCATGACCGTGCCGGCCAGACCAGTGTCGATTTCCGCGCCGCGCAACGGGGCGGGTGTGACTACACAGTCATCACCGTCGCGCGCGATGGAGGTCCCCAAGGCCGACAGCGCGGCGGCCATCAGCTCGGTGTCGCGTGCCCACAGCGCGGAGCGCAGGCGAGACGGGCCGTCCGCCAGAGCCGACAGGACGAGCGCACGGTTCGTCATCGACTTCGAGCCGGGCAGGGCGATGCGCGCGCTCACGGGCGAGCGCGCTGGGGGCGCGGACCAAGGCTGCACACCCGCAGTCTGCCGCAACCGGCGGACCTGCCTTCGAGGTACCGTCGATCGCATGTGCGGCAGGTACGTGTCGGTCCGGTCGGACTCCGATCTGCTCGACGAGTTCGACGCCGTCGATTCGACCCTGGGTCAGACCCCCGAGCCCGACTTCAACGTGGCACCGACCAAGCCGGTACGAATCATCGTCAACCGCCCCCTGCGCGATCCGGGCGGCAAGCCCGAGCCCACGGCTACCCGGCAGCTACGCGTCGTCTCCTGGGGGCTGGTGCCCTCCTGGGCCAAGGATCGCCGCGGCGCGGCACAGATGATCAACGCACGCATCGAGAGCGTCGCGACGAAACCGGCTTTCCGCAATGCCTTCGCCAAACGCCGCTGCCTGGTCCCGGCCGACGGCTGGTACGAGTGGCGCGTCTCTGAGTCCGGACGCAAACAACCGATGTACATGACACCCTCGGACGGGCACGGGCTGGCTTTCGCGGGCTTGTACGAATTCTGGGGGCCGTCAGGGCAGACCCTCACGACGTGCACCATCATCACCAGCCCGGCCGAGGGTGCGCTTGCGCAGATCCACGATCGGATGCCGCTGCTGCTCCCGCGGTCCTCCTGGTCGCGCTGGCTCGATCCCACCGTCCAGGACCCGGCGGATCTGCTCGTCCCCTGGGATGAGGCAAGCGGCGAGCACCTGGAGTTGCGCCCGGTGGCGACCGCCGTCAACAGCGTCGAGAACAACGGCCCCGCACTGATCACGCTCGTCGAGCCCGACGCTGAACCGCAGCGCCTGTTCTGATGCGGATCAGCTGATGCCGATGGTCGTCACAACCCCATCGGGGCCAGCCTGGATCGATCTGCAGGAGCCCGACTCCTCGCCGCGATCGCTGCTCGTGCTTGGCCACGGCGCTGGTGGGGGCGTGAACGCTCCCGATCTCACCGCGGTCAGTGTCGCGGCCGTCGAGGCCGGCATCGCGGTAGCGCGGGTGACTCAGCCCTACCGCGTAGCCGGCCGCCGCTCGCCCGCCCCTGCGCCGCGACTCGACGAGGCCTGGCTGGCGGTTCTCGCAGCGCTTCGGCAACACGAAGGGTTCGCCGAGTTGCCGCTGATCCAGGGTGGCCGCTCCAGCGGCGCCCGAGTCGCCTGCCGGACCGCGACGCCGGCACGGGCGGCCGCCGTCGTCGCCCTGGCCTTCCCCGTGCATCCCCCCGGCAAGCCGGAGCGGTCAAGGCTGGCCGAGCTCGCACAAGTCAGGGTGCCGGTCCTGGTAGTCCAGGGCGATCGGGACGCCTTCGGCATGCCTGCCGCGGACAGCGTCACTCGGCTGGTAGTTATCAACGGCGCGGATCATTCGTTGAAGAAATCGGTCACCGTGATCGCCACGGCCGTTGTCGAGTTCGTGAGCCAGCTCTCCTGACCTGCGGGAGTGTCAGGGGGCCGAGACAGGCGCGAGGACCGCAGCCGAGAGCCGGATCAGGTCCGCGGGCGCTAGCTGCACCTGCAGCCCCCGCCTGCCCGCCGATACGTAGATCGTCTCGAACGACTGAGCACTTGCGTCCAGGACAATCGGCAGGGCCGTTCGCTGCCCGAGCGGAGATATCCCGCCGATCACGTAGCCCGTCGCGCGGGCGGCCACGCTGGGTTGCGCCATCTCAGCCCGCTTGCCGCCGAGCGCCGTCGCGAACGCCTTGAGGTCCAGCCTGCCGGCGACAGGGACAACGGCGCATGCGAGGCCGCCGTCCACGACGGCGATCAAAGTCTTGAAGATCCGCGCCGGGTGCACGTCCAGGGCCGTCGCTGCCTGTTCGCCGAATCCGTCCGCGCGAGGGTCGTGCTGGTAGGGATGCAGGCTGAACGCCACCCCCGCCCGCTTGAGCAGGGCCGTCGCGGGCGTACCGGTTGCCACGACCGAGCAGCCTAATCGGGGCAGCGGGATCGGGAATGCAACGCATCCGCTACATCGTTTGGTGTATGAGCATGCAATCGGTTCTGGGAGTGTTCCCGGCGCCGGAGGATCCAACGGCCCGGTAGGTCGACGACGAAGGAGCAATCGATGTCGGTAGCGCTGCTGCGCGAGCGGCCCTTGCGGACGTTCGCGCCCGTCGGCGCCGCAGCCGTATCCTCTCTGCAGCAGATAACCAAGCAGAGGAGTGCAGTGGCTGAGGAGACGGTCGACGGACGGCGAGCGCGGGCCGAGGAGACGGTGGAAGCACGTACGGCGCGCTTCGAACGTGACGCCCTTCCCTTCCTGGACCAGCTCTACGCGGCTGCCATGCGGATGACGCGCAATCCGACTGACGCCGAGGACCTGGTCCAGGAGACTTTCGTGAAGGCCTTCGCGGCGTTCCACCAGTTCACCGAAGGGACGAACCTCAAGGCCTGGCTGTATCGCATTCTGACGAACACGTTCATCAACAACTACCGTAAGAAACAGCGCCAGCCTCAGGAATCCAACGGGGAGAATGTCGAGGACTGGCAGCTGGCTCGTGCCGAGTCACATACCTCCGGCGGACTGCGTTCAGCCGAGATGGAGGCGCTGGACCACCTTCCCGATTCGGACGTGAAGGAGGCCTTGCAGGCCCTGCCCGAGGACTTCCGCCTGGCCGTCTACCTGGCCGACGTCGAGGGATTCGCCTACAAGGAGATCGCCGACATCATGGGCACCCCGATCGGGACGGTTATGTCCCGTCTGCACCGGGGTCGCAAACAGTTGCAGATCCTGCTGGCCGACTACGCCCGCGAACGCGGATTGATCCCGGCCACCGTCGGAGGTGACCAGTGAGCGGTATGGGATTCGGCCCTGGCAACATCGATTGTGACGAGGTCCTGAAGGACTTGTACCTCTACCTCGATGATGAGTCGGATGAGAAGCTGCGCAATCGGATCAGGCAACACCTCGACGCTTGTGCGCCGTGCCTGAGGCAGTACGGCCTCGAGCAGGACGTCCGATCGCTGATCGCGCGATGCTGTGGCGGCGACCGCGCCCCGGAAAGTTTGCACGCGCGGATTCGGGTAAAGATCACGGAGGTCTCGCTCGAGACCTCACACCTGGAGTACCGCGCCGAGTAGCTCGGCTGCGCGCCCCGCGGAAGCAAGTGGCAGGCTGACGCCCGATGTCTGCTCTGTCTGATCTGCTCGCCCTGCGCACCCGGCTCACGGATGCGCAGGTTGCCCATGTCCAGCGCCTGGTCGGCGAGTGGCAACTGCTCTCCGACCTCGCGTTCGCCGATCTCTTGTTGTGGATCCCCGTCGAGGTCCCAGTCGGCGAGGCGGGCAGCGTCGGCGGTTTTCTCTGCGTCGCGCAGTGCCGGCCCACTACCGGACCAACCGCCTACCAGAACGATCAGGTCGGCGTTCTCTTGCGAGGCAGCCGGGCCGTTCCGCTGCGCGTCGCTCTTACCGAGGGCAGGATCTTCCGCGAAGGCGAACCGGACTGGGAGGGCGACCTGCCGATCCGCCGGGAGGCCATCCCGATCCGGGCCGAGGGTGAGGTCATCGCGGTCCTGGGCAGGGACGCGAATCTGGCCAGCGTCCGCACCCCCAGCCAGCTGGAACTGGTTTACCTGCAGAGCGCTGCCGACCTGGCCGCGATGGTCGCGGACGGGACCTTTCCCGGTCCGGATGCCGGTATCGAGGAGGTCTCAGGTCCTCGGGCCGGAGATGGCGTCGTGCGTCTGGAGCCGGATCGCACCATCATCTACGCCAGCCCCAACGCCGTGTCGGCGTTCAGCCGGCTCGGGGTGACGGGCAATGTGCTCGGCGAGACCGTGGACACCCTGACGAGCACCGTCGCCGACGACCCGTTCGACGCAGGGGACCTCGCGGCGGCTGTGAGTGCCGCGATCGAGGGCGGCCAGCCAGCCAGTATCGAGGTCGACGGCGGGGGTGCTACCGTGCTGTTCCGGGCGTTACCCCTGCGGCCGCGCGGGGAGATGCTCGGCGCCTTGCTGTTGATGCAGGACGTCACGGAACTGCGGCGTCGCGACCGGCAGATCATGAGCAAGGACGCGACCATCCGCGAGATCCACCACCGCGTGAAGAACAACCTCCAGACCGTGGCAGCGCTGCTGCGGCTGCAAGCGCGCCGCGTGGCAGTCCCCGAGGCCCGCGCCGCGTTGGAGGAGTCGATGCGCAGGGTCAGCTCGATCGCACTCGTGCACGAGACCCTCTCTGTCTCGATCGACGAGTCGGTCGACTTCGACGAGGTCGTGGACCGGTTGCTCGGCATGCTCTCCGACGTCGCGGGGTCTGCTCATATCGAGGTCCGGCGCACCGGCAGCTTCGGCGACATCCCCGCGGAAGTGGCCACCGCGTTGGTCCTCGTGCTCACCGAACTCGTCCAGAACGCGATCGAACACGCCTTTCCAGATCGCGACTCGGGCTTGATAGACGTCATCGCGGACCGAGCACGGGGCCGGCTTGCGGTCACCATCCGTGACGACGGCATTGGCCTGCCCGCCGACTTCGTTGCCGACAGTTCAGAGCGATTGGGGCTTCAAATCGTCCGGACCCTCGTCTCGGCCGAACTCGACGGAACCGTCGAATTCGGAGCCCATGACGGCGGAGACGGTACGGCCGCTGTCGTCACGATGACGCTGGGGCGGCGCGCCCGGGTCGGCGGTTGAACGCCGAGGCCGTGGGCCAGCCGGGCCGTGCTTTAGGCGAGGCGGGTCCGGGCGCGAGCGTTGCGGCGCTTCAAGGCGCGGCGTTCGTCCTCGGACAGGCCACCCCATACGCCGGCGTCCTGACCGCTTTCCAGGGCCCACGCCAGACATTCCTGGATGACAGGGCAGCGTCGGCAGACCGCCTTGGCCTGCTCGATCTGAAGCAACGCCGGGCCCGTGTTCCCAATCGGGAAGAACAGCTCCGGGTCTTCGTCACGGCATATTGCGCGGTGACGCCAGTCCATGGGTCGATCTCCTCACGTAGCTGCGGCAGAGGGCTGTGCGCCGCTCTGGAACCGCTTGTGAATCCTTTCACGAGCTAGCTCGTGTCGCAACCAATCTGGGAGCACTGCCGTACAGGTCACGCTGTGTTACGGGTCGCCCTACTGCTGGCTCCGGGTGGCCGGCGACGGACGTCGTTCGCGTACCCCGAATTTGCCACCGTACGCGTCACGCAGCCGTGAAGTCGACACCTCGAACCGAAAGAATCGGTCAAATCACCACTTTAATTGCCTGTGCAACCGATTTGAACGCCAGCTTTTCTCGGCGCTCGAGGTAATCGCCGTCCACCTGGACCGGCAGCGGTTCGTCTCCGCGAATTGTCAGCGCGGTGAGGTCATAGTCGAGATGAGCGCCACGTCGCCCGATTCGGGGCTTGTCCCCGGACATCCGGGCCATGCTCGTCAAGATGCCGAGCATGCCCATGCGGCGGCGGGAGTAGACCGCCAAGCCGGATTGGAGGTCGACGCCTGGAGTCGGGCGCAACGGGCGGTCCCCGACAAAGGTCCAGGGATCGGCGTTAGTCACGATCGCGAAGAAGACATCGTCATAGGTCCGCCCGTCGGGCAGTTCGATGTGCAGCCGTGGATGGCGCCGATCGGCGCGGAAGAATTCGCCCACGCCGACCCGCGCGTACAGGGCGTGTGTCGAGCGCTTTCCTCGCCGACGATGCCGCTCAACGCCGCTGACAATGGCCGCGTCGAAGCCGATGCCGGCGGCGAATGTGAACCAGCGATCGTCGAGAACGCCGAGACTCACTGCGCGACGCGACCCGAGGCGCAGGCCTTCCAGCAGCGCGCCTGTGGCCTCGATGGGATCGTTCGGCAGGCCTAGCGCCCGGGCGAACACGTTCGTGGAACCCGCCGGCACGATTCCCAGCGCGGGCACCCCGTCGTGGACCCCGTCGGTCAGCAACCCGTTCACGACCTCGTTGATCGTGCCGTCGCCACCGAGGGCGACGACGACATCGGTGCCGTCGCGCATTGCACGGCAGGCGAGCGCTGCCGCGTGGCCGCGGTTGGCAGTCTCGACGACGTCGAGGCTCGCCTCGCTCCCCAGCGCGTGCGCGAGCACGTCACGCTCCCGGACACTCGTCGAGGTCGCGTGCGGATTCGCTATCACGAGCGCTTGCACCTCGCGGACGATACGCGTCGGTATCGTGGCGACGTGACGCAGGACGCTAAGGCCCGGGGGCGAAGCAGCGTGCCGAGCCAGGTCCGCGCCGCTGTCGCCGTGGTCGCAGCACAGAGCCTCGCACTCCTCGCCGCGTCGGCCATCCTGGTGATCAAGACGGCCTTCGGGCATCCGGACAGCGTCGGACGGGCTCTCCTCGGTGCAGCTATGGCGCTCGGCGGGGCGCTCGCCCTGGCCCTCGGCGCGCGTGGCTTGTTTCGCCTGCAGCCCGCGTCGCGGACCCCCGTGGTAGTTCTGCAACTCTTGGCGTTGCCTGTCTCGTACAGCATCGCCTTCCAGGCCGGACGGGTCGGGTACGGCGGACCGATCCTCCTGGCCGCACTCGCCGTGCTCTATCTGCTGTTCACCCCGCCGGCTCGATCGGCTCTCGACAGGGCGCCGCGCGACTAGGCGTGCGACGTGCTGCCGCGGGGGTCAGGGCGCCGGCGGTTCTGCGGCGGCCCCATCCGCGGCCTCCTCGGCGCCCAGGCTCGCGCGCAGCCGCTTGAGCCCGCGCGCCACCAGCCGCGATACCTGCATCTGGGAGACACCGACGATGGCGGCGATTTCCGTCTGCGTCTTGTTCGCGACGAAACGCAGGAGCAGGATCTCCCGCTCGGCCTCGGGCAGCTCGGTGATCATTTCCCGTAGCATCGCCCGCTGCTCGACCTGCTCGAAACCCTCGTCGATGACTCCGAGCATCGGGTGCTCGGGAACCGATTCGCCCGGCGCGGCGAGCACCTCGAGCGGTACCGCCGAGTAAGCCCGAGCGGCGTCGAGGGCTTCGAGGACGGCGTCCTCCTCGACATCAATGCGCGCCGCGAGTTCGGCGACGGTCGGGGCTCGACCGAGTTCTTGGCTGAGGTCTGCTCGAGCATTATTGAGCGTGGTCTGGAGCTCTTGCGCGCGCCTGGGGACGTGGACGAGCCAGCCCGTATCGCGAAAATGGCGCTTGATCTCGCCTAGGATCGTCGGTGTCGCGTAGGTGGAGAACTCCAGGCCACGTTCGGGATCGAAGCGGTCGATGGCTTTGATCAGCCCGATCGATCCGACTTGGACGAGGTCGTTCATCGGCTCGTTACGGCCCGTGAACCGGCGGGCCAGATACACGACAAGCGGCATGTGCGCCTGGACGAGGTCGTCGCGCAACGCCCTGCGTTGCGGGCTGTCCGCCGGTAACCGGTGAAGCTCGCCGAGCATCTCCGTAGCCGCGATATTGCGCTCGCTGTCGCGGCCGGAGGGCCGCGAGGGTGAGGTCACGAGTTTGCTGCCTCACGTTGCTTGCTCAGGTTGATGATGAGCCTTCCATCGGCGCGGGTGACGTCGACCGACGTGGCGAGCGCACCGAGGACGGTCCACGCAAACCCGTTGCGGTCTGGCTCCACGCCGTCGCTGGCCTCGACGCTGGCCTGCACCGCCAGGCGGCCCCGCATCAACTCGAAACGGGCTTGCAGGGTGCTGACGGGCTCGGCGTGCGGGAGCAGGAGCGCGCACGCCTCGTCCACGGCCAGACGGAGGTCTTCGATGTCGTCGATGGTGAGGTCGCAACGGGCCGCCAGCCCGGCCGCGGTGAGACGCAGCGTCGACACGTACGCGACGTCCGCGGGTACGCGCATCTCGACCACATCGCCGGATCGTTCGGTCGGTTCAGTCACCAAGGCCACCATTCGCGGTTAACGGATTGGGGATATTCCATCGATCGATGACCGGGATGCCGTGTTGGCTGCCGAGCACCGACGGGGCCGCCGTCCCGAGGGCCAGCCGTGCGCCGCCCGTGGCCGGCAGACCGATCCAACGGGCGCCGATCACCCTGCATATATGCCCGTGAGCGATGAGAATCACCGGTCCGGCGCTGAGTTTGCTCGCCGCGCGAAGCAGCACCCGGTCGGCTCGGGCGGACACCTGATCGGCTGTCTCACCGTTTGGTACGCCATCCGTCCACAGCGTCCAGCCTGGTACCTGTTCGCGGATCTCCGCGGTGGTGCGCCCTTCGTAGTCCCCGTAGTCCCACTCGGCGAGATCTTCGTCGATGGACGTGATCGCGAGTCCGGCCAAGCGCGCCGTTGCCTGAGCGCGCTCACGCGGGCTACACAGCACGAGCGCCGGGTGCAGGCCAGCGAACAGGGGGGTGAGCGCAGCTGCCTGCGCCTCGCCGGCAGCCGTCAACGAGACGTCGGTCCTGCCGGTGTGGCGCCCGGAGCGGCTCCACTCCGTTTCCCCGTGGCGAATCAGCCAGAGTTCGATGCCATCGGTCAGGCCGTCAGGCAAGGCTTGCGGGAGTGCGTTGATGATGGTCGCGCTGTCACTCACGGTTCAACCGGGTTCTCGGTTCACGCCGCGTTCTTGGTCTCCCAGAAGATGGCGTCGATCTCGGCGATCAGGTCAAGCAGGTTCTGGCCTTGCGCTGGATCCACCGCACCTTTGCCGCCGGCCGCGCCAGCCGCCTTGGTCGCACGATTGAACAGGTCGTGCAACTGCGGGTACTTCTCGAAGTGCGGAGGCTTGAAGTAGTCGGTCCACAGCACCCAGAGATGATGCTTGACGAGTTCGGCACGCTGTTCCTTGATGATCAGCGCTCGGGTGCGGAAGACCGGGTCATCGTTCCCCTGGTACTTCTCCATGATCGCCTTGACGGATTCGGCCTCGATGCGGGCCTGTGCGGGGTCGTAAACACCACACGGCAGGTCGCAATGAGCGTGCGCGGTAATGCTCGGATGGAACAGACGCATTGGCGTAGCCTCCTGATTTGTGAAATCGGCGGTACCTGATTTGGACCTTACTACCGTGCTGGCGGGCCGCTGTAGGCAGTATGTCCAGGTGGCTACCGCACTCGTCCCGTTCCAGCGAGTGCGTGTGAGCGGGCCGTCGATGACCCCGACGTTGCACGACGGCGACGTGGTGATCGTGTGGCGGGGAGGATCTGTGCGGCCCGGAGATGTTGTCTTGGCCGCCTTCCGTGATCTGCCCGAGCGCCGCGTGCTCAAACGGGCAGTCCGCGCGGCAGGTGACGGGTGGTGGTTGGCCTCCGACAATGCCTACGCCGGCGGGGACAGCGCTAGCCACGGTGCGGCCGACGTTCTCGGCCGAGTACTCCTGCGGTGGCGTCCGGGATCGTTTCTGCCGCTGCGTGGGGTGAGGCGCTGCTCGAGGTGACGGAACGAGGATCGAGGTGACGGAACGAGGATCGAGCCGATCAAGCTCGCAGAGTGGCGTAGAACGCCTCCGCGCCGGCGAAGGTCGGCAGGATCCCTTGCGCGCGCGCCTCGCGCAGCGTGGGCGCCGCAGCGTCCTTGTCGGACAGAATTGGCGTGACGTTCGGCGGCCACGGCAGGTCTAGGTCGGGATCGAGCGGGTTCGTGCCGAACTCACGTTCGGGCGCGTACCCGGTCGAGCACAGGTAGGTGACGACGCTGCCGTCGGCGAGTGACATGAATGCATGCCCGAGGCCTTCGGAGAGGTACACGGCGCGGCGGTCTACATCGTCGAGCTGCACGGCGTCCCACTCGCCAAAGGTGGGCGAACCTGTGCGGATATCGACGATCACATCGAGTACCGCCCCCTTGACGCAGTAGACGTACTTCGCCTGGCTCGGCGGTATCGCGGCAAAGTGGATTCCACGTAACACTCCCCGCGCGGAGACTGATTGGTTCGCCTGCGCGATCGTGAGCTGCTGACCAACCGTGGCGGCGAACACTTCCGCCTTGAACCACTCGAGGAACACCCCCCGATCGTCTGCGAAGCTGCGCGGCGTGAACTCCCACGCGCCGCCTACCTTCAAGGCACGGGTTTGCATAGCTGCCGACCCTAGTGGTCGGGCCGTGCTCAACTGCCCCAGGGCGGCGGATAGCCGCTGCCCTGGGGGTCATCACGATTCGCGTGGCAGACTGGAGCTATCGGGCGAACCCCGCAATCTTGCTTAGACGTGCGTCGTAACCTGGCGAGCATCGGTGAGCACCCGCGCAGGATGTAGGAAGGGCGCGACGAAGTGGGGTTCGATCCCGGCAGCGCGGTGTTCCGCGTGCATGAGGGTGGCAAATTGGTGGTGAGCAGCACGCTGCCGCTCGTCGACCGCACTTCGCTCTCACTGGCGTACACCCCCGGTGTGGCCGAGGTGTGTATGGCGATCGCCGAAGACGAATCACTCGCCCGCACATACACGTGGCGCTCGCGCCTCGTGGCGATCGTCAGCGACGGCACGGCCGTCCTCGGCCTCGGCAATATCGGCCCGACGGCTGCCCTGCCGGTAATGGAGGGCAAGGCCGCGCTGTTCAGCGAATTCGCGGGGATCAATGCCGTCCCGATCGTGCTGGCCACGACTGATCCGGACGAGATCGTCGAGACTGTCGTCCGGCTGGCACCGTCGTTCGGCGGGATCAACCTCGAAGACATCTCTGCTCCGCGCTGCTTTGACATCGAGGCACGACTGTGCGACCGCTTGGACATTCCGGTCTTTCACGATGATCAACACGGCACCGCGATAGTCGTTCTCGCGGCATTGCGCAACGCCGCGGCCGTCACCGGCCGGACGCTCTCGGATCTGCGCGTCGTCGTGTCGGGTGCAGGCGCCGCGGGGGTTGCGTGCACGAAGATGCTGCTCGCCGCCGGCGTCGGTGACATCGCGGTCGCGGACAGCCGAGGAATCCTGCACGCCGGAAGGGAGGAGCTCACCGCGGTCAAAGACGAGCTGTCCCGGATCACCAATAAGTCGGCCGTAGTTGGCTCGCTGGCTGACGCTCTCAAGGGCGCCGACGTGTTTCTGGGCGTGAGCGCTGGCGCAGTGGACGAGTTGGCGGTGTCGAGTATGGCGGCGGATGCGATCATCTTTGCGTTGGCCAATCCCACCCCCGAAGTGCATCCGGCCGTTGCGCACCGGCACGCCGCCATCGTTGCCACCGGACGCAGCGACTATCCGAACCAGATCAACAACGTGCTGGCATTTCCGGGAGTGTTCGCCGGCGCCTTCGACGCTGGCGCGCGAATGATCACGGAGAATATGAAGCTGGCGGCAGCGACGGCGCTGAGCGCGGTTGTGAGCGATTCGTTGGCCCCCGACCACATCGTTCCGACACCGTTCGACAGCCGGGTCGCGCCGGCAGTAGCCGCCGCCGTCGCCGCCCAGGCCCACCTCGACGGCGTCGCGCTCTGATCGAGTGCGCTGCGCGCAACCACGCGAGTTCTACGCCACGACGAGTTGGCGGCTGTTGAGGCCCGATCGATCGATCTGAGCCCACACCGTGGCTAGCCGCCTCACGGCTTGGTCAAGCCGATCGGCGGGCAACGAGAACGGCAGGCGCAGGAATCGCTCCAGCGTGCCGTCGACTCCGAATCGCGAGCCCGGCACGACCAGGACTCCCGTCTGGGCGGCGAGCAGTGTGAGCGGGGTCGACAGCGGGGCATCCAGCTCAGCCCAGAGCGACAGTCCACCCTGGGGCACCGCGTGGCGCCACTGCGGCAGTTCGCGGCGAAGTGCCGCGATGAGAGCGTCGCGCTGTGGCAGCAGTTCGCCCAGCCGGCGTGCGGTGATCTTCTCCAGAAGCGGAAAGAGCTCCGTCGCGACCAGCTGGTCGATGACGGGGCCCGCCATGTCGATGGTGGTCCGCATCGCTGCGAGGCGATGGACGAGGTCGGTTGATGCTCGCAGCCAACCGATGCGCAGCCCACCCCAGATCGGTTTGGACAGCGACCCGATGCTGATGACTGACGCGTCTATGGATGCGGTCGCGCGCACGGGTGCGCAAAAGCCGAGGTCGGCGAAGGACTCGTCTATGACGACGGTTGTGCCGGTCTGGCGCGCTACGCGCAGAACGTCCCGCCGAGACGTTTCGTCGATGAGCGCGCCTGTTGGGTTGTGGAAGTCCGGTGTCAGATAGGCCAGACGGGGGGCAGTCTGACGCAACGTCGCCTGCATCTGGTCGACCTGCCAGCCGCCCTGGGCAGCCATCGGGACCGGCACGACGCGAGCGCCGTTGCCGCGGACAGCATCGAGGGCGCCCGGGTAGGTGGGCAGCTCGGTTAGGACGCGATCGCCAGGTCCGACGAGCAAGCGCAGCAGCAGATCCCAGGCGTGCAGGGCGCCATTGGTGATCAAGACCTGATTGGCACTCGTCGGAACTCCGCGAGCCGAGAAACGCTGGGCAACCGCTGTTCGCAGCGCTGGCAGCCCCGCCGGGTCGTACCCGTCATCGACGGTGTGGGGTGTGATCGCCTGAGCGGCTGCGGCAAGAGCCGTCTCGAGGACGCCGGGCGGGGCTGGGAGGGCAGCACAGGAGAGGTCGAGAACGTCCGTGGTGGTGCTTGCCGATGGCGGGGCAATCATCCAGCGTGACAGTGACGGCTTCGGACGGGACCCGACCGGAACAGTGACGAAGCTGCCTGATCCGGTGCGACTGGCCAGGAACCCGTCGGCGCGAAGTGCATCGTAGGCTGCGGTCACCGTCGCCCGGCTGATCTGCAGGGCGAGGGCGAGTTCTCGCTCGGACGGCAATCGCGTCTCGGTGGCGATGCGCCCATCGAGGACGAGAGCCATGACGGTGTCGGCGAGCGCCATGTAGACGGGCCCGGGCAAGGTCCGAAGTTCCGGCAGCAGCGATGCCAGTGCCGCCCCGCTCAGGCGTGATAGGGATGCCACCAGACCATTATTTCACCAATTGGCTCGGATAGCACGCCATTGGATGGGGATTGGCCTGAGAAAGCGATTGATCCAGACTGGCATGCTGGGGGCGTGCGGGTGAAACGGCTAGTGCGACGGCTGGTTCAGCTCTATATTGGCCTGCTTCTATACGGCCTGGCGGGAGCGCTCCAGGTACGCTCGGCCCTCGGCCTAGACCCGTGGGACGTGCTGCACCAGGGCCTCTCACGCCATGCGGGCATAGCGATCGGGACAGTGGTCATTCTCGTCGGCGCCGCCGTGCTGATTCTCTGGATTCCGCTTCGGCAACGGCCCGGACTGGGGACGCTGAGCAATGTCATCCTCGTCGGGGTCGCTATGAACCTCTCACTGCAATGGCTCCCGCACGTCCACCGGCTGCCGTGGCGGATCGCGGACATGACTGGCGGCGTGCTGCTGTGCGCTGTGGCCACCGGCATGTACATCGGCGCCAATTTCGGTCCTGGCCCTCGCGACGGGTTGATGACTGGCCTAACGCGCCGAACCGGGCGCTCGGTCCGCCTCACCCGCACCTCGATCGAGCTCACGGTGCTGGTGGTCGGGTGGGTACTCGGCGGAACGGTTGGCGTCGGGACAGTGGTCTTCGCTCTGGCGATCGGGCCGCTTGCCCAGCTACTCCTGCCGATCTTTGACCTGGCCCCGCCGCGCGCGGTCCCAGGCGTGGTCGACAAAGCTGCCGAGGGCGCTAGGGCTGTTGGGGGCGCTAGGGCTGTTGGGTGGCGCTAGGGCTGCCGTCGCCGGAACCGACCGGGTCGCACCGGCATTGAGTGGCGATACCTGAGTGAGCCATGCATGAGTGAGTCATGCATGCCGACGCGTATCCGGTCGCCGGGTGGGCGGTGCCGATCTAGGGGTCACCTGCGAGCAAATGCGTTGGTAGCTACTCCTCGTCATCGCCACGCGCGAGCCAGGTCGCGAACCGGTCGAGGGCGATCTCGAAGTCCGGGTTCGCGTCGACGAAATTCTGCAGCCGATCCGCCAACCAAGCCACGCTCACCGTCTCCTCGCCGCGGCGCTCGACGAGCTCCTCTATCCCGCGATCCGTGAAGTACACGGGCTCGTCAATCCCGCCGGTCGCGCTCGTCGCGCGCGTTCGGGTCGTCGCGATCGGCAGGGTAGCGGGCGCCCACCTGCCTGCGGACGTCATCGATCGTCTCGAGGATCGCCACGGTCTCGGCCTGGGGGACCAGCGGGCTTTCCAGCTCGCCAGCACGAAGGCATCGCTCTACTTCGGCGACCTGCAGGCGGTAACCGTTGCCGGGGAGCTCAGCGGTCAGGTCCTTATCGCCATCGGACGTATGCACTGTCATCACGGTAGGCCGGTGCACGCTCGGTCCTATCTCGATCCATCCCTCGGTGCCGCAGATGAGGGCGGCGGCCGGACTGGTCGACACCGCGCTGGTGAGAACCTGGGCAACGGCACCGCTGGAGTAGCTGGATTGCATGGCTACGGTCGCATCCGAGCCCGTCGGCGACAGGGTGCCCGCCGCTTGGATGCGCTCGGGTTTGCCGAGAAACAGCCACGCAAAGGTCACCGGGTATATGCCCAGGTCCAGCAGGGCACCACCGCCTGCACCGAGATCGAACAGGCGATGCTGCGGGTCGAACTCGAAGCGTCTGGACAGCTCGGCGCGAACGCTCACAATCTCGCCGATCTGCCCCGCCGCCGCGATGCGTTGGGCTTCGCGGACGAGCACATGCAGGCGCATCCACATTGCCTCCATGCAGAACAGCTTTCGACTGCGAGCAGCCGCCACGACCTCGCGCGCCTGCCATCCGGTGAGGGTGAAAGCTTTTTCCACCAGCACCGGTTTGCCGGCCTCGAGGGCGAGCAGCGCGTGCTCGTAGTGCTGCGCATGGGTCGTCGCTACGTAAACGATGTCGATGTCAGGGTCGGCGACCAGCTCGCGATAGGATCCATAGGAGCGCGGGAGCCCGTGTCCTTGCGCGAACGCCGCGGCACGCTCGCCATCGCGCGCGCCGACTGCCGCCAGGGCGCTACCGGGTGAGGCCGCTATGTCCGCACTCACGGTCGCGGCGATCTCCCCCGCGCCGAGGATGCCCCATCGAATCAAGTCATCGCGCATATCCCCGCCCTCAGGCGAACGCTGCGGCGACGATTTCGGCCTGCTGTGTCTCGTGCACACTGTGCGAACCGACCGCCGGCGATGCCGAGGCGCGGCGCGACACTCGCCGCAATGCTCGACCGCCGAGATGATCGGGCAGGTTGAGCGCCATGAAAGGCCAAGCGCCCTGATTCGCCGGCTCCTCCTGTACCCAGACCACCTCAGCGTCGGGGAAGCGGGACAACTGGGCACGAAGTTCGTCCACGGGCAGCGGGTAGAGCTGCTCGACGGCCACGATCGCGATATCCGCGCGGTCGTGCTCCCCGCGCGCCGCCTGTAGGTCGTAGTACACCTTGCCGCTGCAAAGCAGCACTCGGCGAACATTTGCAGGGTCGACGGACCCATCGTCGATCACCGGCTGAAAACCGCCGTTGGTGAAGTCCTCGATCTCGCTCGTCGCGGCCTTCAGGCGCAGCAAGGACTTCGGGGTGAAGGCGATCAGTGGCCGGCGGACCGGCGAGAGACCCTGCCGGCGCAACAAGTGGAAGTAGTTCGCGGGCGTTGAACACATTGCCACTGTCATGTTGTTCTCCGCCGACAGTTGCAGGAATCGCTCCGGGCGACCGGATGAGTGGTCAGGGCCCTGGCCCTCGTACCCGTGTGGCAGGAGCAAGGTGACCGCCGAGCGCTGATTCCACTTCGCTTCGCCCGAGGCGATGAACTCGTCGACGACCGTCTGTGCGCCGTCGGCGAAATCGCCGAACTGGGCTTCCCAACACACCAGAGCATCCTCACGGACGACTGAGTACCCGTACTCGAACCCCATTGCGGCGAACTCGCTGAGCAGCGAGTCGTAAACCCAGAAGGGCGCCTGGTCCGGCGACAGCTGGCGCAGCGGGGTGTATTCCGTACCGGTGTTGCGGTCGATCAATGTCGCGTGCCGTTGCGTGAACGTTCCGCGGCGCGAGTCCTGCCCAGCCAGCCTGACCGCGCGGCCCTGGATAACCAATGAACCGAAGGCAAACAGCTCGGCCGTTGACCAGTCGACCCCGCCCACGCTTGCCATCGCGACCCGGCGGTCGATCTGCGGTTTGAGGCGCGGGTGAAGGGTGAAGCCGTGCGGCGGGTTGGCGTACGCGTCCGCGATTCGCTTGATGACGTCGGTGCTCACCGCAGTGGTGACTTGCTGCGACGGCGTGACATGCTCGATCTCCGGCACCGGAGCGGCATGTCCTGATGCGTTTCGAGTCTCGAGAAAGACCTTCTCCAGCTGGGCTTGGAAGTCTTTGAGCGCGGCCTCCGCGTCCTCCAACGTGATATCGCCACGTCCGACCAGCGCCTCGGTGTACAGCTTTCGGACGCTGCGCTTGCCGTCGATGATGTCGTACATCTGCGGCTGCGTGAATGACGGATTATCGGCCTCATTGTGTCCGCGGCGACGGTAACAGACCATGTCGATGACGACGTCCTTCTTGAACTCGCGGCGGTACTCCACCGCGAGTTTTGCCACCCGGACGCAGGCCTCCGGGTCGTCGCCGTTCACGTGGAAGATCGGCGCGGCGATCATGCGGGCTATGTCGGTGCAGTACAGCGAGGACCGCGACGCCGACGGAGAGGTGGTGAATCCAACCTGGTTGTTAACCACGACGTGCACCGTGCCGCCGGTGCGGTAGCCGCGCAGTTGCGAGAGGTTGAGCGTTTCGGCGACTACGCCCTGCCCGGCGAACGCCGCGTCCCCGTGCATCATCAGCGGCAGCACGCTGAAGCCCGCCTCGCCCTTGTTCAGCATGTCCTGCTTGGCCCGCACGATGCCCTCGAGAACCGGATCGACGGCCTCCAGGTGCGATGGGTTGGCAGTGAGGCTCACGGCAATGGCGGCACCACTGGGCGCGTAGAAGGTGCCTTCGGCGCCCAAGTGGTATTTCACGTCGCCGGATCCCTGCGCCGTTCCCGGATCGATGTTGCCTTCGAACTCGTCGAAGATCTTTGCGTAGGGCTTGCCCACGATGTTGGCCAGGACATTGAGCCGACCTCGGTGGGGCATCCCGACCACGACCTCGTCGAGTCCTTCGTCTGCGGCCTCGGCGAGTACCGCGTCCAATAATGCGATGACCGTTTCGGCGCCTTCAAGGCTGAACCGCTTCTGTCCCACGTACTTCGTCTGCAGGAACGTCTCGAACGCTTCGGCGACGTTGAGGCGTCCGAGAATGTGGAGCTGCTCGGATCGCGGCGGCGCGTCGTTCTTGACCTCGATGCGGGACTGCAGCCATTGACGCTGTACCGGATCGGTGATGTGCATGTACTCGACGCCGACTCGGCGGCAGTATGCGTCGCGCAACACGCCGAGGATGTCGCGAAGCTTCATCAACTTCGAGCCCGCGAAGCCGCCGACCGGGAATTCGCGGTCCAGATCCCACAGGGTCAGGCCGTGCCTGGTGATATCGAGATCGGGATGGGTCCGGACCGTGAACTCCAGCGGATCGGTGTCCGCCATGAGGTGCCCGTTGCTGCGGTAGGCATTGATCAATTCGACGACCCGAGCGGCCTTGTCGATCTGACCTTCATGGGTGAAGTCGCGGTCTACCAGCCATCGCACCGGTTCATAGGGAATGCGCAGCGACGCGAAGATCTCATCGTAGAAGTCGTCGGCCAGAAGCAACTCGTGGATCCGGCGCAGGAATTCGCCGGACTGGGCACCCTGGATGATCCGGTGGTCATACGTCGAGGTCAGCGTGATGATCTTGCTCAGGGCGCGTTCGGTGAGCTGCTCCTCACTCATTCCGCTGAATTCGGCCGGGTATTCCATCGCACCGACGCCGACGATCGTTCCCTGCCCGGCCATCAGCCGCGGTACGGAGTGGTTCGTGCCGATCGTGCCTGGGTTCGTGAGGCTGATCGACGTCCCGGCGAAGTCCTCGGTTGTGAGTTTGCCCGCCCGGGCTCGCCGGATGATTTCCTCGTAAGCATTCCAGAATCCAGCGAAGTCCAGCGTGTCGGCGCGCTTGATGCTTGCCACCACCAGAGACCGGCTGTTCTCCTTGCCGGCCAGGTCGATTGCGATGCCGAAGTTGACGTGCGCAGGCGTGACAACGGCGGGCTTGCCGTCGACCTCGGCGAAGTAGTTATTCATCTCGGGGTAGGCGTTCAGCGCACGTACGACGGCAAAGCCGATGATGTGCGTGAAGCTGATCTTGCCACCGCGGGAGCGTCGCAGGTGGTTGTTGATGACGACGCGGTTGTCCGCGAGAAGTTTCGCCGGCACCGCGCGCACGCTGGTCGCGGTTGGGACGGTCAGCGAGGTCTGCATGTTGAGGACGACGCGCGATGCAGCGCCGCGTAGCTGGGTCGAGGTGGGTTGGTCGCCAGCGTCCTGGGGTGGAGCGGCGCTCGATGCGCGAGCCGGTGCCTGAGCGGCGGTCGGCCGGGCCGCGGGTGAGTCCGCCTGTGCGGGTGCGTCCGCCTGCGCGGGAGTTGCGGTCGCCTTCGGCAGGTTAGTGCCGGGCTCTGACGGTCGCCGACCGTTGTCGTGTGACCGACTGTTGTCGTACGGAGCAGCGCCGGAAGCCGACGTGCCTGGGGACAGGGCGCCCTCCGGCGCAGCCGTGGTGCCGGGGGCGGGATGAGGCGGTGAGGTGTCCATTGCTCCGGCGCCGGGCCCGGGACGGTAGTCGGCAAAGAAGTCATGCCATGCCGCGTCGACGCTGGACGGATCTGTCAGGTACCGCTCGTACATGTCCTCGACGAGCCATTCATTGGCGCCGAAGTCGCTGCTCGCGCCAGCGGTGGAGGTGGGGTCATTGCTTGTCGACTGGTCAGTCGTCGCCACGTTTTTCGGCCATTCTCGAGTCTTTGGATGCCGTAGCGAGGTTACGCGCTTGCCAGGGCACGCCGCATTGTTGGACCTCATCGGTGTGGCTGACCACACGGCGAGAGGCGCTGATCTCGGCGATCAGGTGATGTCCCGGGTCATGGTTACCCCGGCTCCAAAGATCGACATTAAGGATGCCCAGGCGAAGAGCACGAGCGCCCCACCCCAGATCGGCAACAGTTGTACGCCGTTCAACGACCGATCACCGGCGCGCCGCGTTGTCATCGCGTTGATCGCTCCGCCAGGCAGGTATGGGTAGGCGTGCTTGATCCCGGGAATGATCAGGATCAGGTTCTCCAGGATGAGCAGGACGATCAGCCCTACGGCGACGGCGACGATCTGGTTCTTGATGAGTGCACCAGCGCCCATACCGACCAGCGCCATCAAGGCGACCACACCGAGCACCGCGGCTATGGCTCCCATCTGGTGCGCGAACTGCATCTGGATGTGCCGCCCTGAGAGCCAGGGCACCGCAATCGCCAGCTCGACCACGAGGCAGACCAGCGCGTACGCGATGCCGGCGAGCGCGTAGGCGACCAGCTTGGCCGTGACCAGTGCCCACCGCGAGGGTGTCGCGAGCACGGAGGCCGTGATGGTCTGGTATCGGAATTCGGTCGTCACGGCCAAGATCCCGAGGACGAAGACGGCGATGTATGCCATGTGCGCGCTCGCGAAGACGTCTCGGGTGTGTGCCTGGAGCTCGATTGCGTTGCTAGTACCTGCGATCTGACCGACGACGCTGAGAGCGGTGATCGCGACGCTCGCGACAAGCAGCCAGAACCACACCTGGGTGGTCCGCAGTTTGAGGAACTCAGCCCGGACGAGGCGGATCATGACGAGCTCCCAGGGGGTGGCAACGGCTGCGTGCCCGTGTCGGTCAAGGCGAAATAGAGTTCTTCGAGGTCGAAGCGCTGGGCGCTCAGTTCATGCAGTTCCACGCCGGCAGCGAAGGCCAGATGGCCGACCTGGGCGAGGGAGAGACCTCGAATCTGCACCGTTTCCGCCGCGGGTTGCTGGTGCTGGCTGCCCGCCGACACCAGCGCGGCGACGAGCGGCCCAGCATTCGGACTACGGACGAGGACGGTGTCCGTTTCGGCGGTCAGCTCGGCAATACTGCCGGCTCTGACCAGCTTGCCGCGGTTGAGGATGACAATCCGATCGGCGATCTCCTGAACCTCGTTGAGTTGGTGGCTGGAGACGAGCACTGTCCGGCCCTCGCCGGCGAGGTGCCGGAAGAACCCGCGTAGCCACCGAATGCCGTCTGGATCCAGGCCATTCGCCGGCTCGTCCAGAATCAACACCTGTGGGTTGCCGAGCAGCGCCGCGGCCAGGCCCAACCGTTGACGCATGCCGAGGGAGTAACCGCGGACCTTGCGACGGCCTGAGTCTCCTAGCCCGACGAGGTCGAGCATCTCATCGGCGCGCCGGTCCGGCAGTCCGGCCACCTCACAGAGGATCCGCAGGTGATTGCGTCCGGTGCGAGCTGGGTGAAAGCTCGAAGACTCCAGCGAGGCGCCGACCACCGTGATCGGGTTGTGAATGTCGCGGTAGCGAAACCCTCCGATCGTGGCCAACCCCGAGGTCGGATTCACCAGCCCGAGGGCCATCCGCAGCGTCGTCGTCTTGCCGGCGCCGTTAGGCCCCAGGAATCCGGTGACCGACGCCGGCTCCACCGTGAAGTTGAGATGATCGACTGCGCGAATGTTGCCACGGAAGACCTTCGTCAGGTCCTTGACGACGATTTGCCCTGACGGGGCTGACGGGCCCGACATTTGTGCGCTCGGATTGCTCATTTCGCGATCACCGTGCCATCACAGCACGCTCGACCTCACCGCGACAGACATCAGCGGTCGGCGAGACGGCGGACGAACTTCAGGCCACTCCAGTTGGTGTCGATTGCGGCAACCTTCACGTCGACGAGCCCGACCGACAAGCCGTGTTCGCGCACGACCGTCTCGGTCAGGTCAGTGAGCACGCCACTGGCCTTCTTCGGCCAGCATGCCCACAATGCACCGGGCGTGCTCAGCGATTCCGCCAACGGGCCAAAGCGCGTGGTGAGGCCGCGCACTCCGCTGGAGAACAACACGATGACATCGAAGGCGCCCCCGGATGCCCTCCGGCGAACCGTCACATCAGGCAACGGGCCGAGATCGAACCCGGCTGGCGCCCGAATCACCAGCACCCGCGATCCTGGCTTTATCCCGAGCTTCCGCGGCAAAGGAGTGCCCGAGTATCCAGCCGTCATCAGTTGCTCACTCTGACATGACCAGACAAGTGCCCTGTCCAGTGGCCAGCAACGTGCCCGCTGGATCGCTCACGTCGGCCTCGGCGAAGGCGACCCGCCGACCCGGCTTGGTGACCCGGCCTTGAGCCCGCAGTGGACCGGTGTCAGCGCGCACGGGCCGAAGGTAGTTCACCTTTATCTCGATGCTGGTGTAACCGACCCCAGCCGGGAGAGTCGATTGCACCGCGCAGCCCAGCACCGAGTCGATCAGGGTGCATACGAGGCCGCCGTGGACGAGCCCGATCGGGTTGTAGGCGGACTCGTCAGGCTCACAGACGAAGGTCACCTGCCCAGCCGATACCTCCACGATGGTGAAGTTGAAGTGCGCCGCCATCGGCGGGGGCGGCAGCTCGCCGCGCCGGATGGCACCGAGGTGGTCGATGCCGGCGAGTGACGCGCCCGCCTGTGCGCCGAGGATCGGGTCGTACCACGTGATTGTCTTCCTCCGTGGCTCTCCCCACGACGGCGGGCGGGGCAGGGGAGTGGCGTCGGCGCGGGTCATATGGTGCACGCTAACGCCGTCGGGCCCGCTCAGTCCGCAAGGGCCGGGATGACCTGTCGAGCGAACAAGTCCACGCTGGTCGGATCGTAGGCCGCATCGACGAAGTAGCCGATCGCATAATTCATCCCCATATCCCGGGCCGCAAGCAGCTTCGCCACGATCTGCTGGGGAGTGCCGACCAGGGGTTCGCGGCAGTGCCCGGCGAGCACCTGCGACTTGTGGGGGAAGGTCTCCGGCGTCGCGTCAAAGTTGGTGTAGTCAGCGTATGTGCGGCTATGCGCAGTGTGTTGCGCTCACCCGCGCCGGCGATCCCCAGCGGTATACCGCCAGCCTGCAATGGCAGCGGGCGGCCGATCGCTCCATCCACCTGGTAGTGGCTGCCGGCCAGGGTCGCGGTGCCCTGGATCCACATCTGACGCATGATCTGCACGCCCTCGTCAAGCATGCCGATCCGTTGCCCGGCACTCGGGAACCCGTAGCCGAATGCGCGCCACGCGTGCTCGCACCAGCCCGCTCCGATGCCCATCTCGACCCGTCCGCCCGAGATAACGTCCACCGTGGCGGCGACCTTGGCTATGGTCGTATACCCATACCGACTCGAATCCGCCGGCCTCACCCTGCTGGGCAACGCCCAGGATGGTCTGCCAATGTTCGGATGTATCGATGCCAACGAGGTCGAGGCGCCAGCCTTGCGGGACGAACAAGCCGAATCTCATGGCTGCACTCTATGGTCGAGTCTATGGTCGACGCGTGCGGATGGGCGGCGGATGGGCTCGTGATCAATTCCAAACGCAACGGGTAGCGCGGTTGGCAACGGCCGATTCCGCCGGCGTGCCGCACCTTGTGCCGATCGTCTTCACCGTCGACGGCGACACCATCTACTTCGCCGTGGATGACAAGCCGAAGGGCGCAACGCGCCTACGCCGGCTGGAGAACATCGCAGCCAATGCCCGCGTGAGCGTACTCGTCGATCACTACGGCGAGGATTGGTCGGCCCTGTGGTGGGCCAGGGCAGATGGGTCGGCTCGCGTTGTCGACGGCGCGGCCGAGGAGCGTGATGCGATCGAGCTGCTCGCCGGCAGGTACGACGCTTATGTCCTGCGCAGACCGCCAGGGCCGGTCGTCGCGATAGCCGTCGCTCGATGGTCGGGCTGGATGGCGGGCGCCGGGTAGACGAGCTGTGGGCATCATGGCAATCGTGGTAATCGTCGCGAGAACTTCGTTTGCCGTGGGTGTGCTGGTTGCGGGGCTTGTCATGTCCCTCTCCGGTTGCAGCGGCACCGGCGGCAACTCGGTCGCGCGTTCGGCCGGGACAACAGTGCCGTCAGGCCCGTCGCCGGCCACGTCGTTCGCCCCGACGGGCCACACTCCCCTATCAACGAGCACGACCCGAGTGCCCGGCGGCAGGCTGCCGCGTCCGGCGCACGTCCTGATCGCCGTCCTCGAGAACCACGCGTACGACCAGATTGTGTCCAGCGGCGACGCACCCTTCCTCAACTCCCTCATCGCGCGGGGCGCCTTGCTGACTGACTCCTTCGCGATCACGCATCCGAGCCAGCCGAACTACCTCGCCCTGTTCTCCGGCACGACGCAGGCGGTGAGCGACGACTCGTGCCCGCAGAGCTTCTCGGGGCCGAACCTGGGGCGATCCCTGTTCGAAGCCGGGTTCACGTTTGCCGGCTACTCCGAGGACCTGCCCTCGGCCGGCTATCTCGGGTGCAGCGCCGGCCAG
>JALYIL010000143.1 GCA_030775825.1 Actinomycetota bacterium
GCCAGGACAGCGCCACCGCAACCGATGTGGTGGCCAAGCCGTCGGCCGCAGTCGCGACGGCTTCGACGACTCCGGCGGCGCCGGCACGGTTCATCGGGGCGATGGTGCGATCGCCAGCCGCAGCGCGTGAGTCGGCCGGAACCCCTGCGCGGTACTTGCCGGTGAGGACGCCGCCGCCCAGCGGCGAGTACGGCAGGATGCCGACACCCAACGCGTGCGCCGCGGGAATCACTTCCCGCTCGACACCTCGATCTAGCAGGGAGTACCGGACCTGGTTCGCCACGATCGGCGCCCGGCCGGGCACGGCTCGCTGCCACGTCGCCGCGCGGCCCAGCCGCCAGCCGCAGTAGTTGGAAACCCCCACGTAGCGGACCTTTCCCGAGGCCAGGGCCGCATCAAGCGCGCCCATCGTCTCCTCGAACGGAACCGCGTCGTCGACGTAGTGGACGTACCACAGGTCGATGTGATCCACGCCGAGCTGGCGCAACGATTGCTCGAGGCCGCTCAGCAACGCGCCACGGGAAGCGTCCACGATCCGGTCCTCCGGTGTGCGGACGATGCCAGCCTTGGTCGCGATGACGAGCTCGGAGCGGGGCACGACATCGGCAATGAGCTGCCCGAGGATCCGTTCTGCCTCGCCGTACCCGTGGGTGCGGGCGGTATCGACGAGCGTGCCGCCAGCATCGCGAAACGCCACCAGCAGTGCCGCCGCCTCGTCGGCGTCGGTCTCCTTGCCCCACGTCATCGTCCCGAGCCCGAGATGTGAGACCTTCAGTCCACTTCGACCGATATTGCGCTGCTTCACGCGGTGACGGTACCGGCTCGGCATCCACGCCCTCAGCGAGGCTGTCGCTATGGTGACGCGGTGATGGTCGCTGGCGAGAGCGTCTGGCAGTTCAGGGGCGCGAGGACTCGGGTCCCCGCGTGACTTTGCTGCAGGCCGTCGTTCTCGGCATCGTGCAGGGCCTCACCGAATTCCTGCCGGTGTCCTCGACTGCGCACCTTCGAATCGTGCCGGCCATCTTCGGGTGGAATTTCGACTTCAACCCCGCGCATCCGCACGATCCAGGCGCCCCGTTCACCGCCGTGGTTCAGCTGGGAACGACCCTGGCCATCGTCCTGTATTTCTGGCGGGAACTGCTTCACGTCACCGTGGCTTGGTGCCGAGGCCTGTTCGACCGCTCGGTACGTGGTTCGCTGGAGTACAAGCTCGGCTGGTATCTCATCCTCGCCACGGTCCCGGTCAGCGTTTTCGGGTTGGTATTCAACCGCCAGATCGAAGCGGGCGCACGCAATCTGTGGCTGATCGCCTGCACCCTGATCGGGTTAGCCGTGGTGCTACTGGCCGCAGAGCGGGTCGGGGCCCGCGATCGCGACGAAGAGCAGCTCAACGCCACCGATGCGGCCGTCGTCGGTGCCGCACAGGCCCTGGCGCTGATCCCGGGAATGTCGCGCTCGGGGACGACCATCACAGCCGGACTCTTTCGCGGGCTGGAGCGCGAGGCCGCCGCCCGGTTCGCCTTTTTGCTCTCAATTCCGGCCGTCGTGCTCTCGGGGATCTATGAGGCGGCCAAGCATGCGCACGACAAACACGGCCCCGGAGCTGGTCTCACCGGTGTCGCCCTGATCTTCGCCTTCGTCGTCGGCCTGGCCTCCCTCGCGTGGCTCATCCGCTGGCTCGGCCACCACAGCACGTTCATCTTCATCTACTACCGGATCGCCCTGGGCGTGCTACTGATCGTGCTGCTGAGCACCGGTGTCCTGAGCGCGACCAAGTAGATGTCGACCGTCCTGCTACTCCGTCACGGCCTTACGCCGATGACCGGACCGGTGCTGGCCGGCCGCACCCCCGGCGTTCACCTCGACGAGCGCGGCCAGGCGCAGGCCGCCGCGGTGGCCCAGCGCCTCTCGGCCCTGCCGATCACGACCATCGTGACGAGCCCCCTGGAACGCTGCACCGAGACCGCCGAGGCCGTCCGGGCCGTTCAACGCGCGGCGGGCCGCGACCCGGCCTGGGAATCAGATCAGCGTCTGGTGGAGTGTGGGTACGGGGAATGGACCGGTCGGCAGCTCAAGGACCTCGCGAAGGATCCGCTCTGGAGGCTCGTCCAGTCCCAACCATCGGCGGTCCGGTTCCCCGGGGGCGAGAGCATCGCCGAAATGTCCGCGCGCTCGGTACGAGCGGTGCGCGAGTGGGATGCCACGCTCGGACCGGACGCGATCTGGCTGGCCTGCACGCATGGGGACGTCATCAAGGCGATCTTGGCCGATGCCCTGAGCCTGCACCTGGATCACTACCAGCGCATCGTGCCGGACCCGTGCTCGGTCTCGATCGTGCGCTACACCGAGACGCGCCCATACGTCCTGCGGACGAATGACACCGGGGGAGATCTGAGCTCCTTCGCCCCACCGGCGCGCAAGCGGCGCCGAAGCCGCTCCTCCGATGCGACGATCGGCGGCGGCGCCGGAGGCGGAGGCGTGTGAGCATTAAGCTGAACGCATCATGCCGCGCCAGTTCTTCTTCTTCGAGCGCCCCCGCCGCTTCGTCGCCGGGACCGTCGGCTCGCCCGGTGAGCGGACGTTCTACCTGCAGGCCGCGGACGGTTCCCGGATCGTCTCGGTGGCGCTGGAGAAGCAGCAGGTAGCGGTACTGGCTGACCGTCTAGAGCAGCTACTGGACGAAGTCGTTGCCCGCACGGGAACGGCCCTGCCGGCCACGGAGTTCGATTCCGCCGCCCTGGAACAACCGATCGACGAGGAATTCCGGGTCAGCGCGATGGGGTTGGCGTGGAACGGCGATGTAGGCCTGATCGTCATTGAGGCACAGGCACCGGCCGACGACGACGTTGTGGCCGAGGAGACCTTGCTCGAGGACGTTGAGGAGGGACCAGACGCGTTGCGCGTGTTGATCGAGCCACGCCGGGCGCGCGCCTTCATCGATCGCGCGCGCAAGCTGATCTCCGCCGGCCGGCCGCCGTGCCCGTTATGTGGACAACCGCTCGATCCAGCCGGACATATCTGCCCCCGCCATAACGGCTACCACCGCGGCCCAGCCGTCCAGCCATGAGCATTCCGGACGAGCTCACCCAGCCGGTGGAGCTCGAGGTCGAGGACGCGATCGACCTGCTATGCCACGGCGAGTTGACAGTCGAGGGTCGCTTGATGGATGCCTCCAACGCCACGCTGTATTGCGCAATAACCGCCAGCGGCGTCACGGCGGCATGTGTCTACAAGCCGGTGGCCGGTGAACGGCCGCTCTGGGACTTCCCCGACGGTTCGCTCGCCCAACGAGAGGTTGCGGCCTATGAAGTATCGGCTGCGATCGGCTGGGACATCGTGCCGCCGACTATCTACCGTGATGGTCCGGCGGGGCCGGGCATGGTGCAGCTGTGGATCGCGGAGGATGACGCGACGGACCTGATGCCGCTGATCCGTCGCCGCGACGTCGCCGCCCTGCGCCGGATCGCTGTCTACGACGCGGTGATCAACAACGCAGACCGCAAGGGTGGACACCTGCTCCCGATACCGTCGGGGCACGTGTACGGCGTGGACCATGGTGTTTCGTTCCATGTCGAGGACAAGCTTCGCACCGTGCTGTGGCAGTGGGCTGGCGCCCGCCTCACCGAGGAGGCCCTGGATACGTTGAGCGGCCTCAGAGCCCAGCTCGAGGGCCAGCTCTGCGCGCGCCTGGGAGAGTTGCTCACGCGGCGTGAAGTGCGCGCGACGGTCCGCCGGGTCGAGGACCTGTTGTCCGGCGGTCGGCATCCCCGGCCGGGGGAGGACTGGCCGGCCGTGCCCTGGCCGCCGATCTAGGGGCCGGCGAGCGAGGCGATCACGAGGTCTCGACGTAGGTGTCAAGGCGTTGCAGCGTGGCCCTGATCCCGCGGCGGTTACGCCGGCCGAACCCCACGGCAAGCAGGCCGAGCCGGTTCTTCGCCGGCCGGGCATCCCACTGCTCGGTCACCTTGGTGCCGCCTTGGACAGGCTCGAAGATGTAACGCCATACGTGTCCGTTGAAGTGCCGCCACCCGATTTGGCGCCCTTCTTCGAACTCGATGACCTTGTTCACGATCTTGTAGCTGGCCCCGAGCTTCATATCCATCCCGAACTTGGACCCGATCTGGAGCCGGTCGGGATTTCCAACGCGAGCGGACTTCACGCTGCCCGAGCCGTCGATCACGGGATGCATCGCCGGGTCGGCAATGATGTCGAACAGCCGTTGCGGGGGAGCTGCGATCACCCGCGTCTCGGATACAAGGTAGGCGCTCATGGCGCTGAGTCTGCCCGATACCGTGAGGTCATGGAGTCCTGGGAGTCGCCCAGCGTGCCGGCGTTGCCGGGCGGAAGTCCGCCGCTGCGCCTGTTCGACACGGCAACCGGGCAGATCCGCGTGGTGGCGCCTGGCGAGACCGGGCGCCTGTATGTCTGTGGGATAACACCGTACGACGCCACACATCTCGGGCACGCGGCGACTTACATCGCCTTCGACCTGCTGCAGCGGATGTGGCGCGATGCCGGGCACCGTGTCCATTACGTGCAGAACGTCACCGACGTCGACGACCCGCTGCTCGAACGGGCGGCGCACATCGGCGAGAACTGGATGAGCCTTGCCGAGCGCGAGATCGAACTGTTCCGCGAGGACATGGCCGCGCTGCGGGTGCTGGCTCCGGATGAATACATCGGGGCGGTCGAGTCAGTGCCCGAGATCACCGACGCGATCGGTCAGCTGCTCGACAGCGGCGCTGCCTACCGCGTTGGCGAGGACGTCTACTACGACATCACCTCGAGCCGTCACTTCGGCTCCGAGTCCGGATATGACCGGCCGACGATGGTGCAGCTGTTCGCGGAACGAGGCGGCGACCCCGACCACGCGGGCAAGCGCGATCCACTCGACTCGCTTCTATGGCGCGCTCGCCGGCACGGAGAACCGTTCTGGGACACCAGGCTCGGCGCGGGGCGCCCAGGGTGGCACATTGAATGCTCGGTCATCGCGCTGAACCGTCTGGGTATGGGCTTCGACGTCCAAGGCGGGGGGAGCGACCTGATCTTTCCGCACCACGAGCACAGTGCGGCGCACGCCGAGAGTCTCACCGGCGAGTATCCCTTCGCCCGTCTCTACGTGCACGCGGGCATGATCGGCCTGGCCGGCGAGAAGATGAGCAAGTCTCGTGGCAACCTCGTGCTCGTGTCCAAGCTCCGGGCGGCGGGCATCGACCCGATGGCGATCCGCCTGGCATTGATGGACGGGCACTACCGCGCCGATCGTGAATGGACGGACGAGCGCCTGCCCGCGGCCGAGGCGCGTCTCGCACGTTGGCGCGAGGCGATGACACGTTCGGCCGGACTGGCGGCGAAGGACGTTCTGGATCGGGTAAGGGAGCGACTGGCCGACGACCTCGACACGGTGGGCGCAATCGCCGCTGTGGACGGGTGGGTCGAGCAGGTCGACGACGGGGACGATCCCGATGGTCCGGGCCTGGTCAGGGGCCTCGTCGATGCCCTGCTCGGCGTCGAGATCTGATCGTCATTCAGCGGCCCTGGCCGCCGGCGTGGCCGCCGCCGCGGTCGCGGCGGCGCAGGTAGCGCTCGAACTCCCGGGCGATCGCATCTCCGGATGCCTCACCTAACTCGCTGCGGTCGATCTCGTCGTCGCGTTCCTCCAGATTGCGGATGTACTCGGTGACCTCGTCGTCCTCAGCGGCCATCTCGTCCACGAGCTTCTGCCACTCGTCGGCCTGCTGGGGCAGTTCGGCAAGCGGCACCGGGAGATCTAGGACCTCCTCGACCCGATGGAGCAGAGCCAAGGTCGCCTTGGGATTGGGTGGCTGGGAGACGTAGTGCGGGACGCCGGCCCAGAAGGAGATGGCTGGGATTCCGGCGGCGACACAGGCATCCTGCAGGGCTCCGACGATCCCGGTAGGGCCCTCGTAGCGGGATTTCTCCAGGCCGTACTTCAGCGCGGACTCACCGTCGTGCGCGGTGCCGGTCACCTGCGTCGGCCGGGTGTGCGGACTGTCGGAGAGCAAGGCGCCCAGGGTCACCACGATGCGCACGTCGAGTTCGCGGATTACCCCGAGCAACTCGGCGCAGAAGTTTCGCCACCGCATATTCGGCTCGATTCCGCGGACCAGAACGAGATCGAAATCGGCGCCGGGCGGCCGGCAGAAGGAGAACCTCGTGGTCGGCCAGGTTATCCGCCGGCTCACGCCGTTGACCAGCGAAACGGTGGGACGGTTCACCTGGAAGTCGTAATAGTCGTCGGGGTCGAGTTCGGTAAGCGGCTGGGCGTCCCAGACCAGCTCGAGATGTTCCACGGCGCCGGTCGCGGCATCCCCGGCGTCGTTCCACCCCTCGAAAGCCGCGACGAGAACGGGGTTGGAGAGTTCCGGCCAGTCCTGTCCCTCGAACGCGGTCATGCCTGCAGCCTACGACTGTGTTGCCGCTGTGATCTTCTTACCGCGTCGCCGACGCGCGTCCCGAGGCTATTGACGAGCCAATTGCGGTGGCGAGTGGGATGATGAGGATGCCGTTCCGAATCTCCCCGAGGCAGAGGCGAGCCCGCCGTATGCTGGATGGTTCGTACACTCCTGCTCTTCGATTGCCGAGGAATGTGCTGTGCCTGTAACGCCGTCTGTGCGCCCTGATGCCACGCAAGCGCTGTCGGCCGCGCTCGCTTCGCGGATTCTGGTCCTCGACGGGGCTATGGGGACGATGATCCAGAAGCACACCTTCAGCGAAGCCGAGTACCGGGGCGCGCGATTCGCGGACTGGCATCGCGACCTCAAGGGAAACAACGACCTGCTCACGCTGACGCAGCCTGAGGCGATCAGCGGGATCCACCGGGCCTACCTCGAGGCCGGGTCGGACCTAGTCGAGACGAACACGTTCAACGCGCAGCGAATCTCCCTTGCCGATTACGGAATGGAAGATCTGGCCTACGAGTTGAACTACGAGTCGGCGTGCCTAGCCCGTGCTGCGTGCGACGCGGTTACGGCGGCCGAGCCCAGCAAGCCGCGGTTCGTCGCCGGCGCGATCGGTCCCACGAACCGGACGGCCTCCATCTCGCCTGACGTGAACGATCCGGGCGCCCGCAACGTGACGTTCCCCGAGCTTGTCGACGCCTACCTGGAACAAGCCAATGGATTGGTCGACGGAGGCGCCGATCTGCTGCTGATTGAGACGATCTTCGATACTCTGAATGCGAAGGCGGCGATATACGCCGTGGAGACGCTGTTCGAGCAGCGTGGTCGGCGCTGGCCGGTAATGATCTCCGGAACGATCACCGACGCATCCGGCCGGACGCTTTCAGGCCAGGTCACCGAAGCGTTCTGGAATTCAGTACGCCACGCGAACCCGTTGCTCATCGGCCTGAACTGCGCGCTCGGAGCGCAGGAGATGCGGCCTTATCTCGCCGAGATCTCGCGCATCGCCGGTTGCTTCGTCTCCTGCTATCCGAACGCCGGCCTCCCGAACGCCTTCGGAGAATATGACGAGGCCCCGGACCACACCGCCGCGATCGTGCGCGAGTTCGCCGAGAGCGGTCTGCTCAACCTCCTCGGCGGATGCTGCGGGACGACGCCGGATCACATCGCGGCGATCGCGGCGGCCGTGGAGGCGGTCCCGCCGCGCGTGCCGCCGGTAATCCCCACTGCGTGCCGGCTCTCCGGTCTGGAACCGCTGACGATCACGGCCGAGTCCCTGTTCGTCAATGTCGGGGAGCGAACGAACATCACCGGTTCGGCACGCTTTCGCAACCTCATCCGTGACGGTGATTACAACTCGGCGCTTTCCGTCGCGCGGCAGCAGGTTGAGAACGGCGCGCAGGTCATCGACATCAACATGGACGAGGGGATGATCGATGGAGTTGCGGCCATGGACCGCTTCGTCAAGCTCGTCGCGAGTGAGCCCGACATCAGCCGGGTGCCGATCATGGTCGACTCCTCGAAATTTGACGTCATCGAAGCCGGCTTGCGGTGCGTCCAGGGCAAGCCGATCGTGAATTCGATCTCGATGAAGGAAGGCGAGGAGAACTTCCGCGCGCAGGCACGCGTGTGCCGAAAATATGGTGCGGCGGTCGTGGTGATGGCATTCGACGAGGATGGGCAGGCTGACAACCTCGAACGCCGAAAGGTCATCTGCGAGCGCGCCTACCGCATCCTCGTCGATGAAGTGGGATTTCCGTCCGAGGACATCATCTTCGACCCCAATATCTTCGCGGTGGCGACCGGCATCGAGGAGCACGCGAACTACGGCGTCGACTTCATCGAGGCGACGCGCTGGATCAAGCAGAACCTGCCTGGTGCCATGGTCTCGGGCGGGGTGTCCAACGTGTCCTTCTCCTTCCGCGGCAACAATGCCGTGAGGGAAGCGATACACGCCGTCTTCCTCTACCACGCGATCGCCGCAGGCATGGACATGGGAATCGTCAACGCGGGCGCGCTCGTGGTCTATGACCAGGTCGACGAGCGACTACGGGAGCGCATCGAGGACGTCATCCTGAACCGCCGTTCAGATGCCACCGAACGACTGCTCGAAATTGCCACCGAATTCGCCGGTGACGGCATGAAGGCCGAAGCGCTCAACGACGAGTGGCGCGCCCTGCCCGTGGGGGAGCGCATCACGCACGCGCTGGTCAAGGGCATCGACGACTACGCCGAAACGGACACCGAGGAGCTTCGTGCCCTGATCGAGGCGCGCGGCGGCCAGCCGATCGAGGTGATCGAGGGTCCGTTGATGGCCGGGATGAATGTCGTCGGCGACCTGTTCGGCGCAGGCAAGATGTTCCTGCCGCAGGTAGTGAAGTCCGCACGGGTGATGAAGAAGGCCGTTGCCTACCTCGTTCCGTTCATCGAGGCGGGCAAGTCACCCGACGACGCCGGGCGTAGCAACGGCACGGTCGTGATGGCTACGGTCAAGGGCGACGTGCACGACATCGGCAAGAACATCGTCGGCGTGGTACTGCAGTGCAACAACTACGACGTCATTGACCTCGGCGTCATGGTGCCGGCCCAGAAGATTCTGGATGCGGCGAAGGAGCACGACGCCGATGTCATCGGTTTGTCCGGTCTGATCACGCCGTCGCTGGACGAGATGGTCAACTTTGCGGCGGAGATGGAGCGCCAGGGCTTCGAGATCCCGCTGATCATCGGTGGCGCTACGACATCGCGGGCCCACACCGCGGTCAAGGTCGACAAGAAATATCACGGCCCGGTCATTTGGGTGAAGGATGCCTCGCGTTCGGTGCCCGTCGTGGCCGCGCTGTTGTCCGACGAGCAGCGTCCGGCGCTGTTGGCCGACACAGAGCTTGATTACAACTCACTTCGTGAGCGCTACGCGGCCCGAACCGACGCGAAAGCCATCGTGCCGATCGAGGCCGCCCGGACAAACCGCACCCCGATCGATTGGACCGGGTACCGACCGCCGCGGCCGCGGCTGCTCGCGCAGCAGGCACCTGATCTCCACCACGACGGCGACGGGAAGTCCGCGTCGGCGACCCAGTTCGTGAAGACGTTCCATGATTACTCGCTGAGCGAGCTGCGCGACTACATCGACTGGCAGCCGTTCTTCAATGCCTGGGAGATGAAGGGCAGGTTTCCCGACATCCTCAACAACCCGGCCTCAGGCGAGACTGCGCGCAAGCTGTGGGATGACGCCCAGGCCATGCTGGACGCGTTGATCGCAGAGAAATGGATTCGCGCCGCCGGCGTGTTTGGGCTCTTTCCGGCCAACGCGGTCGGTGGCGAGGACATCGAGGTCTACCACAGCGAGGATCGCAGGCAGGTGCGGCTCGTGCTGCGGCAGCTGCGCCAGCAGACCGAACACCGGCCGGGCGTGCCGCACCGATCGCTGGCCGACTTCGTGGCCCCGAAGGACACCGGGCTGCACGACTACGTCGGGGCATTCGCCGTCACCGCCGGGCTCGGCATCACAGAGAAGATCACGCAGCTCAAGCAGGCGCTCGATGATTACAGTGCGATCCTGCTCGAATCGCTGGCCGACCGCCTGGCAGAGGCATTCGCCGAGCGGCTGCACGAACGAGTGCGCACCGAGTTCTGGGCGTATCAGCCCGACGAGGCTCTCGACCGTGAGTCGCTGATCAAGGAGCGCTACGTCGGGATCAGGCCGGCTCCCGGTTACCCGGCCTGCCCGGAGCACACCGAGAAGCAGGCGATCTGGGAGCTGCTCGACGTCGAGTCCAACACTGGCATTCAGCTGACCGACAGCATGGCGATGTGGCCGGGGGCTACCGTCAGTGGCCTGTACTTCTCCCACCCGCAGTCGCAGTACTTCGTCGTCGGGCAGATCGGGCGCGACCAGGTGCAGGACTACGCGCTACGCAAGGGATGGACGGTCGCCGAGGCGGAGCGGTGGTTGTCCCCGAACCTCGGATACCGTTCCGACAACGAGTAGGCGCTCGAATGCCGGCTGAGCGTTCGCTTGGCCCTTCGTCGCACAATGACGGATACGTCGAAACTCGATCACTTCGCGTCTACGCTGCGCGCCATGACGCAGACTGGGACGCCGCCGGGCTGGTATCCAGACGGCCACGGAGCGACGCGGTGGTTCGACGGCGCGGCGTGGACCCCGCAGACCCAGCCCGCAGCCCCTCCCGTCTACCAACCTGCGACCGATCCCCGGTCTGTGCCGTACCAGCCGCTGCCGGGCAAGCCGTCGCACACGGGTCGCAACGTGCTGCTCGGCATCCTCGCGCTAGCCGTCGTCGTCGGCATCATTGCCGTAGCCGCGTCGAGCAACAAGACGAACACCAGCAACAACTCGGCGGGCCCCGCCGGCGGGGC
>JALYIL010000144.1 GCA_030775825.1 Actinomycetota bacterium
TGCCGTTGCGACACGAGGTCGCACTTTGTGAGTTGATCTATGGATTGGAGGTCCGGCTGATGTCGGAGCCGTAGTTCCCGGCGCGTGCTCGCGTCGTGGCCCCACCTTTGACGTGCGCTGCTGGTGACGGCGGGGTGCGAAGCTCGAAGGAAAGCCCGAGGGTCCCCGTTCCATCCGGGGATTACAGGTGAGGGGCAGACCGGACGGGTGAATCGCGTGAACCCTCGTTGATGTCTCGTTATCCGGAGCCGTGCAGGTGGGTGGTGGCAGCGCGGTGTAGGGACGGGCCGTTGTGATGCGGCAGGCGCTGGTCGGGCACGGCATTCGGCCAGGGTGAGCACCGCCGTCCCCGGGGTAGAGCGGGCACCCAACCCGGTCGTATCTCGCTGGTGTGGAACGTGGAAACCCCGTCTGGGTCCAGGCACGAGGTTGTGTCTGGTAGGCCGACCGTGAGGGGGGCGGAATTCCGGGGCGGGAACAGGATGACCCGAGAAGCGAACGCCGGTGGCCGAAAGGCAGCAGGAAACCGCGGCGATCATGGTCGGCACCTCCGCCGGCCGTCGCGGATAACTGGCCGGATAGGGCTGTTGCCTGGACCCGAAAGGGTGCTGACGCGGGTCAGGTGAGCCTGTGGAGCAGATGGTGATGACGACACCGGAACCGAAGGACAAGTTAGGCGCCATGACGACGATCATGAACGGTGCGGCAGTGACCGCGCCGCTCGGTGTCGCCGTGGTGAACGAACCGGAGGGCGAACTGCCCGACTGGCACGCGATCGATTGGCGGGCCAGCGAGCAGCAAGTACGGCGTCTGAGGCAGCGGATCTTCACCGTATCGCAGGCGGGGGACCTGAAACGGGTCCGCAATACCCGTCCCGATTCCATTAGGGCTTGCTTGAGCCGGATGCGGTGAAAGCCGCCAGTCCGGTTCTCAGGGGGGCCGAGCGCAGCAATGCGCTCGGCCTACCCGGCCAGGTGGTGCGCGGCTTTGCGGCTGCGCGGACGAGCGTAGCCGCCGTCTATGCCCTGTTGGTTGTAGGGAAACTACGAGGCGAGGTAGTGCTCGAGCGCTTCGCGGGCGAGTACTGACAGGCTGACGCCTTCCGCTGCGGCTCGTCGCTCGGCGGCGTCACGAAGTGCCTCAGGAACCCGAAACTGCACGCGCGGTGAGTGGGTGTTGCCGCCAGTCAGAGATTTGCGTCCGGGGACCAGGTTGCGTTGGCGAGCTTCAGCAAGCGTCTGCTGCGCGATCTGTTCAGCGAGCTCGTTTGTGAGGCGCCGGCCGTCTTTCAGGCGCACGACTTCGGTGTCGAGGTCGACGTCTTCGATGGTGTCTTCGGTGGTGATCACATAGTTGCTCGGGTCGATCATGAGCGCTCGCCGTCCTCTCGTCGGTAGCTCGTGGGCATGGCATGGATGACGGACAGTCCGGCGGGGTGATGGTCGTCCGGTACGGCGATGATTTCGAGCTCAAGACCACGTGAATCGGTGCCAATGTAGTGCAGCTGATCGCCGATCACGGTGGGCTCTCCTGCGTTGATCATCGCTTCGAGGATGTGCTGGTTACCGACCCTGTGTCAACGCCGGAGCGCACCACCCGAATCCTCATCGTGTCTATTGTGTCAGACACAGTCGAGAACGGCTAGTAACATCCAGATCCCGTAGCCAATCGGCAGATCAGTGCTCCGTCCCGCTCGCCGCTATCACCCGCACCCGCGTTCGGCGTGTGGTTCTGCGGCAGAGGGTGTGCGGCGTTGCCGACGTCGAGTGCTTCCTGGTAGCCACGCCAAACTAGGGTCGCCGGCATGAGCATCGACCCGATGGTGCCGTTCCGTCCGGATGTCTGCCGAACGGATCTACCGGGGATCCGGCGACAAGCAGCCGATAGTCCGGGTGGGCCATGGCCCACCCGAGTGCACTCGACGCCCCCTGACACCCCCTAACACCCCGTAGAAATCAGTGAAAACCGGGATGAACAGCTCCGGCCCAGTGTTTACGGGACTCCTGGAACGGGTTCAAATCCCCTATCCTCCGCCATACAGCCCAGCAAATACGGGGATTTTGGACAGCGTCTCCAGCCAATGGCCCACGCGAGACCGAAAATCGGTCCAACCCAGCCCCTCCACCCCCGCTGGTCAGGTCCACTTCGGGCGGGTGATGGCAGCGCGCTCGCGTGGGGCAGGACCTCGACGCCGGACGACTAGATGTCCGCGCCCGGTGTGTACCCGAAGTCCGACCGCTGCCATGCGACGGAATGGCGCATCCGGTTCAGCAGCACGGGCCGATCGTGTCACGGCAATGGGGTAACACCCGCCCATGCCGCCGTCCGTGCGCGGTCCTGCCGATGTCAGCGCGTCCGCTCATCCGGGTTATGCCGGTGATCTTCGGGGCCAATGTCCGGTCGTCGGCCAGCTCCCTGTCGACGCCATAGTTGCTCGTGCCCGATCTAGATGCCCACCAGTCCGGCGCCATCGCTTTGCGGCCTAGCACCGAACGGACCCTCTAGTTTATTTGGGCGCGGGCGACGACTATCTCGGTGCCGATGTTGCTGCTTGGGGAAGCGCGTACTCGATCTCGCGTCCGGCGATAGTCACGACGACTCGTGCATCGGACGCTCCGGCGGCACGTTGATAGTTGGCCAGCGTGGACAGGAGGATGTCGTCACGGCCTTCTAGCCCGCTGATGGCGGACTGCTTGATGCCCATGCGCTCGGCCATCTCGACCTGGGTCAGGTCGGCCGCCTTGCGGATCGAGGCCAGATGCATCGCGTGCTCGCGGTCGGCCTGCGCCATCTCGGCTTGGATTGCGTCGACCCGCTTGCGAGTTGCTGGGTCGGCCAGAGCCTTCTCCAGCCGGGCGTTGCCTCGGACGAACTCGGGCTTGCTCATCGCTCCTGCCCCTTCTGATAGATCCACTTGTTGATGAGGTCATCTGCCCGGGTGCCAACGCTGATGTAGAACACGTCGCCCATCTGAGCTTTGTTGGCCGCGAGCAGTGCGACTACGACCGTGTCTGGCTCGTCTGGCGGGAACCAGACGATCAGGCGCATCGCTGCCGCCGAGTGGCTCTGCCGGGGATCCGGCGACAGCAGCCGATAGACCGGGTGGGCCATGGCCCACCCGAGTGCACTCGACGCCCTCTGACCCCCTCATGCCCCCGTAGAAATCAGTAAAAACCGGGACAGACAGCTACGGGCCAGTGTTTACGGGAGTCTTGGAATGGGTTCAAGTCCCCTATCCTCCGCCAGAGTGCGGTTACTGGAACTCCGAGGACTGCGCGACCAGGAGGCGCTCCTGCGATCGCGGTGGGCCGCTCGGCTCTGGGACCCGTCAGCCAGTCGCTGAAGCCTGGGTCGTGCCCACCGGCTTGATCCCAAGTTCGCGATAGGTGATGAGCGGCCGATACGCGATGCCAAGCTCTCGGAACTTGTCCTGTGCTTCATCGCCGCGGTCGACCAACGTGACAGCGAGGGCGATATCCGCTCCGGTCTCCTGGACGGCTGCGAGCGCTTCGAGGATCGAGCCGCCAGTGCTCACCACGTCGTCGACGAGGAGCACGCGGGTGCCGGGCGCAAGTCGCGCACCCTCGATTCGCCGGCCCTTACCGTGATCCTTGGCCTGCTTGCGCACGACGAACCAGCGCTTGTTCGCGAGGAGCGCGATACCCGTCGCGTACGCGTCCGCTCCTAGGGTGAGTCCCCCGACCGCGTCGAACTCGATCCCGGCATCGTCGGCGAGTTCCAGGATTGCTTCGCAGGCCACGCGGAGGTGCTCGCCTTGGGCCAGGGCCTTCTTACCGTCCATGTAATCGTGGCTCAGTTCGCCCGAAGCAAGGCGGAACGGTTCTTCGCGGTACTCCAGGCCGTACTGCTTCACGATGGCTACAACCCGGTCGCGCAATGCTGTCAAGGTGGGGCGCTCCGAACCTGCTGGGTCTGCAACGGGCGAGAGGGATGTCGCTTGCCTCGCGGCTGCCCATCCTGCCACGTGTTCTCCGCCTCAGCCGTGCCGGGCTCCGCAACACTCGACTGGCCTTGCTCCTCGACATCCGACGGCGATTGACCGGCCGCGAGCGAGTGCCGTACGGTCGCCTCACCCTGGGTGTCGCCCAGGTGATGTTGCTTCCAGCGAAGTCCGGTGCGATTCCGGCGCTGTCCCGCAACGGTGATACCCCTTCTCGGGTTAGTCCGGTCGCCTGGCTGCGGCGTCGACGTGACCAGCCCTCGAAGGAGGGGCGGCTCGTCCATGTCCTCACTCGCAGAGGACGGGAGCCGGCTTCTTCTTCGATCCCGCGGAGGAGCAGCTGATGTCCGAACTCATCCAGGACCTGGATTCGACCCGTAAGCGACTGACCCGGTCAGAACGCCGGCGGCTCGGCGCCATGTCTACGGTCGTGCTTGCGCTCAACGGCTTCGGGTGGGGCATCTTCATCTTCACGATCTCCCCGCACCACTTCCAGTTCAAGGGCCTGGGCCTGGGCATTGGCGTGGCGGTCACGGCATGGACACTCGGCGCGCGACACGCCTTCGACGCCGATCACATCAGCGCGATCGATAACACCACCCGCAAGCTGATGGCAGACGGCAAGCGACCGTTGGGTACCGGCTTCTTCTTCGCCCTTGGCCACTCCTCACTACTCATGGTTGTGGGGGTCGGGCTGAGCTTGGCCGCCAAAGCTGTGTTCGGAGCGGTGGTGAACCCGACCTCCGGCTACGAGACCACGGGCGCAATCATCGGCACCTCACTTGCGGCCAGCTTCCTCTATCTGATCGCCGGCCTGAACCTCGTGGTACTGGCCGGGATCCTGAAGGTGTTCCGCGCGATGCGCCGGGGCGCATTCGACGAGCAGGAACTGGAACGTCAGCTGCAAGCCCGCGGTTTCATGTACCGGTTCTTCGGCCGGTTCATGCGCTCGATCACCAAGACGTGGCACATGTTCCCGGTCGGATTCATCTTCGGCATCGGCTTCGACACAGCGACCGAGGTCTTGCTGCTCGGGGCGACCGCGGCCGCGGCCACGCAGGGCCTGCCTTGGTACGCCGTACTGTCGCTGCCCCTGCTGTTCGCCGGGGGCATGACCCTGTTCGACACCGTCGACGGCTGCTTCATGAACTTCGCCTACGGCTGGGCCTTCGCGCGCCCCGCCCGCAAGGTCTACTACAACCTGGTCATCACCGGCCTGTCGATAGCCGTGGCATTGCTCATCGGGACGATCGAGATCGTCGGTCTGCTCTCCACCGAACTGAATATTCACGGGGGGCTCTGGGACCTGATGGCCAATGTCGACATAAACCAAGCCGGCTTCACCATCGCTGGCCTATTCGTCATCGTGTGGGCCGGCGCAGTTGCCTACTGGCACCTCGCCAACGTCGAGCAGCGGTGGGCGCCCGGGCAACCTGAACCAGACACCGTCACCGAGTAGGCGTGGCTCAGGATGTTTTCAAGTCCCGATGGGGATTGGCCGCTCGGCCCGCACCGGGGTGAGTGGGACGGCGAGCAGCGGGAAGGCCGCCACCACCGCAAAGCCAAGTGCGTAGCGCGAGTCGCCGATGACCGCGGCGAGCAGGGGGGCCGTGGCCACGGCAGCGACGTTCTGCACGGTGTTCTGTACCCCGAGCGCACGTCCGGCCCACTCAGATCCGGCAAGCTCGGCCACCGAGACATACGCCAAGCCGTTGTCGGCCACCGTCACTACGGCGCCGAGGGCAAAGCCGATGACGATCCACCACGCATGCACCCAAGCACCGAGAGCAAGCAGGCCCATGAGCAGGGCGCTGGTGACGGCCAATTGCCGCATCGGGCGCAGCCGGCTGCGCACCCGGTCGGACCACACGCCGCTCGCCACCCGGCCGAACGCACCCGCCACCTGAAAGCCGAAGATCATCCGTCCAGCGACAGCGGGGTCCCAATGCCGCTGCCCGACGAGGTAGACCAGGGTGAACGAAGCGACCGCGAACTGTGGAACGACGAGCATCGAACTGGCCAGGTGGACTCGGCCGAGGTGCCGCGACCCTCGGCAGGCCCGGTACGGCGAGGGCACCGAAGCACCCACAGCCCGGGCTGCGCGCGGCGGGTCGGCCACCAGCAGCACAACCGCAAGCGCTGCCAAGGCGCAGCAAGCGGCGGGAAACAGCAATGCAGTACGGGCGCCGTGAGCGCGCGCCAAGGGCGGCAGGGCCAACGCTGCGACCGCGACGCCGAGTGGCTGCGCGGTCTGCCGGGTGCCCATCGCCAGCCCTCGCTCCTGCACCGGGAACCAACCCATGACCACGCGCCCGCTCGCCGCATTGACCGATGCGCCGGCCGCGCCAGCCAGCACGAGCACGACCGCAAGCGCGACGGGCCCGGGCACGACGGCCGCCACGGCCACCAGAGCCGCGGCGAGTCCGACCCCGGAGGCGATCACGCTCCGCTCGCCGTGGCGATCGGCGGCGGCGCCCCAGGCAATCAGGGTCAGCAGCAGGCCGACGATCGGCGCCGAGACGATGAGGCTCGATCCGAACAGGCTGAGGTGTTCCTGGGCGCGAAGCGCGGGTACGAGCATGGGGATGCCGAAGATGAACGAGCACGTCGCGGCCTGGGAGAGGGTGCCGACCGCCAGGATCGTCCAGCGCCGCCGCGCCGCGATCAACCCGGCGCCACTAGGTCGTCGCCACTAGGTCGTCGCCACTAGGCCGTCGCCACTAGGCCGTCGCCACTAGGTCGTCGCCACGAAATCGGCCACCGCGTCGGCGAACTCGGCGGCGTGGCGCCGATGTGGTTCATGCCCACCTCCGGGAAACACCACTAGGCGGCTGGCCGGCAGATGATCGCGAGCCGCGTGCGCGTGCGCCACCGGGATCACGCCGTCGCGCTCAGACCACACGATCATGGTGGGGACGTGATCGGCCAGGTATTTCATTTCGATGAAGGAGCCCCGTTGCCCCGCTGGCGCGATGACGCCACGCAGGGCGGCGAAGAAGGCCCGCCTACCGGCGTCATCGCCGAGGGCGCGGCCGGCCCGGCGCAGGTTCACCAGGTTGTCCGGTGTCCGGCGCAATGCGCGGTGCAACGCGGGCCGTCGATAGAGCCGTTGCAGGCCTGGACGCATCGCGGCATGGAGCAGCGCCGGCGCACCGGGGAGCGCAGCCGCCCGAAGCAACGGATGCACTTCCCGTCCCAGGCCGCCGGCCGAGACCAGGACCAGACGGCGCACATGCTCGGGGTAGTGGTAGCCGAAATGCACCGCAATCGCACCGCCGAGGGAATGCCCGCAGATCGTCGCCGGGGCTATGGCCAACGCGAGGAAGAATGAATGAAGCGAGGCGGCGAAGTCTTCGAGCCGGTAGGAGGCCGAGGGTTTGTCGGAATTGCCGTGGCCGAGCAGGTCAACGGCGATGACTCGTAACCCCCGACACGCCATGGGGGCGATTGCCCGGTCCCAGGTATCGCTGTCGGAGGCGAGCCCATGAATGAGCACCACCACAGGGCCATCGATCGGGCCGGCCTCCTGATAGGACAGCACCCGTCCCAATGCGAGCGTTGACTTGCGCGCGAGTACTCCCACGCGTCGTGACGGTACCGAAGACGCCGTGACGGCAGTGCGGTGCCGACCCAGTCGGGGACGCGGTCAGGCAGCCGTCGGCCGGCGCTTGCGCACCGGCTTGGCACCGAGGTCGTTTCGCGCGCTGGCCAGAACTTCGCCGTCGAGGCCGAGCATGGCGAGCAGATCGCGGCAGTCCGCGACGCTGAGTGAGCTGGCCGCGACGACCAGCGCAGCCCTGCGCTGCCACGCCGCGTGCAGTGCCTCTTCCGCCTCCATTCGAGCGACATCAGCCTCGGAAATGAGCGATCCGTCGATGGACTTGGCCCCGATGTGTCCCGTCATGGGTGCACCCTTCCCACCGCACGAAGCGTTCAAACGGCCAGCGGGTGACGTACTGACGTCATCGAGGTGGCAATTGGGCAACGGTGGTGAAGAATGCATCGATATTCTTGATCACGTCCGCGAACTCGTTGAAGTCCACCGGCTTGGTCACGTAGACGTTCGCGTGCAGGTCGTAGCTCTTGACCACGTCTTCGGCAGCCGATGAGGTGCTGAGCACGATCACCGGAATCCGGCGTAGCGAGAGATCGGCCTTCACGCTGGCCAGCACCTCGTAGCCGGACATCCGCGGGAGGTTCAGATCGAGCAGGATCAGGTCGGGGCGGGTGGCGTCGGCGTATTGGTCGGTTTTGTGCAGGTATGCAATGGCTTCGACGCCGTCGGTCACTACATCCAGGCGCGCGGACAGATTGCCCGCGCGCAAGGCCTCCCGCGCGATCAGCACGTCGCCGGCGTCGTCCTCGACCAGAAGCACCCCGAGCGTGCGGGTTGCGATGACGGTCGGGTCAGTGGGCAACGGGCCGCCTTTCGGGAAGTGTGAAGCGGAAGGTAGCACCCGGCGGATCGGCGTGGGTGTCCAGCCAGATACGTCCCCCGTGGAGCTCGACGATCTTGCGGCAGAGCGCCAGGCCGATGCCGGTGCCGGAGTAGACCTCGCGATGGTGCAGTCGTTGAAAGATCGCGAATACCCGCTCTGCGTACTGCGGGTCGATACCGATCCCGTTGTCGGACACGGTGAACGTCCAGAAGCCGCCGGGGTCGGCAACCGCCGTGACGACCACGAGTGGCGGGTCCTGTCCGCGATATTTGATCGCGTTGCCGATGAGGTTGTCGAAGAGCGCGACCAGCAGCGAGAAATCGCCCTGCAGCGTCGGCAGGTCGCTGTGCCCGATGCCCGCGCCCGCTTCGGCTATCGCGTCCTCGAGGTTGGCCAACGCGTCCTGTAATGCGGCCGTCATGTCCACCGCAGAGAACGCATCGGTGTTCCGGCCGACCCGCGACAGCGCCAGCAGGTCGGCGATCAGCTTCTGCATGCGCTTTGCTCCGTCGACGGCGAAGCCGATGTACTGACGAGCCGTGTCGTCCAGCTGCGGGCCGTACTGCCGTTCAAGCAGCTGATTGAAGTTGGCGATCTTGCGCAGTGGTTCGGACAGGTCGTGCGAGGCCACGTAGGCGAACTGTTCGAGATCGGCATTGGACCGCTTCAGCTCGGCGCTGCCAGCCTCGGCTACGGCGAGCGCCGTAGCGGCCTGGCGACGCATGGACTCGACATCTGCGGCCATCGAGATGAATTCCGGCGGCCCCCGGGGCACGATCCGGGCCCCCGGCTGCCCGTCGGCGACTGCACGGGCCTGAGCCGAGAGGCGGTCAACCGGGCCGAGGACCCAGCGATGCAGCCCCCGCCAGATCACGAGGGCCGCCACGCAGAGCGTCACCGCGCTCACCGACAGGGCGACGACGACGAACACCAGAGCTGTGCTGCGGAGCGCACGCGCGTGACGCAACTGTGCTTGCACTGCGTTTATCAGGTCGGCCGCGCGGAGCCGAATCACGTCGAAACGCGCCTTGTCGCTCAGGCTGCCGGCAGCAGTGATCGCGCGCGGATCGGTCCCTGCGCCGAGAGCCGCTATCACCGGCAGCGCCGTCCTCGCGCGCCAGGCGTCGGCCGCCTGCTCGAACTCCTCCAGCGCAGCGATGAGCGGCGGGTGCCCGGCAAGGTAGGAGCGCAGGTTGGCCGCGTCCTTCGGTTCCTGCGCGCTGTACTGCTCGAACGGTTGCAGCGACTCGACTCGCCCGCTGAGCGCATAGCCGCGCACCCCGGTCTCCTCGTTGATCAGATCGGTCAGCACGTCCTGGCTTCGCAGGCTGGCCGGGCCCCACCGGTAGACGACGTCGTTGCCATTCACCACGAACTGGGTCAGCGACACGGCGATCAAGGTCGCGAGCAGGAGGAGTACGAGCGCCATCGCCGCGAAGCTGACCGCGACCCGGCGCCTGAGGGTCCAGGCGCGCATACGCTCGCCCAGTGCGGCGAGCTTTGCGGCCGGCTGGGTCACTCCGCCGGAGGCCGCGTCGTGATCACGACGACGGCCGTGTCGTCGATTGACCGGTTCGGGGCGTTGCCCACGATGCTGGGGATCCACTGCCGGACCACGGAGCCTTCCTCGGCGCAGGCCGCGACGGCCGCGACGAACTCGTCGATGCCGAGGCTGCCGTCATGCGCCTGGGTGGCATACGCATCGAGCAGGCCGTCGGTGTAGAGGATCAGCGACGAGCCGGGATCGAGCGAGGCAATGCTTTCCGGCCAGCCAGTGGAGTGAGCGGCACTTCCGGGGGCTCTAGTGGCACCGGCGCCGGAGGCGGCCTCCACGCCTAGCGGCCGCCCAATCTCGACGTCGAGGTACATGGTCTTGCCGTGCGCACAGCGAAGCGGCGCCGGGTGTCCGGCCACCCGGAGGCTTACGCGGCGGCTGTCGGCATCGATGGTGACGTCACACGCCGTCACGAAGCCTTGACTCCCGGAGCTCTCTGCGCGGAGCACGCGAGCCAGGGTAGGCAGGATCTGATCGTCGGGCGTACCAGCGAGCACCAGGGTTCGCCAGGCCACTCGAAGGTGCACGCCGAGGGCGGCTTCATCGGGACCGTGGCCCATCACATCGCCGATGACGGCCCGGACGAGACCGCCTTCGGTTTCGACGACGTCGAAGAAGTCACCCCCGAGCACAGCTTGGGTGCGACCGGGCTGGTAGTAGGTCGAGCATTCGACGGCGTCGGTGCGTAGCAGCGGCGTCGGGAGCAGCCCTCGTTCGAGGCGCGCTTTCTCCGCCGAGCTCAGCCGAGCCTCGCGCAATTGCTGACTGGTGCGCTGGGCTCGCTTGCGTTCGATGGCGTACCGGATGGAGCGATCGAGCAGGTCTGCGGTGATGTCGTCCTTGACCAGGTAGTCCTGCGCGCCGGCGGCCAGCGCATCGATCCCGCTCGGGTCGTGTCGGCCGGTGAGCACGATGACCGGCGTGTCCGGCGCGGCCCCGACTACCTCGAGCAGAGCGGACAGGCCGTCGGCGTCGGGGAGCCCGAGGTCCAGGAGCACGCACGCGGGGTTCGCCCCCAAGGCCTGCTGGGCCGCGGCCAGCGTCCGCGTCCAGGTGACCGAGCCGCCGTTCACACCGCCGCTCGAGCCGGCGTCAGCGAGGCAAGCGCGGACCAGAATGGCATCGCCCTCATCGTCCTCGACGAGCAGCACGCCACGGCCAGACTGCGCGGCGTGGCCAGGCGCTGACATCGATCCCCCCTCGCCGTAAGCGTTGCCGACGGCGAAACACTACCCGGAGCAAGCCTGAGGATGGGCGCGCGCAACGACAGAACCGGCCTGTGGGTGCGTTGGCGGTGGCGGTGGGATTTGAACCCACGGAGGCTCTCACCTCACACGCTTTCGAGGCGTGCTCCTTCGGCCGCTCGGACACGCCACCGTCGGACAGAGTACATGAGCGGACCTCAGCGCTTCTGGGCGAAGAAGTCTGCGAGCAGGGCCGCAGTCTCGCCTTCCCGAACGCCTCCGATCACCTCGGGGCGGTGATTCAAACGCCTGTCGCGCACGAGATCCCATAGCGATCCCGCGGCACCCGCCTTGAGATCCCAGGCGCCGAAGACAAGGCGCCCGATCCGGGCCAGGACGATCGCCCCGGCGCACATCGGGCACGGCTCGAGGGTCACCGCCAGCGTGCAGCCCTCCAGGTGCCAGGTGCCCAGCGCCGCACCGGCTCTGCGTAATGCAACAACCTCCGCGTGAGCGGTTGGGTCATGGCCGCGTTCGCGTTCGTTGTGAGCTTCGGCGAGGATCACGCCGGAGCGATCGAGGACTACCGCGCCCACGGGCACCTCGCCGATGCGCAAGGCTTCGCGGGCCATCACTAGGGCCGCGTCGATGGCCGCTTCATCCGACAGCTCCGATAGCTGCGGCCGATGCGACGGTGGCGTCAAGACCGCGCGCTCACACGCGCACACCTTCGAAGGCTTCGCCGCAACCGGCCTTCTCACAGACCGCCACGATGACGTCGATGGGCAGCGTGCCCGGATGCGCACACATTGCCAGCAAGGCGCCGGCGGATGTTCCGAGGTCCTCGGCGATCTCGGCATCGCCGAACGGCGCGCTGTCGTGTGCCGGCGGTGCGTCCTCATCGTCGCTGAGTTCGTCCTCGCCGATCTCGGTCAGTTCCTCGGCAATCACCGCGGCCATCGGGTAAAAGTCCGCCGCATGACCGTTCGACAGGAACGCGCGCGGCACGTCGTCCACGTCGTCGACCCGGATCAAGGCGGCGTACTCGTCGTCCTGCTCGATTATCAGGAGGCGGAGCTCCCCGCGGTGGTCGCGCGCGACGTCACCGAGATCGGCCAGGCTTTCGCAATCGTCGAGGGATACCTCGGCCGCGCGCCATTGATCGCCTCGGCGGGCGAGCACCGCAGCGAAGTAGGTCACCGAACTGCCCTCGCTGATTCAGTCGCGTTCGCGTATTCATCACCGATCCCGAGTCGGTCCACGATGGTCTCGAGCATCTCGTCGGGATAGGCGTCCATGTCGTCGAGAATAAGTTCCATCTCGTCCTCGGAAAGGTCGAGGTCGGCAAACAGATCGAGGTCACCGACGGGCCATAGCTCATCGAGTTCATCGTCTTCGGGCGGGTCCTCGCCCAGCCGGGCCAAGGCCTGCTCGGCCAGGGGATATTCCACCGCCGCCGTCATGTCCGAGAGCAGGAGCGACGTCCGAGGGCCATCCTGTCGGGCCACGAGGAAGAACTCGTCGTCGATGAGAGCGACCACGAACGGGCCCCCTTCGGGCGGCTGCGAACGAAGTGCCTGGAGCAGGACGCCGAGGTCGGCGAGGACCGCGGGCGGCAATGGCTCTACTCGCCATCGGCCGCCGTCGCGGAAGGCCGTGACCGCGAAACCGCGTTGCGCCACCTGTGTCACCACCTTCCCGCTCGTCGGAACGCGTTGCGAGATACCGATCCTGACACGTATGGACCAGCTGCGGGAAGTCGTCGAGGTCGCGCTATACGGTCAATCGGTGACTGGGATCTCAGGCAACCCGCTGTGACACCGCCGTTCAAGCGTGTCGCGGTGCTCGGACTCGGCCTTATCGGCGGCTCCCTGCTACATGCCGTGCGCCACAGCGGTCTGGACGTGGTGGGGTTCGACATCGATACCCGGACCGCCGCCGCGGCCGGCGCCTCAGGTTTCACGGTTACTCACAACGACGCCGACGCGGTCCGAGGGGCCGACCTCGTCGTGCTGGCGATGCCGCTGCCTCAGCTGCCCGACGCCCTGCGATCACTGGCGCCCTATCTCTCCCCGCGGGCTCTGCTCACCGATGTCGGGACATTGAAACAACCGGTGCTCGCGGCCGTGCGGCAGTTCATCCCCGGGGCCAGATTCGTCGGCGGACATCCCCTGGCCGGCACCGAGGACAGCGGGTGGGGAGCGACGGATCCGTTGCTCTTCCGTGACGCGCCGTGGACTCTGACCCTCGAAGCTGACACTGACCTGGACGCTTGGCTGGGCCTGGCGGAATTGGTGTGCGACCTCGGCGCCAAGCCGGTGCCCACCACGGCGGGCGAGCAGGATGCGGCAGTCGCCAGGGTCATCGGGCTTCCCCACGTCCTAGCCGAGGCCTTGGCATTGACCGGTCTGGCCGGGGGCCCGCTTGGCCTGTCCCTGGCCGCGGGCTCGTACATGTCCGGCTCCCGGGTAGCTCGTACCCGGCCTGATCTGGTGGCCACGTGGTGCGACGGCAACAGCTCGCTTGTGGGTGCCCTCGACGACGTGATCCTCCGGCTGTCCAAGGCCCGCGAACACCTCGCTGAGGCCGGGTCGATTCTCGACCTCGCCATCGCCGGACACGACGCACGGATCAATTGGGAACATCGACGATTCGAGCCCGTCGAGGTCGGCGCCACGCGCGATGCGCTCCGCACCCACGGCCGGGCCGGTGGCTGGATCACTGCGGTATTGCGCGAGCCGGGTTCCCTCCGCCTGCTCGGTATGCGGCCGCTGCCCGGTTAGGGCGAGCCTGCCAGAACCACCCAGGCGACATCGCAGACGTCATCGTCACGTCGCGCCTCCGGCGAAGTGGCGATCTGACATTTCAGCCAGGCTCGGTGGCACGGTTCGTCGTGCCCGGCACCGTCGCGAACAGCCAGCTCGGCTTATTCGAGTGGAACATACGAGCGACCAAAGGCGGCGGGTCCGCATGCCCCAAAACATTCTCCGAGTCCACTTCGGACAGTCGCAGTTCCGACACTGCACACCACTTCTGGCCGCGGGTTGAAAATCTACAACCTCTCAAAGCGACGCACATGCGTCGACCGATCTCGTGAGGATGCGGTCACATGCGAGTAGTCATTCAGGAATACAACAGGGTCCATCCAGTGACCGAGGCGAGAGAGCGCATTGATATCCCCGACGACGACCTGCCTGAGGGCTGGCGCGGCGATCTCGCTCTGCTCGACATGCTTCCCGAGGTACACGACCTTATTCTGGCGCGATGGAACGTTAATTTGCAGCCGGCCATCGTCACTTATCAGATGGGTGACGACATCTGGAGGCTCGACTGGGACCACGACAACCCAGAGCGGTACCAGGGGCTGGTGGAATTCGACCTTCATCGCAATGCTCCAGGTACCCAACCCCTCCAATTCCACGCCCCGGTGTAGGCCAACCCCGCTCCGGACACAGATTCGGAATGGGAGACGGATCCGGAGCCGGATTTGGAGCCGGATTTCGACTCCGATGCGGAGGGTGGCGAGCCTTACCTGTTTCCCGACGAGTTACGCGTAGGGGAGGTGGATTCGGCGCGCCTCATGGCGAACGCCTATGAGCTCGTCGGTTCGGTAGCGGCCGGGCAGATAAGGGCTGTTGACGCGCGTCAGCGATTACGGGCCAGCGGCGGAAACTGTGTAATTTGTCTGGAGCTGGTTTATGTACAAGCGGAGACTAACGGCGTACGCGTCGCCCAGTTGCCGTGCGGCGACATCCAAGACGTCGACTGCATGAGGGGATGGGTCAACGCCACGAATGGTTTGGGAGATTTCAAGCCCCCTCGGTGTCCCTGTTGTAACACAGACCTCCGGGCGGACGGCGAGGTCAGCGCGGTGGACGTCACCGAGTCCCTGAAAGCAGCTATTCAGGCCGCTGACTTGCTGATCGTCAACGCTGAGCCTCCGCCCCCGACCGACTAAGCATCGTTCATCACCGCCCTGGAGAATCCTGCGGTCGCAGAAGTGATTGTTGATTACGACCGGCGAGATCGAGGTCGTCGCCCCTGTCGCCGAACAGGTCAGCGTGCATGGGGGCACGGCGGTAGTGCGCGACGCCGCGGTGACCATCTACGGCGGGAACTGCTTCGCATTCTCGTACCGTCCGAGTGAGAGTCTCCGGCCCCGCGAGCGACTGGCGCCTCGGCGCATTCGGGCTACCAGTTCGGGGCGTCAGGGTTTGGGCGGTGAGGCGCCTTCCCCTATGCTTGGCGAGTCCACCATCGGGGCTAGCATGATCCGGGTTCCGCGCCCTCATCGTCTAGAGGCCCAGGACGCCGCCCTTTCAAGGCGGTAGCACGGGTTCGAATCCCGTTGGGGGCACGCAGTACACCGAAACCCGTTAGCCGGGTCGAGGCCCCGTAGCTCAGTTGGTTAGAGCGCCGCCCTGTCACGGCGGAGGTCGCCGGTTCAAGTCCGGTCGGGGTCGCCATGGATGACGATCCAATGCCGCAACTGCTCCTGGTGGCTCACGGCACGAGATCTATCGCGGGATCGGCCACGATGTCCCGGCTCTTCGACGCGATCCGGGCTGCCCGTCCCGGAGTGTCGGTTCGCCTGTGCTTTCTCGACGTGGCCCGGCCAACCCTCGCTGATGCCCTCGCGCAAGTGCAGGCACCGACCGTGCTCGTGCCGTTGCTGTTGTCCACCGGATACCACACGATGATCGACATCCCGCGCGCCGTTGCCGGGCGCCCGGGCGTCCGGGTCGCTAGCCATCTCGGCCCTGACGAGTTGCTCGTCGATGTGCTGGTCGACCGCCTTGCGGCCGCCAGTTCCGGCGGCCCAACGAGCAGGACGATTCTGGTTGGAGCGGGCTCGAGCCGCCCGGAGGCAGCGGCTGAGCTGGCCAAGACAGCCGGTCTGCTCGCTGCGCGGCTCGGGCGACGGGTTCACCTGCTGACGATGGCTGAGGATCTGGCGGAGGCGTTTGCCGGAGCCACGGCAGGAGTCGAGGTTGCCACGTACCTGCTCGCGGAGGGCCAGTTTCTCGACAGGCTGCACAGCGCCGGCCAGGGCCGGGTAACAATCGCCGAGCCGCTAGGTGTCCACCCTGGCCTGGTATCGCTGGTGTGGGCGCGCTACGACGCCGTCTAACGTGCCGTGCCACTGCCCGGGTCGCAGTGAGTGAACCGGACCCGGGTCAACGACGTGACAACAAGTGAGCTGATGGAGGTTCACATGTCACTGTCCACGAAGTCCACTCGAATCGTCCTGGCCGCTGCGGCCGGAGCGCTGGCGTTAACCACAGGCTGCTCCAGCAGCACGAAACCGGGCACGGCCGCAGGCGCAGGCAACACCTCACCTACGTCGCCGAACTCGAGCAAGAGTTCGGGCATGACAGCGGCGATTACGCTGCGCAGCGGCGTCATTGTCGGCTCGGACGGCAAGACGCTCTACTACAACACCCTTGACACCGCTACGAAGATCACCTGCACCGGGGCTTGCGCGTCGATCTGGCCGCCGGTCACCGGCAGGCCGGTTGCCGACACCGGGTTGGCCAGCACCGACTTCAGCACGGCAACCCGCCCGGACGGTACGACGCAGGTGACCTACTTCGGGCACCCGCTGTACCACTTCAGCGCGGACGCGGCACCGGGCGACAAGAAGGGTGAGGGGATCTCCGACGCAGGGGGCAAGTGGATCGTCGCCAATCCGTCGCAGGCCGCGGGCATACCCGCGAGCAGCCCGCCGGTGACCACATCGAGCGCACCAGGTGGCTACGGCGGGTACTGAGTTGCGCCCTTAACGCGTACTGGGGCACCGCGTACCCGGGCGCCGCGTACCGGGCCCCGGTTACTGGGGGTAGCGGGCCGCAGGACGTGGTCGCCGCGTGGGTTCGGATAGACTTCCCGGGTTCCAGCGTTCGACGGGCGTGTTACGTCGGCGCGGCCAGGTAGCTCAGTTGGTATGAGCGACCGCCTGAAAAGCGGTAGGTCGGCGGTTCGATCCCGCCCCTGGCCACTCACGGAGGCCGCACCACTCGGATCAGTACGTCGAGGCTCGCGCCATCATCATCGACAACGACAGCGCCCTCGCGCTGTAGCGAGCAACCAGCCACTGCTCGCCACGCTTCGCGCGCTGATCGATGCCGAGGCTGCTTCGCGCCGGAGGCGTTGCTACTAAGCGCGGCTTCCTTCGGTCACCCAAAGGTCTGTACTTAGCCGACCTGATCGGAAGACCTGTTGACCGCACCAGTGTCCGTCATGACGGAAACGACCGCTGCTTGAGCTGGCTGGGCGGCGCAGACGGCGCGGCGGGCGGTCCTGCTCGTCCCGGCCCGCGGATATCTCGCCTGATCCTCTGATGCTTTCCGATCAGGGAGCGCCGTGGCGTACGACCTACCGAACAGGTGCCAGGCTCGCCACGCCATTCGCCGCACGTCAGCCTCGCGGCAGCGCGACTGGGGCAGCCTCGCTCTCCTCAGCGGACTTGTCCTCTCCACTCTCGCCGTACCAACTTTCGATGCCGCGGTGAGCCGCAGGAGTGAATACCTAGCCGACCACTTCGCAGTCGAAGCCGGCTACGGCGAAGGGTTGGCCGTAGCGCTTCGAGACCTTCGGGCCACAGACACCGCCGCCAACCGCGGTCGGCTGCTGCGTCGACACCCCACCGATCGATCGACGCCTCAGCACGTTGACGGCCGCCACGCCGGCCCGGTCGGGGACCAGAACTTGCACCATGCCGCTTGGTGCCCGACCGACATAGCTGGCTGAACCATGGGCAAGGTACTTACGACGCGGCCCGACCTTGCGCAATTGATGGGTTCAGCAGCACGCCGTTACTGATGGCTGCGGGTCGGCGCCGACCTCGGTGCCACAGCAGTTGGTCCCTTCGGCCTGATCGGCGGAGAACGTCGCGGAGTCAGCCAGCACGGTGTAGACCTCCCAGCGCTCGCCGTTGGGTGCGCCCTCGACCCAGAACTTGTCCTGCTTGGCGTAGCAACAGGTGGTGCCGCGCTCGTCGATCGAGGCGAAGCCCTCGCCGGCCAGTCGGGTCTGCTCGGAGTCGACCGTGTCGACGTCGGCGACCTCGACACCGAGGTGGTTGATCGAGCCACCCTGGCCGGCGTTCTCCATGAGGATCAGCTTAAGCGGCGGCTCGGCGACAGCGAAGTTCGCGTAACCGGGCTTGACCTTCGCGGGGTGGGTGTTGAACAGCTTGGAGTAGAAGCTGATCGACTCCTCCAGGTTCTCGACGTTGAGGGCGAGCTGCACTCGGGACATGAGGCCTCCTAAGACTTCGACGATTGTCTATGTGATGTTCGTTTCCGAGGTTGCCACGAGACATCGGCATCTGTCAATATCGATGCATGTCGAAGTCACTGACGCTCCTCAGCCCGATCGAAACAGTCGCCTGCTGCTCCCCGCTGGCCCGCGAGCCGCTGTCCCAGGACACTGCCGAGCGGATCGCTCCGCTGCTGAAGGCCCTTGCTGACCCGGTGCGGCTACGGCTGATGTCGCTGGTCGCATCCCACGAGGGCGGTGAGGCCTGCATCTGCGACCTCAACCCGGCCTTCGACCTGTCCCAGCCGACCATCAGCCACCACCTGAAGGTGCTGCACGAGGCGGGACTGCTGGAGCGGGAGAAGCGCGGCGTGTGGGTCTACTACCGGGCCCGCACCGAGGCCCTAGCCAACCTGGGCGCACTGATCGGTGACCCCACAGCGTGAACCACGCTTTAGCGCGGCGGGCGCTGGCCGAGTTCGTCGGCACCGCATTCCTGGTGGCCGCTGTCATCGGCTCCGGTATCGCCGCCGTCCGTCTCTCGCCCCACGACGTCGGTCTGGAATTGCTGGAGAACAGCATCATCACCGGCGGTGCGCTTGTCGCGCTGATCCTTGCGCTGCAACCCGTGTCGGCCGCGTTCAATCCCGTCGTCACATTGGTTGAGCGGGCCCTGGGTGCAATCACCTCGCGGGATGCAGCGGCCCTGATCGTGGCCCAGGTCGCGGGCGGGTTCGTCGGTGCGGTTGTCGCCAACTTGATGTTCAACCTGTCGGCGGTCAACCTCTCCACCCATCACCGCCATGGCGGCGGCGTTCTGCTGGGCGAGGTGGTTGCCACGCTCGGCTTGCTGGTCGTCATCTTTGGCACGGTCCGGGCCGGACTCCCGGATCGCGTCGCGTTCGCGGTCGGTGGCTACATCCTGGCCGCCTACTGGTTCACCAGCTCGACCTCGTTCGCCAATCCGGCCGTCACCATCGCCCGGATGTTCTCCAACACCTTCTCCGGGATCGCCCCCGCATCTGTCGGGCTGTTCGTGCTGATGCAGCTCGTGGGCGGGCTACTCGGGTATGCGCTGATCCGTGGCCTCTACCCGAACACGTCCGCTATCGCCGCCGAAGCCGTCGCCGCCACCAAACCCTGAAAGGCACCGTCATGCCCACTGGTTACCACCCCACCGTCCTGTTCGTCTGTGTCCACAACGCCGGCCGCTCCCAGATGGCCGCAGGCTGGCTGAAGAAGCTAGCTGGCGACCGTGTCGAGATCTGGTCGGCCGGGTCCGGACCGGCCGATCAGGTCAACCCCGTCGCTATCGAGGCAATGGCCGAGGTCGGCATCGACATCAGCGGTGAGACACCGAAGATTCTGACCGTCGATTCCGTGTCGCGCGCCGACGTCGTGATCACCATGGGCTGCGATGACACCTGCCCGTACTTCCCCGGCAAGCGTTACCTCGATTGGGAACTGACCGACCCAGCCGGCCAGGGCATCGACGTTGTGCGTGAGGTACGCGACGACATCAAGGCGCGCATCGAGATCCTCGTCGGCGAACTGCTCACCACAGCCTGACCCGCGTGGTTAAAGGAGTCGCCGTCCCACACTGACCTGGTTGGGGTGTTGTGGCTGGAGGGCCGGCGGCCGGCTTCTGCGCAGGTGGGGTCAGTGCCTGCGGAGCATTAACGCCGCGGCAAGATCAGGCGCCGGAGTAGAGGCGGGCGACGTCGACTAGTTCGAGGTCGCCCCGATTCTGGGTTGCCGTTTTGAGCTCGCCTGTGAAGCCGGTTCGGCTGAACAGCAGGATGCGAGCGTCATCCGCGTTGAGCAGGTTGCGAAGGTGCTCGAGGCGCGTCAACTGCGCTGGCCCGAATGGTTGGGTTTGCCATTTCGCTTCGCCGATCGCGACGATGCGGTTGGGCTGGTTGGGGCTCTTGTCGATCACGACGACGTCGATTTCGTGGGTGTGGCCGTGTTCGCGGCACGGGACTTGGGTGGCCGCGACGATGTCGGGCTGGCCCCCCAGGGTTGCCGGGGCGGCGTGCTCGGCGCACCAGGTCCGGGCGAGCTCTTCGAAGTGCGGCCCGTAGATCTTGGCTGAGACGGTGTCACCGGTTTGCTTCCAGACGGCGACGGCCTGGTGTCGGGCGAGGCGGGCTTCGTTGGGTCGGATGATCAGTTCGTTGAGGCTCACGATGGGCTCAGCGACGTGATAGGTGGTGCGTTTCTGTTTGAGCGCGTCGTCGACGGCACGGATCAGCCTGGCTTCGGCGAGCACGGTGAGAGGGTGCGCGAGCGAATCCGCCGGACGTCCGACCGCCGCGGCGATCTCGCCTCGACGGGTAGCACCACCGCTGATCGCAGCGAGGACGGCGAGGTAGGGCGTGGTGTCGGTGATGCGCTCTTCCTCCGACAGCAGCGCGTTGCCCTCACGGAACATCGCCGAGGCGGGGTTGAGCAGGGTGGTGCTGACCCACTGGTCGAAGGAGTCGAGGTCGTGGGGCGGCTCTCCCCCGCTCATGTCCAGGTATGCTGGCGTGCCGCCGACCAGCGCGTGTAGTTGCATCGCCAGCTCGGGGTCGTGCGCGACGTTCCAGTAGCCGGCGGCGTCTCGGTACCCGAACGGGTGCACTGTCAGGTCGAGTGAGGATCGTCCCCGCAGCGGGGCGGTGCCGGCCAGTAATCCACGCATTGTTGACAGGGCGGACCCGCAGACCAGCAAGCGTGTTCGCCATCGGGTGGCCGCGCTGCCGCGGGGGCTGAGCAGTGCTTGCAGGATGGAGGGAAGTTCAGGCGCGACTTCGAGCAGGTAGGGGAACTCGTCGAGGGCGACCACGACCGGCGCGTCGGCGTTTTCCCCCAGGGCCAGGAGCGCCTCGAGAGCCTCCTCCCAATTCTGGAAACTGACGCGAGCGCGGCTGTTGATGCGAACGCGGTAGGCATCGGCAAGGCGATCGAGGTTCTGGGTACTGGATTGCCGGAGTGCGGCGAAGTAGAAGCCGCCGGTGGCCTCGGTCAGGCTCTCCAGGAGGTAGGTCTTGCCTTGTCGGCGGCGGCCGTAAATCAGGCCAAGCGTGCTTCCAGGTTTGTCGGTGCTGACGAACGGGTCGAGGGCGGCCCACTCGCGGTCCCGGTCGTAGAGGTCGGCCGGTTTGCGCATGCGGCAATGGTAGCTGAATTTACGGTAGCTGGAATTACATTAATTCCTGCACTTGCAGGCAATCGTCCGAAGAGTTGTAGCTCTGCCTACGGTAACCTCAGCTACGGTTCCGTGCGAACAGTCGGGAGCGCGGTAGGTCTCGGACGCGCACCAAGAGCGATCGGCAAGCGGACGCCTCCCCCGCGGCGCAGCAACATCCAACTCACGCTCCCGAAATTTGGAATTAGGGCAGAGGGGTGCAAGTGAAGTAGGACGACGCTCCAGAGAGCGCGGGGGTCGGTCGAGCCAATGCCGCATGGGATCAATGGCCGCGGGCGGCGTGAATGCCTTGCCTTTGGTTCTTGATCATAGGCTGGTTTTTCTCTCAGTTATGGTCTCAGTTCGTGTTCGTACAGGCAGATCCGTCAACGTAAGAAACCCAGTAAACTCGGGGATTTTGGGCCTCCACGAACACCGAAAACACCCTGACCCCGTCTGAAAGGCGGTAGGTCGGCGGTTCGATCCCGCCCCTGGCCACCACAGCCACGTGACTCGGCCACGCACGACACTGCCTACCGCGGATCATCGCCGGTCTCTACGGGCCGTGTGCGGACGGTGTTTGCGCCCGCGCGGACGAGGCGCGAGACGGCCCGGTCTTGGGTACCATCGTCAGCGCCACGGCCGCCGCCGATCATGCATCACAGCAGCGGCCTGTCACCGTTGTGCGAATTGGCTCGAGGAGGAGTCGGTGACCGAGACCAGCCTGGTGCAGGTCGTATGCCCCGACTGTCGACACGAGTTCGACGTGCCTGACGGCGCTGCCGAGGCGCAGTGCTCTCAGTGCGGCGAGCAGATCGTGTGGCGCAGTTGCCTGGACACCAATGAAGTGTTTACGGTGCTCAAGAAGTGGGAGACCTGGGTACATCCGGGATGCGAGACGAAGCACCCGGTCGACCTAACCCACGTCCTGTCGGCAGCTCGGCCGCAGGATCTCGATCCCAACCTGGCACCCGTCCCGCGCCACGGGGCACCCGAGGGTGGCTCAGTGCAGCAGACGGTCTACTCGCCTGTCGAGCTCGACGAGGATGCCGACTGGGCAGACCAAGAGATCTCCGGACGGCTGATAGTCGACACCGACCGTGTTGCGATCCTGCCCGGCGAGGGCGCAACGAGGCCGCCGCTGAGCGTGGCGTGGGTGCGCGACATCCGCGCCTACTCGGTTGATCACGTCGACCCCAACGCCGAGGGTAAGAAACGCTCCCGCTTCGGGCGTCGCAAGGAAGCCACGGATTCGGTTGTTCGGCCGTCTCGCCTCGTACTGACTGTCCCGGGCGGCCTCATATCGATCACCGCGACTGCGCAACCGGACGTGCTGCTGGCTCAGCTCGATCAACACTTGCAACCACGGATCGGTGGCCAGGTGCCTCCAGTGGCACCTGAGGCTGGGCCACCGACGACACCGCCAGCGACGCCGTCACCCAACGGGGAGGTCGCAGGCGATACACCGCAGGCTGTTACGCCAGTCGTGGAGGCGCCCGCGCCGGAACCCGCCGCAGCCGACCCCGCTGGTGAC
>JALYIL010000145.1 GCA_030775825.1 Actinomycetota bacterium
GCCTGGCTCTACGTCATCTGGCACTGCTGGCACGACCACGTCGCCTACGACCCCGAACGCCACCACGCACTCCAACGACTCCTGCACGACCAACAAGCGGCGGCTTGACACAGGGCTTCTCACAGCACCGGCCTCGACGGCCGCGCGCGCCGGGGCCGCCGCCGCGAAATACGCTGCCCACTCGCCGAACTCGGGCGCTACCGCTTCGAGGAGGACCCACGCGCTGATGAGCCGGCGCCGGGCGCCCGTGGGACGCCCGCGGTGAGCGAACACTGCCGCCGCGGTGCGCAGTGCGCCTAGATGAGCGAGACGAAACCGTTCCGACGGTGAGTCGGCAGTGGCGGCGTCATTGAGGACCGACCGAGCCTGCGCAACCAACGCGCTGGGCGAGCCGGGCAGCCTCGTGCGCGGCGGGAATGCTCTGGACTGTCGAGCGGCTGTCACCATCTCTGACCCCTATTCGAATGTCTGTTCGAACAGTACCGAATCTCGCCACACGACGCAACACCGCTCGGTCGTCCACGGCTACCAGCCGTTCCCGCTGCGACGCGGTCCCGCTACGAAGCGGTAAGCACGTTCACGACATCGCCGAGGATGACGACGGCCGGGGCGCCGACCCCCGCGTCGCTGACAGCCTTGGCCAGGGTGTCCAACGTCGCGCGCACGACGACCTGGCCCTCGAGCGTCGCCCGGTGTACGGCAGCAGCCGGAGTCGACGGATCACGGCCATGCGCGATCAGTTCGCCGGCAATGAGGTCGAGGCGGTCCATGGACATCAGCAGAACGACCGTCCCTGCGCTGGCGGCCAAACCTGACCAGTCGATGCCCGATTCGGACGGGCGGCCGGGGTCGAGATGCCCGGACACGACTGTGAACTCGGCGGCCACCCCCCGATGGGTGAGGGGGATGTCCGCGGCCACAGGGGCGGCCAAGACCGAACTGATGCCCGGCACGACCGTGACCGGGATGCCGGCGGCTACGCAAGCCAAGAACTCCTCGCCACCTCTGCCGAACACGAACGGATCGCCGCCCTTGAGCCGCACAACTCGCTTTCCTGCCAGGGCACGATCGACCAGCGTCGCGTTGATCTCCTCCTGGGAGAGGTTGTGCCGATGAGGCGACTTACCGCAATCGATGACTTCAACCTGCTCAGGCAGATCGTTGAGAAGGTCGCGCGGGGCCAGCCGATCGACGACGATGACGTCCGCGGACGCCACGAGCCGGCGCCCCCGGACGGTGATGAGATCTGGATCGCCCGGCCCACCGCCCACCAGAGCCACCGAGCCACCCGTGGTCGCCGCTCTCGATGGACGCGACGGCAAATCGCCGACGTCGAGCGCTATGGAGATCGCGTCGCGCAGAGCGACAGCCCGCACCGGGTCGTCACCGCCGGTCACGGCAACGGTCAAGCCGTCGCGGCGCAAGGCCGCTGGAGTCCTGGCGCTGCCCCCAGCGGCAGAGTCGGCGCGGACGCAGAATATGCGACGAGCCTGGGCAGCTTCGACCACCGATGCGTTCACCGCGGCATCGTCTGTGCAGGCGACCGCGAGCCAGGCGCCGTCCAGATCCGGGTCGGCGAACGGGCGGCGGTGGATGTCGACGTCTAGCTCCGCGAGCTCATCACTCACCTCAGGGGCGACCACGCGGACCAGCGCTCCTGACTCCTGCAACGAGCGGGCGCGCCGGGTGGCCACTGCGCCCCCACCGACGACCACGACGTGCCGCGCCGTCAAATCGAGCAGGAGCGGGAAGCCGGTCACGTGTCCATTGTCGCGGCGCTGTCGATTTCTACCCAATCCCCATGACCGGGTTCGCGGTGTGATCTCATCCCGATATTTCGCGGGCGTCCGTGGGCTGTGCGATCCTGAATCCATGCTTTGGCGGCCCGGGACTGTGATCGGCGCCATCTCACTGACCTCGCGTCGCCACGTCGACCTGCAGCGCGTCACCGCCGCCGCGTGTCGAATGTCGTCCTGACCGACCGCGCCAGCGTCGCGCCGCGTCGACCCAGGTCGACCTCAATTCGAGCCGGAAGGAACGCGCCATGCCTGCGCGCAAAGGACAGGGCCAGTGGGCCCTCGGTTACCGCGAACCGCTCAACCCCAACGAGCGGGCCAAACGCGACAACGACGGGCTGAACGTTCGTCAGCGCATCATCGATGTCTACCAGCACACCGGATTCGCCGGGATCGACCCTGGGGACCTGCGCGGACGGTTCCGGTGGTTCGGCCTGTACACACAGCGGCGTCCCGGCATCCCGGGCGGCGCCACGGCCACCCTCGAACCTGAAGACCTCGAGGACGAGTACTTCATGATGCGGATCCGCATCGACGGTGGCGCGCTGAGCAGTGAACAGCTGCGCGTCGTTGCCGAGATCTCGACCACGTTCGGGCGCGACATTGCCGACATCACCGACCGTCAGAATGTTCAGCTCCACTGGATCCGCGTCGAGGACGTGCCGGCGATCTGGGAGCGGCTCGAAGCCGTCGGCCTGTCCACGACGGAGGCATGTGGCGATACGCCGCGCGTCATGCTCGGATGCCCGCTGGAGGGAGTCGCCGCCGACTCGATCCTCGACGCGGGTGAAGTACTTCGCGCGACGGTTGACCGGTATCTCGGCGACCCGGCGTTCTCGAACCTCCCCCGAAAGTTCAAGACCTCGATATCCGGGTGCGCGAGTCACTGCACCAACCACGAGATCAACGACATCTCCTTCGTGGGAGTGATCGGAACAGATGGCACGCCCGGATTCGACCTCTGGGTCGGCGGCGGCCTGTCGACCAACCCGATGTTCGCGCGCCGTTTGGGGGTCTTTGTCCGCCCGGAGGAGGTTGTCGAGGTCTGGGGAGGCATCACGTCGATCTTCCGTGACTACGGCTACCGGCGGCAGCGCAACCACGCCCGGTTGAAGTTCCTGATGGCCGACTGGGGCCCGGAGAAGTTCCGCCAGGTCCTGGAGTCGGAATACCTGCACCGAGAATTGCCCGGTGGTCCTCCCCCACCAGTCTCGCCGGCGCACCGTGATCACACCGGGATCGCGCCCCAGTCCGACGGGCTCGTGTCGGTCGGCGCCACGACCAGGTCCGGTCGCACCTCGGGCACGGCGCTGACCGAACTGGCGGCATTGGCCGACCGATTCGGAAAGGGACGGGTTCGGCTCACGGCGCAGCAAGGCGTAGTCGTTCTCGACGTCGCACCCGACCGAGCGGACGCTCTGGCCGACGAACTCAAGCTGATCGACCTTACCGTCCGCCCGTCGGCGTTCCATCGCGGCACGATTGCCTGCACCGGCATCGAATTCTGCAAGTTGGCGCTGGTCGAAACCAAAGGACGGGCCGAAGTGATCAGGCTCGAACTGGAGAAGCGTCTGCCCGATTTCGACACCCCGATCACCATCAACGTGAATGGCTGTCCGAACTCCTGTGCCCGATTCCAGGTCGCCGACATCGGGTTCAAAGGCATGGTGCAGAAGGGGCCTGACGGCGACGTCGACGCGTTCCAAGTGCACCTCGGCGGCCAGATGGGCACGGACGCGGAATTTGGCCGCAAGTTTCGTGGTTTAAGGGTGACGGCATCAGAGGCGCCGGACTACGCAGAGCGCGTGTTGCGGGGCTACCTGCAGCGGCGTGCAGGCGCGGAGTCCTTTGCGGCCTATGTCACGCGAGCGGAGGAAGAATGGTTGCTCTAGCCGCACGGGAGGAGCTACGCCAGCTCTCCGTGCATGCAGGCTACGAACTCGAAGGTGCTTCTGCGCTGGAGATCTTGGGCTGGGCTGACGAGCAGTTCGGGTCGAGCTGGTGTGTCGCGTCCTCGATGGGTGATGCGGTCATGGCTCACCTCGCCTCACGGGTGCGTCCTGGCGTTGACGTGCTGTTTCTCGACACTGGCTACCACTTCGCGGAGACGATCGGCACCCGTGACGCCGTCGCCGCGACTCTTCCCGTCACCATCAAGACATTGACCCCTCGGCGCACCGTCGCGCAGCAGGACGAGAGTTTCGGGGCCCGGCTCTACGAACGCAACCCCGATCAATGCTGCGCGCTTCGTAAGGTCTTGCCGCTGCGCGAGGGGTTGTCTTCCTATGCTGCGTGGGCAACCGGCCTTCGTCGCGACGAAGCGACTACGCGCGAACATGCCCGGGTCGTCGAGTGGGATGAGCGACGCAAGATGGTCAAACTCAACCCGATCGCCGCGTGGACCCAGGCGGATGTGGATGCCTACATGGCTGACAACGGGGTCCTGGTCAACCCGCTGGTCTACGACGGTTATGGCTCCATCGGATGCGCTCCGTGCACGCGTCGCATCCAGGCCGGGGAGGACGCCCGCGCCGGTCGCTGGGCAGGCACAAACAAGACTGAGTGCGGATTGCACTGATCAGGTGCACCGGAACTGCCTCGCCGTGGATGCGATTCTCGAGGCCGCCGGGCTGCCGGGGCGCGTCGTAATCCTTCCTCAGGCCGCGCCGACAGCGATCGCAGCCGCCGGGCTCCTTGGCGTCGAGGTCGGTGCGATCGCCAATTCCTTGGTATTTGCCACTGCCGAGGGCGACCCACTCCTCGTTATGACGAGCGGAGTGCATCGCGTCGACACGGCGCTGGTGGCCGGGTTGGCCGGCACTGCCAGCCTGGCGCGAGCGACTCCGGAGTTCGTATACGCGGCCACTGGACAACGTATTGGCGGTGTTGCCCCCGTCGGTCATCCGCGCCCGATCGCGACGATCGTCGACGTCGCGCCCGAGATGTATCCGCAGATCTGGGCCGCCGGAGGCGTCCCACACGCTGTCTTTCCCACGACGTTCGCCGAGTTGCTGGCGCTCACCGGCGGGACACCCGCAGAGGTCGCGTAGCCCGTTTCGAGCTCCAGGAGCCCTGAGGGCAGGTCCGAATTCAGCGCAAGCCGATGCGACCGGGTGGTCGCTTGTTCGCGATTGCGCAAGACGTGCGGCACGATCGACGAATGCAACCCGCTGAGCGTCCGCGAGTCAGCGTCGAGGTTCAGTCGTGGACACCCCGAAAGTTCGCCACCCAGGTCGACGAGGCGATGGAAATCTACGTTCGCGCCATGCAGTATCCGGAGCACACCGGCGCGCAGCGAGCGGTGACTGCACGGCGACACACCAAGAACGATGGGTTCGCCTGCCGGGTCGCGCTCGCCGAAGACTCGACGTTCGTCGGCTTCGGCTACGGGTACACCACCCTCGCCGGCCAGTGGTGGCACGATCTGGTTCGCCGAGCCATGTCCAGCCAGATGGCCGCCGAATGGCTCACTGACTCCTTTGAGCTCTCCGAGCTACACGTCCTGCCCGAGTACCAGGGTTACGGGATCGGTCGCCAGTTGCTCGTACAACTTAGCGAGTCAATCCCGCACCGCGTGATGCTGCTGTCGACACCGGACGCCGATACCCGTGCGTTCCGGATGTATCGCCATCTGGGCTTCATCGACCTCGCGCGCCATTACCTCTTCCCCGGTGACGGGCGACCATTTGCGGTGCTCGGCGCCCAGCTGCCCCTCACGAGCAACCAGGCCTCGATGTAGCTGGCTTGTCATCCAGCTGGCGCATCACCCCCGGCGGAACTAGACCTGGGCCGGCAGCGATACTTCCGCCATCACCTCACGGGTCGCCTTGGAGAAGTTCATGGTTATGAAATGCAGGCCCGGCGCGCCTTCGTCGACAAGTCGTTGCGCCAGAGTGATCGCCTCAGTGATGCCTAGTTCGCGTACCGCCTTCGGATCGGCTGAGATCACGTCGAACTTTGCCGCGAGGGCGGCCGGGAAGGGTGCTCCGGATAGTTGCTCCGAGCGCGCGATCGTCGCCATGTTCGTTACCGGCATGACCCCGGGGATGATCGGCACATCGCAGCCGCCAGCCGTCACCCGGTCGCGCAGCCTCAGATAGTCATCGGCGTCGAAGAACATCTGCGTGATCGCGTAGTCGGCGCCAGCGCGGCACTTTTCGATGAACCGTCTGGTGTCCTCTTCCACCGATCCCGACCGTGGGTGCTTGTAGGGGAAGGCCGCGACCCCAATGCAGAAATCACCGTGCGCACGCAGTAGCCCGACGAGATCCGAGGCATAGGCAACGCCATCGGCGTGCTGGATCCATTCACCGTTCGGATCCCCTGGCGGATCTCCACGCAGGGCGAGCATGTTTACGATGCCCGCGTCGGCGAAACGTCCGACGATCGCCCGGAGTTCGGAGATCGAATGGTTGACCGCTGTGAGATGCGCCACCGGCATCATCGTGGTGTCCGCAGCGATCCGCTCGGTGATCTCGATGGTGCGGTCACGGGTTGATCCGCCCGCACCGTAGGTCACCGAAACGAACGATGGCTGCAGCCCCTCCAACTCGCGGATCGAGCGCCACAACCGCTGTTCGTCCACCTCCGTCTTCGGTGGAAAGAACTCGAACGACAGCGTGGGACGGCCCTCCGCCAAGCAGTCCCGAACCGTCCGCGCCATGCCGCTCAGCGTAGTGTCCGGCGCGTGAACTGGCCCGTTGGCGCGTTGATCGGGCAGGTCGACGCGGCCTTAACGAGCTTTCTCGATTCGCGCGCTGAGTCGCTCGCCCGGGTGAGTGCCGATGTCATCCCGTTGGTCGAGGCCGCGCGCTCATTCGTCCTGGACGGCGGCAAGCGCTTGCGGCCGACGTTCGCGTACTGGGGCTGGCGGTCGGTCCGCGATGTAGACGCCGAAGCCGCCGCGCTCGTCAATGCTGCCGCGAGCCTGGAACTGCTTCACGCGTGTGCGCTGACCCACGACGACGTTATGGACGCCTCGGCCACCAGGCGTGGTCAACCGTCGGCGCATCGCGCGTTCGCCGAGTTGCACCGTCAATCGGACTGGATCGGTGACCCGGACGTGTTCGGTACCGCCGCCGCGATCTTGCTAGGCGATCTGTTGCTTTCCTGGGCCGACGCCATGTTCGCGCTGGCCGGCTTGCCGAGCGACGTCGAGCCGAGCACCAGGCGGATATGGGAGGACATGCGCGAACTCGTCATGGCGGGCCAATACCTCGACGTCCTCGTCCAGGCGCGCGGCGATTATTCGGTCAGCGATGCCTTGCGCGTCGCCAGATTCAAGACGAGCAAGTACACCGTCGAAGGCCCGCTGAACTTCGGTGCCGCCGCGGCCGGGGGCCCGCCGGCAGTATTCGCCGCACTGAGCGCCTACGGCCTTCCATTGGGTGAGGCGTTTCAACTGCGTGACGACGTTCTCGGAGTGTTCGGCGACCCCGGCCGGACCGGCAAGCCCGCAGGCGACGACCTGCGCGAAGGCAAGCGCACACTGCTTGTCGCCCTTGCCATGGAGCGGGCCACACCGCAGCAAGCAGTCCGCCTGCGGCGCGACCTCGGCGAAAGGGCGCTGGGTGAGGGCGATATCGACTTGCTTCGTGAGGTCATCATCGCCACGGGCGCCCTCGACCGGGTGGAAGAGCGAATCACGCAACGGGCCGCCGAGGCGCGATCGGCCCTCAACGCGCCCCAGCTGAGCGATGACGCTCGCGCGGCGCTGGACGCTCTCGCGGTCGCTGCGACGCAGCGACACACCTAGCCCTGCGGTCGAGCCGGTACGCACGCCGAAACCAACTGATCGGCTCAGGCCTGCAGCGCAATCATCAGCCCGTAGCAGTCGGCGGCCGTGAGCGTCAGATTCGGGTGACGTACCAGGCCGAACGGGTCGATGCCCGTTATCGGTTGGCGAAATTGCATGCACACCCCCTGCTCGTGGTTGGTGGCGAAGGTGAGGCCGCGATCCTTGAAGCTAAGTCGAGCCGGGCCCGCTGTCTTCACAGCCGCGTACGGACCGGAAATCTCCACCCGGGCGATGTTGCTCAGCGGTGTGCTGACCCGCCACGGACCGAAGCGCACGCCGAGCACGTCGCGGGAGACGACGATCGACGCCGATCGAGCTGTCACGCCAAATGGCAGAGCAGCCCACCGGTACCCGGGCTCGAATCGAAAGGCGAAGTTCTGCGCGTCAGCCACGCCCTCAGTACTACCCCCTTGGCGCACGCGGCCCCGACCCGGGCCCGGGAGCCCGTGGTCGGCAAACCGCCCGCCCGACGCAGGACCCATCGGCACGCACAGTAACGTCATTCGCGATGCGCACCGTGCCCGGATCCACCGACTCCGTGGTCATCGTCGGAGCAGGCCTTGGTGGACTGTCTGCCGCGCTGTATCTGGCGGGCGCGGGCCGGCACGTCACGGTCATCGAACGTGAAGCCGTCGCCGGAGGTCGCGCCGGCCTGATCCGCGAGCACGGTTACCACTTCGACACCGGGCCAACCGTGCTGACGATGCCGAACCTGGTGGCTTCGGCGCTCGCGGCAGTCGGCGAGGAGCTGAGCGACTGGCTGACGCTGCACCGCCTCGACCCCGCGTACCGGGCGCGGTTCGCCGACGGAAGCACCTTGGACGTTCGTGCGAACGTCGAGGAAATGGCAGACGAGATCGCGAAGATGTGCGGACCGACGAACGCTGCTGGCTATGCGCGGTACGTTGCGTTTCTGCGCGAGCTCTATGACATCGAGCTGCCGCATTTCATCGCCCGCAATCTCGACTCCCCCCTGCAGCTGCTCGGTGTTCCCCTGGCACGCCTCGCGCTCATGGGCGGATTCCGGAGACTCGGCCCGAAGGTCGCCCAGTTCTTCGACGACGACAGGTTGCGCCGGCTCTTCTCGTTTCAGGCGATGTACGCGGGTCTGGCGCCGGCGGACGCTCTCGCGATCTACGCCGTAATCACTTACATGGACTGCATTGACGGTGTCTACTTCCCCGACGGGGGGATGCACGCGGTGCCCCGTGCGCTCGCCGCCGCCGCAGCCGCGCATGGCGTGAAGTTCCGGTTCCGCACGACCGTGAGCCGGATCGAGGTTGCCGGCGACAGGGCCCGCGCTGTGATCACTTCGGATGGCGACCGCATTCCCGCCGACGTGATCGTCGTCAACGCCGATCTCCCCAGTGTGTACGAAAAGTTCCTCCCACCGGGCTACACCCCGCGGCGCGTAGGTCGGCTGCGCTACTCACCGTCGGCGGTCGTGCTGCACGCCGGGTCGAGCGCGACATATCCCGCCGCTGCCCACCACACAATCGACTTCGGCAGTTCGTGGGATGCCACGTTTCGCCACCTCATCGATCGCGGGGAGCTCATGAGCGACCCGTCATTCCTGATCACCAACCCGACGCAGACCGATCCGTCTCTGGCGCCGGCGGACCGCCACACCTACTTCGCTCTGTTCCCGGCGCCGAACCTGGCGCACCGGAACCCGATCAATTGGGCGGCCGAGCGGGGGCGCTATCGCGACCACATCGTCGCCACCCTCGAAGAGCGCGGCTACCCGGGCTTTGGCGACGCCATCGAATGCGAGCGCCTCGTGACGCCCGCCGACTGGCAGGCACAGGGTCTGGCCGCCGGTGCCCCCTTCGCGGCAGCGCACACGTTCGGCCAGACCGGGCCTTTCCGAGCGCCCACTGTCGACCCCCGGGTTGAGAACCTCGTGTTCTGCGGGTCCAACACCCAACCGGGTGTTGGCGTGCCGATGGTGTTGATCTCAGGTCAGCTCGCCGCGCAACGGATCGCCGGAGCCTGATCACCAGCGGCACACGAACAACGAGCCGCCCACAGCGGAGGTACCTGACACCATGAACCAGTGATAGGCAGACGCGAGCTCGACGCCGCCGGTATCGCCGACCCCGCACTTCGCGCCAGCTACCAGCTCTGCCGTCGGATCAATGCCGAACATGGCAGGACCTACTTCCTGGCGACCATGCTCCTCCCCCCCGCCAAGCGACCGTACGTACACGCTCTCTATGGCTTCGCCCGGCATGTCGATGACATCGTCGACGAACTGAATCCTGGCGCCGACGCCCAGCAGCGGGCCGCTCGATTTACCATCTGGAGCGAGGACTTCCTGAGCGACCTGGATTGGCAGTCCACGAGCGATCCGGTCAGCCGGGCCGTCATCGACACGGTCGCCAGGTGGCAGATCCCGGTGACCTACATCGCCGACTTTCTCGATTCGATGCGACTGGATCTCACCGTCACCGGCTACGGGAGCTACACGGAACTCGCCCGGTACATGTGGGGCTCGGCCGCGGTGATCGGCCTTCAGATGCTGCCAATTCTCGGTCGTGCGGACGAATCGGTCCGATGGGACGTCCTCGAAGCGTGCGCCACAGATCTGGGAATGGCGTTCCAGCTCACCAACTTCATTCGTGACGTTGCTGAGGATCTCCGCCGCGGGCGCGTCTACCTTCCCCAGCAGTCTTTAGACAGGTTCGGAGTCGACCGCGAAAGGTTGCGCCGCGGTCTCGTCGACGAGCCGATCCGCAATCTGCTCGCCTTCGAAATCGAGCGGGCGCGGGCGCTGTATCGCAGCGCAGAACGTGGAATCCCCCTTGTCCACGCCACGTCGCGCGATTGCCTGCGAACCGCCGCCAGCCTGTATGAAGGCATCCTCGACGAGATCGAGCGCGTAGGCTATGACGTCTTCAGTACCCGGGCCACCGTGCCCGTCACCCGCCGGGCTCGCGTGGGGTTGACTGCGCTTCACGGGGCGTGGTCTGCACGGCGCGGCGACCCAGCAACACCCAGGTCGTCAGTGTTGCCAGCACCATCGCGAAGCCGAACAGCAGGTCCTCGACGGGAGCGTAGATGAATCGTAGCCCGATGATGCGGTGCCGGTCGTAGCGCACGATGTGCAGACCGGTAAGGATCCCATTCACGATCAGCTGGAACCCGAGGATGATTGCGTAGGCGGTCCAGAATGCCTTACGCGACAGCAGATTCGTTCTCGCCACGATCAGGTCATAGACGATGGCCGCTGCCACAGCGACGGTTGCCGAGGCGGTGTAATTCATTGTCGTTCTGACCGCTCGTCACCGATCAGCCATGTTGGGCGTCGAGCCCGCACCGCTTCTAACGTCAAGATCGCGCAGGTGGGCACCACGATGAAGAAGAGCAGTTCCTCCACCGGCAAGCGGCCGGGCAGGTACACACCCACGAGGTATCGCGCGTCATAGCGCCACGTATGAGTGGCCGAAGCCCAGAGATCCCACAACCCGAACACGATCACGGTCGGAAGCAGCGCCTTCACGAGCCGAGTCCACCTGGCGTACACCCGCACGTGCACAAGCAGTTCGAGCGGCAACGTCCCGAGCACGCAGGCTGCGAGCACGAACAGGTAAACGAAGTGGCGCACGACGTCAGTAGCCGGCTACCTGCGCACGGCGCTTGACCTCGGTACCCCGGTTCGCACGTAGCGCCTCGACCGGAGAGCCGGGCAATGAATCATCCTCGCGGAACAGCCACTCGACGATCTCGGCGTCGTTGTAGCGGGCATCGCGCAACTGCGTGATCACCGAAGGCAGAGATTTCAGAATCGCCCCGTCCTGCAGGAGCAGAGCCGGGATGCGGCGCACGCCCTCGGCGTCGCGCACACCGACGAGATGGCCGTCGCGAAGGTACTGGTGGATGCGTGTGATCGGTACGCCCAGGATCTCCGCAGCCGTGGAGACCGACATCAGTTCCATGGTCAAGAGCCTGCCAGAACCGCAACGGGCTTGGAACGCTCGCCCGTCGCGAAGCCTCGCACGGTTCCAACCGTGGGGCTCCCGGGACCGTCAACTGCTGCGCACCCTCGCGAAGGCCTCGTATGTCTGGTAGCTCGCGATCACGGTGCCGCCGTGCGCGTCGAGGACGGTCCTGATGTCGTTCACAAGCGCCGCGCGCGCTTGGCCATCGAGGGTCACGAGGTCACTGTGCGTTTGAATGAGCTGTACCCAGGCTGCGCCGGAGTACGCCTCCTGCCACGAATACGTCTGCTGGCTAGCGGGCTCGAAAAGCCCGCTGCGGTCGAGGTCTCCGGCATAAGGCGGCTCGGGTGCACCTGCCTCGACGGGAGCCCGGGTAAGGCCCAACGCGTGGCGGCGGTAGGCACCGTCAAGCTCACGCTGGAGGTGCTCGCCGAGTCGACTGGGGTTCCAGAACAGGGCGATGGTACCGCCGGGCCGCAGGAGGGTCGCGGCCTTCGATACCCCGTCGGGTTCACCCAGTGCCAGGTCTGCCCACAGACGATCAGGTCGAAACGACGGGAACCGGCGTCCCAGCGCTCGAACGGCGCGACCTCGACGGCGAGCTCGTGCCGCCGGGCCACGTTCGCCATCTCCTCATCGATCTCCACGCCTAGGACGTGCAGACCGCGCTCGGCCAGCAATCGGCCGGCCTTGCCCGTGCCGCACCCCACATCGAGGACATCGAGCGGCTCGAGCGCCGCAAGGTCGATGAGAGCGCTGGGATACGACGGCCGGAATCGCTCGTATTGCTCGGCCACGCTTCCGAAGGATTCCGCGCGATTGCGCTCGGTGTGTACGTGCTTGGGCTGCACGACGTCGATCATCTCAGGCCCGGTCAACCTACCCGCCAGATCTCCTCTGGCGGCTGCGGTGAACGCATCGAATCGGCGTCGGTCAAAGCCGGCTCGCCCCGGACGAACCGGGTGAGTTCCCGGCCCGCGACCACCCGTCGCGGAAATGCCGCTCGCGCGGCAGAGCCGGCGATCGCCGCCTGCGGCAATTCCCGACGTGAGGCCGAGAGGACGAGATTGCCGAAGCGGCGGAGCTTGAGCACTGCCGGGTCGGCGATGAGGACAGCCGACGGCAGTTCGCTGCGCACCGCGGCGACCAAGCGGCGGACGAAGACGCCCGGCGGTCCGTCGGCAACGTTGGCCAGCAATACCCCGTCTGGGCGCAGCACCCGGGCGACGTCGCCAAAGAATTCTGCAGTTGTCAGCTCCGCCGGTACCCGGCCGCCGTGAAATGCATCCAACACGAGGACGTCCGCGCTGGCCGGGGCAAGGTCCCGCACACCCTCGCGCCCGCTCACCGGCCGGATGCGCACTCGAGTGCCCCGCGCGAATGGCAGCCGCGCGCGCACCATCGCGATCATCCCGACGTCTGGCTCGAGAACTATCTGCGGCGATCCTGGCCGCGTGGCGGCGATATACCGAACAAGCGTGCAAGCACCGCCGCCCACATGAGTCACGGCAAGCGTCCCGGACGGCAGGGCGTCGAGCACGTCAGCGAAGGCCTGCACATACTCGAAATCGAGGTAGGTCGGGTCGTCAAGGTCGACGTATGACTGCCGGATCCGGTCGATGAGCAGCAGCCAGCCCCCCGGTCGATCCGCATCCGCCAGCAGCTCCGCCAGCCCGCCGGCATTCGGCCGTTCGCCCGAGGTGAGATGCCCCTCATCACTGGCCACGACGTCCAGGCTATGCGGTGTTAGTGGTTCTGCCGGCGGAGCGTCAGCCGGATGTGTGGCGATTCGCCCGTAGAATCGCCACGTGCACACGGCGACCGTAGATCCGCTGGTCGGCCGCACGCTTGAGGGCAGGTACCGCATCCTGGACCCGATCGCCAGGGGCGGGATGTCCACGGTGTATTCGGCCATCGACGAGCGGCTTGACCGCCTCGTCGCCGTCAAGGTGATGTCGGCGGCTCTGTCGGCCGACCCCGCCTTCAGCGACCGCTTCACGCGCGAAGCGCGGGCCGCGGCTCGGCTCACCCACCTCAACACGGTGTCGGTGTACGACCAGGGATCGGACTTCACCGGCGGCGGGCAGCACGTCTTCCTGGTCATGGAGCTCGTTGCGGGCCGCACCCTGCGTGATCTCATCCGCGAGCGCGGGCACTTGGCGCCGGCCGAGGCGGTGTCGATCATGGAACCCGTGCTCAGCGCGCTCTCCGCCGCGCACCGGGCCGGGATCGTTCATCGCGACGTCAAGCCGGAAAACATCCTGTTGTCCGACGACGGCGTCGTGAAGGTGGCCGACTTCGGCCTCGCGAGAGCGATCGGGGCCGACCCCCAAGTCACGCGCACCGGTTTGATGATGGGCACCGTCGCCTACTGCGCACCGGAGCAAATCAGCAAGGGCCGCGCCGACCAGCGCTCTGACGTCTACGCGGCGGGCATCGTCTTCTTCGAACTGCTGACCGGCTCGCCGCCCTATGAAGGCGACTCGGCGATGAACGTGGCGTACCAGCATGTGCACAGTCGGGTGCCGGCGCCCTCATCTCGAGTAAGGGGGATTCCATCCGAGATCGACGAACTCGTTGTCAGCGCCACAGACAGCGACCCGGCCAGTCGGCCCCTGGATGCCAGCGTGTTCCTCGCAGAGCTGGCCGATGTTCGATCCAACCTGGCATTGCCGATCGTGGCGGTGCCGCCGAGGCCCCGAGCCGTGAATCGCCCACACTCGTCGCAAGGCAGGGCCGCCGCGAGCGGAGCGGCCGGCGAGAGGACAGACGTGATCGGTCCCGGGGCGACCGCTCACCACGACACGTCGGTCGTGCCCCGTCGCGTCGATTCGGGCCGCGATGGGCTGCCGCCGGCACCGCCCGTCATCACGTCGCCACCGAAACAACGCAAGAGACTCTCGCCGCGGGCTCGCCGAAGACGCCGGTCCCTGGTTGCCCTGATCATCGTTGTGCTGCTTGGTGCCGCCGCGGTGTACGGCGGATGGTGGTTCGCGTCCGGGCGGTACGGCCGAGTTCCCAACGTGGCCGGTCAGGCGGAGGCCGCAGCAATCACAGCGCTGCGGCACGCGGGGTACCAGGTTTCCTCTGTGGTCACGAGTCAATTCAGCGAGACCGTCCCGGCCGGCGACGTGCTGAGCACCAGCCCGGGCGTGGGGTCCCGGGAGGCACACGGGCGAACCATCTCCCTCGTCATCTCCAGAGGTTTGGAACGCTTCACGCTGCCACCCGTGGCGAACATGACCGAAGGACAGGCGAGGACTGCCCTCGCCGCCATCCCCGTGGTCGTGGCGCCCAATCCGGCTTCGCAGAACAACGACACGGTGCCCAGTGGCAGGGTCATCGGCACCGTACCGGCGGTCGGCACCAAGGTGAAGCGTGGGCAGAGCGTGACAATCGTTGTCTCAGCCGGGCCGCAGCTGTTCGCCATCCCGCCCGTGGTCCCGAATACCCCGGTCGCCGACGAGGAACAGGCCCTGCAAAGGCTCGGCTTCCGGACGACGGCAGTGACGGTATTCAGCACCGCCGTCGCCCAGGGCAACGTCATATCCATCTCCCCGACCGGCCAGGCGCCGAAGGCGACCATGATCACGATCACCGCCTCGAAGGGCCCCGCTACGGTCGTGATTCCCGACATCCCCCAGCTCACGCCCGTGGATCAGGCGACGACCGAGCTCGAGCAGCTCGGCCTGCAGGTGAAGATCGAAAAAGCCTTCGGGGGGAACCTTGGCCGGGTGGTCGGCGTCTACCCCGCTGTAGGTACGGTCGTTCCCGTCGGCTCCAAGGTCACGCTCTCGATCGTTTGACCGTGTCTGCTCAGATCACCTCGGTCGGCGCCCATCTCTCGGTGGCCGGCGGCCTCTCGCGGTGCCTGCAGCGCGGTGCCGAGGTCGGCGCGGAGGTAGCTCAGGTGTTCCTCGCGAATCCCCGCGCTTGGGCCTCGCCCCCCGATGACGCTGACGGCGATGCCGCCTTCGAGTCGCTGCGCGCTGAACGCGGAATTGCTGTGTTCGTGCATGCGCCGTACCTGATCAATTTCGGTTCACCCTCGCCAGACACGCTCGCGCGGTCGGCCGCGGCCCTGAGCTTCTCGCTGCGACGAGCGGCGGCGATCGGCGCGTCGGGCGTCGTGATGCATGCCGGCTCCGCCGTGCTCGGCAATGACCGCGATGTCGCCATGGCGCAGGTGCGCAATAGCCTGCTGCGCGTCCTCGATGTCTCCGGCGGCCCGCGCCTGCTGATCGAGCCGACCGCGGGCGGTGGAGGCGCCCTCGCGTCGGACGCCGCTTCGCTGGCTGCCTACCTGCAGGTCATCGGGCCCGACGAGCGCGTCGGAGTTTGCCTGGACACCTGCCACATGCATGCCGCCGGCCACGACGTCTCCACGCCGCAATTGCTCGCCAGTGCGGTCCAGGATTTTGCGCGCGCGGCGGGCAACGGACGTATCGGACTTGTCCACGCCAACGACAGCAGGGACCCGGTCGGGTCGAAACGCGATCGACACGCACCGATCGGCGCCGGCACGATCGGGCGCGACGCGTTTTCGTCGCTGTTTGAGACACCGGTCATTCGCGGGGTGCCGCTGGTAGTGGAGACGGCAGACGCCGAGCACGCGAGCGACATCGCCACCCTCAAAGCCCTTCGGGCGGCAGCGGCCACGCGTCGGTGACTCGCCTCGGGCGGCGCCGGCCTCGCGCCGCCGACTCGATAGGGTCCTCGGCATGGTCATCGTGATGGCACCCGGCGCATCCGACAACGACGTCGCCGGAATCGTCACGCATATCGAAGCGCATGGCGGCCAGGCCTTCGTCAGCCGCGGTGTCACGCGGACGATCATCGGCGTTGTCGGCACGGAGGATGTTCTCGAGACGCTTGATGCCGACGGGCTGCCCGGCGTGGCTGAGACCATGCGAATCACCGCGCCGTACAAACTCGTCTCGGCGCAGAATCACGCGAAACGGACGACGGTGCGGGTAGGCGGCGTACCGATCGGGCCAGACACATTCACGTTCATCGCAGGCCCGTGCGCAGTCGAGACTCCGGAGCAGACGCTGGAGGCGGCGCGGATGGCCAAACGGGCCGGCGCCACCCTGCTGCGTGGTGGGGCGTACAAGCCGCGAACGTCGCCGTACGCCTTTCAGGGCCTCGGGGTCGACGGCCTGCGCATCCTGGCTGAGGTTCGCGAAGAGGTTCAGCTGCCGATCGTCACCGAAGTCACCGATGCAGCCGACGTCGCCGTCGTTGCCGAGTACGCCGACATGATGCAGATCGGCACCCGCAATATGCAGAACTTCGGCCTGCTGCAAGCTGTCGGAGCGGCGGGTCGGCCGGTCATGCTCAAGCGCGGCCTGACCGCGACCTACGAGGAGTGGCTCATGGCCGCCGAGTACATCGCCCAGCGCGGAAACCTGGACATCGTCCTTTGCGAGCGGGGCGTGCGGTCGTTCGAACCGGCTATCCGGAACATGCTTGACGTCTCAGCGGTCGCGATGATGCAACGGCTGTCGCACCTGCCGGTAATCGTCGATCCGTCCCATGCAGCCGGACGCCGTGATCTGGTCGTTCCACTGGCGCGCGCCGCAATGGCGGCCGGCGCCGACGCAGTCATGGTCGACGTACATCCGACGCCGGAGACCGCGCTGTGTGACGGAGCTCAAGCGCTGTTCGGCGACCTGCTCGACGAGCTCGCCCGCGCCGTCACCACGATCCCACCGTTGCTCGGCCGGACGTCCGCGGCTCACCTTGCCGGTTAACCGTCCGATGCCGGCCGTGCAGTCGATCCTGCCGAGGCGAGGAGGGGTCGCAACACGTCGATCGCGCGGTCGACGTCGATCTCCGCGACATCGAGGTGGGTGACAAGCCGCAGCAAGCGGGGACCGAGCGCCGAGACGAGAACACCCTGCGCGGCCGCTTGGAGCGACACCGCGCGGGCGTCGGCAACGTCCAGCACGACGATGTTTGTTCCGACGGTGGCCGGATCGGCACCCAGAGCCTGCGCGAGTCGTCGCGCGTGCGCGTGATCGTCGGCCAGCCTGCCCACGTGATGCTCGAGGGCATAGCGTCCCGCCGCCGCCAGAATCCCTGCTTGCCGCATGCCACCCCCGTAGCGCTTGCGCCAGGTCCGCGCCTGCGCGATGCGCTCAGCCGAAGACACCAATACAGATCCGACTGGGGCGCCGAGGCCCTTCGACAGGCACACGGACACCGTGTCGAAGCCAGCGGCAAGGTGCGCCAAGGGCGTCCCGCTCGCCACGTGGGCGTTCCACAGCCGAGCCCCATCCAGATGCAGGCCCAGCCTGTGTTCCCGAGCGAGGGAGACGACTGCACTGAGCTCATCGGCGGACTGGATCGTGCCCCCGCCGAAGTTGTGCGTGTTCTCCACGGCGATCGCGGCGGTCGATACGAGGTAGGGGCCGGCATCCGGCGCGATCAATTCGCGAATCTCGGCAGTGTCAAGGCGACCGCGGACCGCCTTCCAGGTCCGGAATGTGATCCCGGAAAATACGGCCGCCGCGCCGAGTTCGGCACGCGCAATGTGTGCCAGCGAGTCACACACGAGTTCACGACCGGGCTCCACGAGCAGGCGAATGCCCAGCTGATTGCCCAGCGATCCAGATGCGACGAACAACCCGGCTTCCTGGCCCAACAGCGCCGCCACCTCGCGCTCGAGCGCGTTGACCGTCGGGTCCTCTCCGTAGACGTCATCCCCGACCTCGGCCTGCGCCATTGCGGCCCGCATGCCTGCGGTCGGACGGGTCACGGTATCCGAACGAAGATCGACGACGCCCACCGGCTCAGTCCTGGTTATCGCGGCGACGGCGTTCGGAGACGAGGCGTTCCGCGACGCGGAACGCGAGTTCCAGGGATTGCTCGATATTGAGCCGAGGATCGCAGGCAGTCTCATAGCGGCGGCCGAGGTCAGCCGCGGTCAACTCGGCTGTGCCCCCGATGCACTCGGTGACGTCGTCGCCAGTGAGCTCGACATGCAGGCCGCCGGGATGCGTACCGAGCTCGGCATGCACGTCGAAGAAACCGTCAACCTCGTCGAGGATTCGGTCCAGATGCCGGGTCTTTATCCCGTCTGCGGTCTCCTCGGTGTTGCCGTGCATGGGGTCGCAATGCCACACCACCAGGTGTCCGGTGGAGGTCACCTTCTCCACGATCGGCGGCAGAACGTCTCGCACCCGCGCATTCGACATCCGACTGATGAGGGTTAGTCGGCCCGGCGTGTTGCCCGGATCCAGGCGCTCGACCAGCTCGGCGGCGAACTCGGGCGTCGTCGACGGGCCGAGCTTGACGCCGATCGGGTTGGCGATACGGGAGACGAAGTCCAGATGTGCGCCGTCCATCTGGCGCGTGCGCTCGCCCACCCACACGAAGTGGCCGGACAGGTCGTAGGCACGGCCGTCCTCGAGGCGCGTCAGAGCCCGTTCGTATTCGAGGATCAACGCCTCGTGCGAGGCATAAAGCTCGACTCCCTCGAGCGCAGCGTCATGGACGCCGCAGGCGCGCATGAATCGCACGGCCCGGTCGATCTCGGAGGCCAGCTTGTCGTACCGGGAACCTGTTTCGGTGGTTCGGGCAAACGCGGTGTTCCAGGCGTGCACCCGGTCGAGTGAGGCGAGGCCGCCGCCCGCGTATGCGCGCAGCAGGTTCAGCGTGGACGCGGCCGTCGAATAGGCACGCAGGATCCGCTTCGGATCAGGCCTACGTTCGCCGTACAGGTCGTTGACCATGTCGCCGCGGTATGACGGCACGCCCGAGGCGTCCAGGTCCGAGGATCGGGGTTTCGCGTACTGACCCGCCATTCGCCCCAGCTTGACCACGGGCATCGACGCGCCGTAGGTAAGCACGACCGCCATCTGGAGCAGAACACGCACCTTGCCTGCAATGTCGGCCTGGGAGCTGGTCAGGAACGTCTCGGCACAGTCACCGCCTTGCAGCAAGAACGCCTCTCCCTTGGCTACCGCGGCCAGGCGGTCGCGGAGCTGATCAACCTCGGAGGCCACGACAAGCGGCGGCAGGCCGGCGAGGGTCAGCGCAACCTCCCGCAGCTCGATGTCGTCGGGCCAGTTGGGCTGCTGCGCGGCGGGCAGCGAACGCCAATGATCCAAGCCCAGATCTGTCGAGCCGACGGGTGCCGGCGTGCCGGGTAGCGAGAGGGTCACTCCCACAGGGTATTCGCCGGCCGGGAGCCGCTCACCCGAAGAACACCTCGGACTCGGCGTAGAGCTCTGGGGTGACCAACTTCAGCTTCTCGGTGGCTTCGACTAGTGGGACCCGAATGATGTCCAGGCCACGCAGCGCGACCATGTGGCCCCAGGCCCGATGGTGGACGGCGTCGATGGCGTGCAGGCCGAAGCGTGTCGCCAGGACTCGGTCGAACGCCGAGGGGGTGCCTCCGCGCTGGATATGCCCCAAGACGGTCGTGCGCGCCTCCTTGCCCGTGTTCTTCTCGATCTCACCGGCTAGCCACTCCCCGATTCCGCCGAGACGAACGTGTCCGAATGCGTCGAGGCCCTTCTCCAGGGTTGCGCTCTCGCCGCCGTCGGGCTTAGCGCCTTCGGCGACGACAAGGATCGGCGCATAATGCGATTGGAAGCGACTCTCGACGTAGGCGCAGACCCGTTCCAGTGAGAATGGGATCTCGGGAATCAAGATCACGTTGGCGCCTCCGGCCAACCCGGCGTGCAGGGCGATCCATCCGGCGTGGCGGCCCATCACCTCCACGATCAAGGCGCGATGGTGCGACTCGGCCGTGGTGTGCAGCCGGTCAATAGCCTCCATCGCGATGTTGACCGCAGTGTCGAAGCCGAAGGTGTAGTCGGTGGCGTTGAGGTCGTTGTCGATCGTCTTGGGGACGCCGATCACGTTGACCCCTAGCCCGTACAACTGCGTGGCAACACCGAGCGTGTCCTCGCCACCGATCGCGATCAGCGCGTCGACGCCCAGCGAGTGGAGGTTCTCCCGGATCCGCTCGAAGCCTGCATCCACGGCGAACGGATTGGTGCGAGAGGAGCCGAGGATCGTTCCGCCACGAGGAAGGATGCCGCGCACCTCCGGCACACCCAGTGGCATCGTGACGTTGTCCAGGGGGCCTTTCCACCCGTCGCGGAACCCCACGAATTCGTGGCCGTAGATGCCGATGCCCTTGCGAACGACGGCCCGGATGACCGCATTCAAACCGGGACAGTCACCGCCGCCGGTGAGTACGCCGATGCGCATGTAGATTCCCCGTTCCCACCCGAGTCGACCCCGAGTCGTACGCGCCACGGACTGATCACTGCGCCGCTGGTCGCCGCGAGAAACCTTAGTCGGCTACTCCTCGGTACCGTCCAGCGCAGTCAGGACTCGCCACCGAGCCAGATTGTGCCTGGCGTCGGCCAGCGCGTCGTGCTGATCCGCGGGTGCCGATGGCAGCGGTGGCGAGCCCGCGTCCTCCCACCGTTGGCGAAGCTCGTGAGTAAAACGCGGTACCACTCGCGGTAGCTGCCGCATGTCGCCCCACAGCTGAGCCAGCGCTACGTGGTCGTAGGAGGCCATCCAGGCCCACAGTTCGATCGGCTCGCCGGGCTCGGTGAGAAAGGCGAGCAGGTCGGCGCGAATCGCCTCCAACGACAGCCATGCGGGATCCGCGGGCGCGGGAAGCTTGTCCAAGACGTGGCGCCGCACCCATTCGATGGCCCGCGTTGGGTCGAATTCCGTGGAGATCGCGTAGAACTCTCGACCGGATTCATCCACCACGCCAATCGAGACAAGGTCGATCGTCCGGCCATCCTCGATGAATTCGCAGTCGTAGAAGAACCGCACCGCTAGGAGGCTTTGGTATCCGGGAGGCGTTGGCCGAGTTCGCGGATGTCCTCGGCGTCTCGACTCCCGAACGCGATGTCAGAGCCCTGCGCCTTCTTCACCTTCGCGGCGTACTTGTCGACGTACTCCTGGCCGGAGAGTTGCATGAGCTCGTACATGACCTCGTCGGTGACCGACCGCTCGACGAAACGATCACCGGACATACCTTCGTAGCGGGAGAAGTCCAGCGGTTTGCCGAAGCGAATCCCCGGCCGCGGACGGAGCTTGGGCAGCAGCCGCCCGGCGGGCTGGATGATCTCGGTGTTGACCATCGCGCACGGAATCACAACCGCGCCGGATTCAAGGGCCATCCGCGCGACGCCCGTCTTCCCGCGGTAGAGGCGACCATCGGGTGAGCGGGTTCCTTCCGGGTAGATCCCGAGGAGCTTTCCCTCCCGCAGGACGCGGACGCCGGTGTTCAGGGCGGCATTGGAGGCGTCGGAGTCGGAGCGATCAATAGGGACCTGACCGACCCCCGAGAAGAACATCCGTGAGAAGAACCCCTTGATCCCGGGTGTGGTGAAGTATTCCGCCTTCGCAAGGAACGTGACCTTGCGCGGCACCATCACGGGCATGAAGAACGAATCGCAGAAAGACAAGTGGTTGCTGGCGAGGATAGCGGGCTTATCGTCAGGTATGTTCTCCAGCCCCTCGACCCAGGGGCGCCAGAGTCCGCGCAGCATTGGCCCTAGCAGGACAAACTTCGCGAGCCAGTAGAACAACGCCGAAACCCCCACACCTAGTAGTAGGTTCCGACAGTAGTGCCCGCTGGTACCGGGGACAAAGCCCCGTTATCGCTGATGGGGAGGCATGATTGACCCTGTGATCGGGCGCCGCATTCCTCCACCGCGGGGTGGCCACCACGCGAACGAGGATGCGAGCGCGCGAGGAAGCGAGGGACAGGTAGCCTTGAGGCCGGAAGCAGAACCCTTCTGCGCCGACGGCGGGCACGTGGGCGTGATCCTCAGCCATGGCTTCACCGGCACGCCCGCCAGCATGCGGCCGTGGGCGCAGCACCTGGCCGCGGCCGGGTACACCGTCCGGTTGCCGCGGTTGCCTGGCCACGGCACAAGCTGGCAGGACACCAACCGCACGCGTTGGACCGATTGGTACGGCGAAATCGAGAACGCCTACGACGAGGTCGCCTCCCGATGCGACACGGTGTTTGCCTGCGGTTTGTCAATGGGTGGCACGCTGGCCACCCGGCTCGCCGAGGAGAAGGGGAACGCGATCGCAGGCCTTGTCCTGGTCAATCCGTCCTACGCCACCGAGCGGTTCGATGCGCGATTCGCGCCGTACATCGCCTGGGCCGTGAAATCGAGACCCGCCATCGGTGGCGACATCAGGAAACCCGGCGTAGTCGAGCCGGCCTACGATCGCACGCCGGTTGTCGCCTTCACCTCCGTGCAGAAACTCTGGCGCGTCACCCTTGCCGACCTGGCCCGGGTGACGGCACCGATCCTCATGTTTCGAAGCCGGCACGATCACGTCGTCGAACCCCTGTCGGGGCGACTGCTACAGGCGCGGGCGACGTCGACCTCGGTGCGCGAGGTCATCCTGGAAGACAGCTATCACGTCGCGACGCTCGACAACGACGCACCGGCGATCTTCACCGGCAGCGTCGAGTTCTTCCAGTCCCTGACTACCCCGGCCACGGCCGGCGATGACGCGGCTGGTGCAGTGCGCCGTGACCAGTAGCGCGACTCCGGGGCCCGAAGGTATCCGGCTCGACAACGGGCTGGTGGCTTCGTCATACGTGCCGCTCACGGACGTGGCGACGGAGATCGGCACGCACGTGCTCACCGCCCTGGGACAGGCCCGCATCGCTGCATACCTGACCTACTTGGACCCCGCGGGTGGTCCGGACGGTGAGCGCCGCCGGCTGTTCGTGGCCGCGGCCGAGCGCGCCGATGCCCGCACGATCGTCGCGGCGGCCGTGCGTGGC
>JALYIL010000146.1 GCA_030775825.1 Actinomycetota bacterium
GCCCCGCCCTCCAGGGCGTGGCCCGCTTCCACCGTTCCGCCCAAGCGCGACACCAACCCGTGCACGATCGCCAAACCGAGGCCTGTGCCGACCTGACGAACCCCCCGATAGCGTTCGAAGAGAGCCGACCGGTCGAAGGCGACAGACAGGTCGGTGTCGTTGAGTCCAGGGCCGCCGTCACGGACCTCGATCACCACCGAGGCCGGCGCTTCACGTCGCACCGCCAGCACGATGGGGGCACCTGCCGGTGCGACCCGCAAGGCGTTCTCCAGCAACCCATCCACTGCCTGGCGTAGCCGGGCCGGATCAGTCCAGCTCGTGACCGGACTCGACTGCACGTCGAGTACGAAGCGCACCCCGGCCGCCGCACATCGGTTCGCCCACACGTCAGCGGTCGCGCTGGCCAGCTGATTGAGATCGGTAGCCACGAAATCCATCCGGAAATCGGCTGCGTCCAGGCGAGCCAGATCCAACAGGTCGGCGACCAACCGATCCAGGCGATGGGCCTCGCCGAGCATCACCTGCCCGACGCGGGCGATGTCCGCCGATGGGATAACCCCTCCGGCCAGCGACTCCGCGTAGCCCGTGATCGCCGTGAGCGGGGTTCGCAACTCGTGCGAGACCGACATGAGGAACTCGCGTTGCCGAGCCTCCGAGTACGCCAAGTGTTCGGCGAGGGTGCTCACGGCTGCCCCAACCTCGGCGACTTCGGCTGGCCCCTCCGGTGTCACGGCGACGTCGCGTCGACCGGAGGCGAGGGCATGGGCAGCCTGCGCGGTACGGCGCAGCGGGCGCGCCAGGCGGCTGGCCACCAACAGGCTGAGGGCCGTCGCGATCGCGACTGCGATTGCGATTGCCAGTAGCACGCGCCGGACCACGCTCGCGAGAACGAGGGGGAGCGCGTCGGAGCGGCGCTGCACGACGACTATCCCCCCGGAACGCGTCGGCCGCGCCTCGAAGAACAGGGGGTGGCCGTCGACTGTCCGCAGCGCGGAAATCTTCTGTCCGGCGACCAGCCGGGCAGCGTCGCCGGGCCGGACCGCGTCACGCGCCAACGCCGCCGTCCCGGCCAGGACGTTGCCGGCGGCATCCAGGGTCACGTACTGAACCCCGAGCACCCTCAGCAACTGCCGGGCGCGGGTTTCGCCGACCTGCACGTTCCCGACCGCCGATGCGGTCTCGGTGGAGTCGGCGATGCGCGCCAGGGTGCGCCGGGCCGAACTCGACTCGGCGGTGACGATCAATCCGATCGACAGCGCCCCCGCCACAATTGCCGTGATCACCGCGATTGCGATAGTCAAGATCGAAATTCGTTGACCGAGTGAGCCGCGGGATCTCATCCCGCGCTCGTTCGCGGATCCACCGAGTACCCGACGCCGCGCACCGTCCGGATGGGGTTTGCCGGACCGAGCTTTGACCGCAGTTGAGCGATGTGGACATCCACCGTGCGGTTGCTCTCCAGCGCTGGGTAGCCCCAGACCTCGCTGATGAGTTGCTCGCGGCTGAAGACTCGTCCCGGGCGTCGCATCAGGAAGGCGAGCAGATCGAACTCGGTGGCTGTCAGCGCGATCTGCTCGCCGTCGACGAGCACTCGGCGTTCGGCTTGCTCCACCCGAACGGCACCGACGACCAGCGCGGGGCCGCCGTCCAGGACACCTTGACTGCGCCGCAGGACGCTTGACACGCGCGCCACCAGTTCGCGCGGCGAGAACGGCTTGGTGATGTAGTCGTCGGCCCCGAGTTCGAGACCGACGATCCGATCGACCTCGTCGTCGCGCGCCGTCACGAACAGAACGGGGGTCCAGTCATGTTCCGAACGCATCCGCCGGCACACTTCGACGCCATCGAGCCCAGGCAGGCCGACGTCCAGAACGACCGCCGCGGGCTTGAGCCTCCCGACGGCGGCCAAGCCGTCCATCCCAGTCCGCTCGATGTGCACGCCGTATCCGGAGTTTGCGAGGTTCAGCCTGATCACATCAGCAATCGCGGCGTCGTCCTCGATCACGAGGATGAGCCCGCGCGCACTCACTTCCGGGGGCACTCGCGAAGACTACTGAGCCGGAGCAGCCCGGCAGGTCACGCCTTTGTCAGCGGCGTGTCAGGACGGCCGTCTTCCCCGCTGTGCTGGTTCGATCCGGCGCCGGTTTCTGACAATCCTGGCGGGGAAGAGGGCCCGCGTGCTCACGCGTGCGGAAGGGGTCCCAAACGCGCCCTCACACGTCGAACTTGTACCCGAGCCCCCGAACCGTCACCAGGTACTTCGGGTTGGCCGGATCGGGCTCAATCTTCGAGCGCAGTCGCTTGACGTGGACATCGAGCGTCTTAGTGTCGCCCACATAGTCCGCACCCCACACCCGGTCGATCAACTGACCTCGAGTGAGGACGCGCCCGGCGTTGCGCAGCAATAGCTCGAGCAGGTCGAACTCCTTCAGCGGCATGGGCACCTGCACGCCGTCGACGGAGACGACGTGCCGTTCGACGTCCATCCGCACGCGCCCCGCCTCGACCGTGCTGGTGAGCAGTTCTTCGGGTTCGGCGCCGCGCCGGAGCACCGCGCGTATCCGGGCCACCAACTCGCGCGAGGAGAACGGCTTGGTGACGTAGTCATCGGCGCCCAGTTCGAGCCCGACGACCTTGTCAACTTCAGAGTCACGAGCAGTGACCATGATGATCGGTACGTGGGAGCGCGAACGCAGTTCGCGACACACCTCAGTGCCTGACAGGCCGGGCAGCATGAGGTCGAGCAGGACGAGGTCGGCCCCCGAGCGCTCAAAGGAGGTCAACGCCTCCGGCCCGGTGGCGGCAACGTCGACCTCGTAGCCTTCGCGCCGAAGCATGTAAGACAGAGCGTCCGAGAAGGATTCCTCGTCCTCGACTACCAACACGCGCGTCATGCTGACCCCCTGGCCTGTATCGGTGCTGGTTGTGTCCGCGATGAGGACGCTGTCGTATCGGAGTGAACGCGCGGTAACCGGATGGTGAATGTCGAACCTCGGCCGACCACGCTATGCACAGCTACCGTGCCCACGTGGTTGGTAATGATGTTCTTCACAATGGCTAGCCCGAGGCCCGTACCCCCGGTCGCGCGGGAGCGCGCGGGGTCCACGCGATAAAATCTCTCGAAAATTCGGTCGACGTCGGCTTCGGCGATTCCGAGACCCTCGTCGGTGATGGCTATGTCGACGGTGGGGCGGTCCTGGTGGTCGTTGCTGGCCGTGGCCACCACTTGAACCCGGGTGCCATCGGCGCTGTAGGCGATCGCGTTGTCGACGAGGTTGGCTACCGCGGTCACCAGCTGTGCCTCATTACCGCTGACTACCAGGTCGTCCTCGCACCTGACGACGATCTCGATGCCGGCTTGTTCGGCGGCCAAGCCGGCGCGGTCGGCGGATTCATCGACGAGGCCTCGGACGTCCACAGGGGCGGCACCGGGCATTGGATCCATACCCTGCACCCGGGACAACTCCATCAATTCGCCAACCAGGCGGGCCAGCCGGGCACCTTCGTGCTGCATTCGGCTGGCGAAGTGCGCGACGGTGGTCGGGTCGTCGGCGGCGTCCTGAATGGCCTCGGCCAGCAACGTGAGGGCACCGACGGGGGTCTTGAGTTCATGAGAGACGTTGGCCACGAAATCGCGACGCACCGACTCCAGGCGCCGCTGCTCGCTCACGTCGGAAAGCAGCAGCGCCACCTCGTGAACGCGGCGCCGATCGCCCAGCTCGCTCTCGGAGTCGCCTGAGCCGAGCGGAACCGCCGTCACGGACAGCCCGATCGGCTCGCGACCTAGGCGACCGATGGGCAGGTCGATGAGGCGGGTAGCGACTGTGCCCCGGTCTCGGGCGCTGGCGGCCAGTTTCGCGAGGTCAGGAAAGGTCAGTCGATCGGCATTGAGGACGCCCATAGCCCGAGCGGCCGGGTTGACGAGGATCGCGAAGTCGTCGCGGTCGAGCACTACGACGCCGTGATCGAGCGCCTCGACCACGAGAGAAGGCAGTGTCTGATCGGCGCGTTGCCGCTCGTCATTCTCGGCGCCCGGAAAGGCGGTCGTGAAGTCCCCGCGACGCCGCCCGATTGCGATTCCGCCGAGGATTCCTAGCGCGAGCGCGAGAACCCCGGTGACGATCGCGGCGCCGAGCACGTAGGTAATGTTACGTGAGGACGACTATTTCGTGCCCTGGCTCGCCACCGCGTCGATCGCGGCCGCGGCGGCGTCGGGATCCAGGTATTGGCCCGGCCTGCTCGGCAGCAACGTCATGGGGTCGAGGTCGTAGTGCAGCGGGATCCCGGTCGGAACGTTCAAACCGACGATCTCCTTGTCAGAAACCGCGTCGAGGTGCTTGATCAAGGCACGCAGGGAGTTGCCGTGGGCCGTGACCAGGACAACCTGGCCACGGCGAAGGTCGGGAACGATCGCGTCGTACCAGTAGGGCAACATCCGCGCGATTACGTCGGCGAGGCATTCAGTCCTGGGCACGATGTCGAGCAGGTCCGCATACCGCGGATCGCCGACCTGGCTGTAGCGATCACCGTCCGCCAGCGGCGGCGGGGGCACGTCATAGGATCGGCGCCAGAGCATGAACTGCTCGTCGCCGAACTCCCCACGCACCTCGGACTTGTCCTTGCCCTGCAAGGCTCCGTAGTGCCGCTCGTTGAGCCGCCAGGACCGCCGAACGGGAATCCAGTGGCGCTGGGCTGCGTTGAGCGCGATCTCGGCAGTGCGGATGGCGCGTCGCAGCACCGAGGTGTGCACGACATCAGGCAGCAGCGCGTGCTCGACCAGAAGTTCGCCGCCGCGGCGGCCTTCGGCCTCGCCCGCTGCCGTGAGGTCTACATCGACCCATCCGGTGAATAAGTTCTTCTGGTTCCATTGGCTCTCGCCGTGGCGGAGCAGGATCAGCGTCGGCACGTCGACCATCTTGCCGGACCCATCAAGTGACGTGGTCCTCAGTCCGAGGCCGGCTTGGCAAAGCCTTCGAAAGCCTGCAGGTTCGCCAGAGACTCGCCTCGTTTCACTCTCCAGGCCCACTCGCGCTTTATCGAGGAACCGAAGCCGAGTTCGAGCAATTGGTTGAACGTGTCATCGGCGTAGGAGAGAACGCTGCCCAGAACGCGGTCGATCTCATCAGCGGTCACTGCCGACAGGGGTAATCGGCCGCTGAGGTAGACGTCCCCTGCGGCATCGATTCCCCACGAGACGGCGTACATCCGAACGTTGCGCTTGAGCAGAAACGCGTAGACGCCTTCGAGGTTCTCCTCAGGCTTTCGCATCACGAACGCCTCGATCTCGAGAGCGTGAGCGCCGATGCTCAGCCAGCACGCGGTCTTGAGCCGCTTCTGTCCCGGCAATGCCACCACGAACGTAGCGGCATCGATGCGCTCGAATTCGAGTTCCTGCTCGCGCAGGGCTGATTCGATGACTTCGGCCGTGCTCACGTGCGCTCGGTGCGCGCCGGGCTGCAGTTCCCGACCATCTCGTCTATCGCTTCGCGATACGCCAGGAGCAACCCCTGCGTGGTGCGCTCCCATGAGAACAGCTCGGCGTGCTTACGTGCGCGCGTTGCCAATGCCTCGATCGCGCGGGGTGTGCGTAGCAGGTCCCCGATGACCTTCGCCCATTGCTCGGGATCATGTCCGTCGACGAGCACACCGGATGCGCCGTCCGCGACCGCTGTCGTGAGGCCGCCGACGGCGGCGGCGATCACCGGTGTACCGCAGGCCTGTGATTCCAGGGCAACCAGACCGAAGGACTCGTTGTAGCTCGGTACGACGGTGAGGTCGGCCGCTCGGTAGTACGCGGCGACGGTGTCGCGGGCGGCGGGGGGGACGAACCGGACCGTTGCGCCGAGGTCAAGGCTTGCCGACAGCGCGGTCAGCCACTCGGGTGCGCCGACCACAGTCCCGCTGGGAGCGCCGAGAACGACGACCTGGAGCCGCGCGGCAAGGACAGGATCACGACGCATCAGGGCGGCGGCGCGCAGGAGCAGGTCCGGTGCCTTCAGCGGCTGAATGCGGCCGACGAACAGGAGGGTGAGCGCGTCTGCCGGTAGGGCGAGTTCGCGGCGCGCCGCCGAGGCCGAGCCGGGCGTGAACACGTCGAGGTCGACGCCCGGCGCGACTGTTCGAACACGCGCGGGCTCGGCCGAGTAGAGGTTGATGAGCTCGTCGGCTTCCTCGCGGGTGGATGCAATGAGCCGATCGGCCTCCGCGACGACTTGCTCCTCGCCGATCACCCGGGCCATCGGCTCCGGGACGTCGCCTTCGGCCAGAAGGGCGTTCTTCACCTTCGCCAAGGTGTGCGCCGAGTGCACGAGCGGGACGCCCCAGCGTTCGCGGACCAACCAGCCCACCTGGCCGGAGAGCCAATAGTGCGAGTGAATGACGTCGTACCAGCCGGGATCGTGGTTGGCTTCGGTGCGCATGACGCCGGCGGTGAAGGCACACAGTTGGGCGGGAAGGTCCGCCTTCGCCAGGCCTTCGAACGGGCCGGCCGAGACATGGCGCACCAACACGCCGGGATACATCTCCTGGACGGCCGGCTGGTCGCTGGATGTTGCCCGGGTGAAGATCTCCACTGCCATGCCTGATTCGGCCAGTCGCTTGGCGGTCTCGACAATGTAGACGTTCATCCCGCCTGCGTCGCCGCCGCCGGGCGGGTCGAGCGGAGAGGTATGGACGCTGAGCATGGCGATCCGGCGTGGAAGCTTGCTCACCTGCACCTCTGCACTCCTGTCCACCGTGCGCTGCCTCCTGTTGAACAACGAGCTACCCCCGATCATGCCCGACGTCACTGGGCAGGAGAATCAACAGGCATGGGGCGCGGAGTTGCGGTCGTAACGGGTGCAAGCAGCGGCATCGGGGCGGCAACCGCCCGAAGGCTGGCCGCCGAGGGCTACGAGGTGGTGGCGCCGCTCGCCGGACTGACCGGCTGCACGAGCTGGCGGCGTCCACTTCAGGGGTGCGAGCCGTCACCCTGGATGTGACCTCCGCCGAATCCGTGGCCGAGTTGGCCGCCTCGCTCGATGACGTCGCGGTCCTGGTCAACAACGCGGGGGGCGCGGTCGGCGTGGAGCCGGTTGAGCGGGCCGATCCCGCCGACTGGCAAGCGATGTATGACACGAACGTGCTCGGGGTCTTGCGCGTGACACAGGCCCTGCTGCCCGCGCTCGAACGTGGCAACGGCGGGCACATCGTCGTGACCGGGTCTATTGCTGGTCATCTGGTCTACGAGGGCGGCGCCGGATATGCGGCGGCGAAACATGCCGCGGCTGCGCTCGCGGAGACGTTGCGGCTGGAACTGAACGGGCGTCCTGTGCGCATCAGCGAGGTCGCTCCCGGCATGGTCCACACCGAGGAGTTCTCCTTGGTCCGGCTGCGCGGTGACGCGGCGGCCGCCGATCGGGTCTACGCGGGCGTCGCGAATCCGCTCACTGCGGACGACGTCGCAGACTGCATCGCATTTGTCGTAACCCGTCCCGCGCACGTCGACATCGACCTGCTCGTAGTGAAGCCGCTGGCGCAGGCTGCCCCGTACAAGGTCGCACGGCAATCTAGCGATTGACGGGCCTGCGTACGATCGCGACGATCGAGACAGCGAGGCCGAGCAGGCCCGCCACCAGGGTCAACCAGAGGCCCGGTCCGATTCGAATCGCTCCCCCAACGAAGGTGTCCGAGGTAGCCGTAACAAGCCGGCTGACATTGCCGATGTCGGCTAGCGCGACCAGTGTCACCAAAGCTGAGAAGATCAACGCAGTGATCGACGTCCACAACAGGCCCTGCCGAAGACCTATCACCAGTCCCATCGCGCTGATGAGGACGGCGCAGAACACCGTGAGTGTTCCGTCGCCCTTCGTTCCGCCGATGGAAACGCCGAAGAACGTCGCCCACGGCATCAGGGAGGCGACCGCAGTCAGCACGCCCACCGCGAACAACGCCCAGCCAGTTATGGGCTCAGACCTGCGGCGGCGAGGGTTCGGTGGCTGATATCCGGGGTAGTACCCGGGCGGTGGGCCGTAGCCCGGCGGCGGGTAGCCAGGATACCCCGCCGGCGGATAGCCCGGATACCCCGCCGGCGGATAGCCCGGATACCCCGCGGGCGGGTAGCCCGGCGGCGGATAGCCCGAATACCCCGCGGGCGGGAAGCCCGGCGGATCTGGCTGGTACAGCGGGTCGCCTTGCGGCGCTGGCGAGGGAGCACCGAATCGGTCAGGCGGCTGCGTCATAGCTCGACTCCAACGAGATGGGCCTCGGGAGACAGCCGGACGCCGAACTTCGCTTCGACGCCTGCTCGGATCTCGCGGGCCAAATCCAGGATCTCCACGGTCGCCGCACCGCCGCGATTCGTCAACGCGAGAGTGTGCTTGGTCGACAGCGCGGCGCGTCCGGGCCGGCGGTCGAGCCCGAAGCCTTTCCAGAACCCGGCGTTCTCGATCAGCCATGCGGCCGACAGCTTGGTGCGTCCGTCCACGACCCAGTGCGGGCAGCCGTCTGGCACGTCTCGCGGGTCCACGAACGGGTTGACGAAGAACGAGCCCACACTCCACGTGTCGTGGTCAGCTGGATCCAGCAGCATCCCCTTCTCGCGACGCAGCTTCAGCACGACCTCACGGACCTGCTGCGACGGCGCGAGCGCGCCAGTATCGATCCCCAGCCGGCGCGCGAGTTCGACATACCGGACCGGGACGCTTTCGGGGGTGAACGGCAGCCGGAACGTGACGTCGAGCACGACAAAGCGGTCGGTGTGCTTGAAAGCACTCGTGCGAAACCCGAATCCGCACCGGTCCGGCGTCCACCGTTCCACAGCTCCGCTCGTGCGATCGAGCACCGTGAGCTCGCTGATGACGTCAGCGACTTCGCTGCCGTAGGCGCCCACATTCTGGATGGGCGTCGCGCCCGTGAGCCCCGGAATGCCAGACATCGCGGCGAGGCCGGACCACCCCTGGGCCACGCTTCTCGCGACGACTGTGTCCCACGCAACGCCCGCCTGAACCGTTACCGCCACGGCGTCACCATCACTGCGCACGTCAATGCCATCGGTTCGAACCAGAATCACCACACCTGGCCATCCGTCGTCAGCGACAACGAGATTGCTACCACCGCCGATGAGAAGCAACGGGTCACCGGCAGAATCTGCCGACCGGACGGCGGCGACAAGATCATCGGGCGATCCAGCGGTCACCACCCGCGCCGCCACGCCCCCCACGCGCATCGTGGTGAGATCGGCAAGCAACGCGGGCACGGATCGCGACGCTACTCCGGGACGGTGCCGGGCTTCTGTCAGACTGGTTGCGACGGGCCTCTAGCTCAATCGGTAGAGCTGCGGACTTTTAATCCGTAGGTTGCGGGTTCGAGCCCCGCGGGGCCCACAACTCCCGATGTATCGCGGCTCTTCGGATTATGACGGCTCTTCGGATTTCAGCGGGGTGCGTGCCGTCCGCGAGTCGTCCGGGTGAGGGGACGAAGGCGCTCCAGGCTTGAGGTGTGACCCAAAAAGCAAGAAGCACCTTCGTCGTGTCTGAGCCTAGCGAGATTGTCCTGGCGCTGGTGGGGTTGAAGGACGTGCGTGTCCTGTACTACGAGCGGCGCGGCCCGCAGGTCGAGCTGGTGATCGAGCAGGTTGTCACGGATCCACGATGTCCGGGCTGCGGCGGTCCGAGCCGGGTGAAGGAACGCCCACTGGTCCACTACGTCGATCTGCCGGTC
>JALYIL010000147.1 GCA_030775825.1 Actinomycetota bacterium
GGATCCCGCAGATCTCACAGTGGACATCGACCGTGTCAAGCGAGCGGGGCGATGACCCGACAGCACCTCGGGCGCATCGGCAACCCATCCGAGGCCACCGACACAAGGATGGTGCACCAGTGAGCGACCCGTTCGTGACGCCGGAGCGGGTTGCCCTGCGCGAGACGGTGACCGGCTTCATGACATCGCATGTGTTGCCGAAGCTCGAGGAATGGGAGCGGGCCGGGGAACTCCCGCGGGCGCTTCACGCCCGAGCCGCCGAGCTGGGACTGCTGGGGCTCGCCTTTCCGGAGTCTGTCGGCGGCGGCGGCGGCGATGCCGTCGACGCGGTCGTGCTCTGCGAGCAGATGCACTACGTGGGAGGGGCGGGAGGGCTGTTCGCCGGGCTCTTCACCTCGGGGATCGCCTTGCCGCACATCGTGGCCGCTGGAGATCGGGCGCAGATCGAGCGGTGGGTGCGCCCGACGATCAACGGGGAGAAGATCGGCTCGCTGGCGATCACCGAGCCCGACGGCGGCTCGGATGTCGGGGGCCTTCGCACCTCGGCCAAGCGCGACGGCGACGAGTTCGTCATCAACGGAGCGAAGACCTACATCACCTCCGGAGTTCGGGCCGACTTCGTGGTGACCGCTGTGCGCACCGCAGACGCGGGCGCGCACGGCATCTCGCTGATCGTGGTGGAGAGGGGAACCCCGGGCTTCAGCGTCTCGCGCAAGCTCGAGAAGATGGGCTGGCTTTGCTCGGACACAGCCGAGCTGTCCTTCGTTGACGTGCGGGTTCCAGCGGCGAATCTCGTCGGCGCGGAGAACACCGGGTTCATCCAGATCGCGCAGAACTTCGTCAGCGAGCGCATCGGCCTGGCCGTTCAGGCCTACGCCAGCGCGCAGCGCTGCCTTGATCTGGCCGTCGACTGGTGCCGGCTGCGCGACACCTTCGGCCGCCCGCTGATCAGCCGGCAGGCCGTCCAGCACACGCTCGCCGAGATGGCCCGCCGCGTCGAGGTGGCCCGGGTGTACGCGCGTCAGGTTGCGGTTGCTGCCGCGGGAAATCCCGCGGACAGTGCTGCCGCCGGCAATCTCGCGCTGCAGGCCTGCTTCGCGAAGAACTCCGCGGTCGAAGCCGGCATGTGGGTGGTGGACCGCGCGCTGCAGCTGCACGGGGGGATGGGGTACATGCGAGAGGCGGAGATCGAGCGGCAATACCGCGACATGCGCATCCTGGGCATCGGCGGCGGCACTGACGAGATCCTCACCGGGCTGGCGGCAAAGCTGCTCGGGTACACGTCATGACCACGCTGCCGTCGAGGGTCGATCCCACCAGCGCCGACTATGCCGCCAATCGCGCGGCGATGCTCGAGAAGCTCGCTGAGCTCGATGTCGAGCAGGCCAAGGCCGTCGCCGGCGGCGGGGCGAAGTACGTCGAGCGGCACCACGCGCGCGGCAAGTTGCTGGTCCGCGAGCGGATCGAGTTGCTCCTCGACCCGGGAGCCCCCTTCCTGGAACTCTCCCCGCTCGCGGGGTGGGGAAGCGACTACACGGTCGGCGCGAGCGTTGTCACGGGCATCGGCGTCGTCAACGGCGTGGAATGCATGATCAACGGCAGCGACCCCACGGTGCGCGGCGGGGCGTCCAATCCGTGGACGCTGAAGAAGGTGCTGCGCGCCTCCGAGATCGCCTTGGAGAACCGGCTGCCCTCGATCGGGCTCACCGAGTCCGGCGGAGCCGACCTGCCGACCCAGAAGGAGATCTTCATTCCGGGCGGCCAGATCTTTCGCGACCTCACCCGCGCCTCGGCGGCCGGCATCCCCACCATCTCGCTCGTGTTCGGCAACTCGACCGCTGGCGGCGCCTACATTCCCGGCATGAGCGACTACGTCGTCATGGTGAAGGAGCGCGCCAAGGTCTTCCTGGCCGGGCCCCCGCTGGTGAAGATGGCCACCGGGGAGGAGTCCGACGACGAGTCGCTCGGCGGCGCGGAGATGCACGCCCGGCGTTCGGGGCTGGCCGACTACATGGCCGCGGACGAGCACGATGCGATCCGCATCGGGCGCCAGATCGTGGGACGCCTCAACTGGCGCAAGCAGGGTCCGGCCCCGAAACCTGACCCGGCCCCGCCCCGCTACGACGAGCAGGACCTGCTCGGCATCATCCCCACCGACCTCAAGGTGCCCTTCGATCCCCTCGAAGTCATCGCCCGAGTCGTTGACGGCTCGGACTTCGATGAGTTCAAACCGCTCTACGGCTCGAGCCTGGTCACCGGCTGGGCCGACCTGCACGGCTACCCGATCGGCATCCTCGCCAACGCCCGGGGGGTGCTGTTCAGCGAGGAGGCGCAGAAGGCCGCGCAGTTCATCCAGCTCGCGAACCGGGCGGACACCCCCCTGCTGTTCCTGCAGAACACCACCGGCTACATGGTCGGCAAGGAATACGAGCAGGCCGGGATCATCAAGCACGGCGCCTTGATGATCAACGCAGTCTCGAACTCGCGCGTGCCACACCTCACGGTGACGATGGGCGCCTCCTATGGTGCCGGTAACTACGGCATGTGCGGGCGCGCCTACGCTCCCCGCTTCCTGTTCACCTGGCCGAACGCCAAGTCAGCCGTCATGGGTCCGGCCCAGCTGGCCGGGGTGCTGTCCATCGTCGCGCGCCAGGCGGCGGAGGGTCGGGGCCAGGTCTACGACGAGGCGGCCGACGAGCAGATGCGCCAGTACGTGGAGGCACAGATCGAGACCGAGTCGCTTGCGCCGTTCCTGTCCGGACGGCTCTATGACGACGGCATCATCGACCCCCGCGACACGCGCACCGTGCTTGGCATCGCCCTGTCCGCGATCCACACCGCGCCGGTGGCCGGCGCCAGCGGCTACGGGGTGTTCCGCCTGTGAGCCGGGCGCCGCGGGCCACGACCGAGCACCGCCCGATCACCTGCATCCTGGTCGCCAACCGCGGCGAGATTGCCCGCCGCGTCTTTCGCACCTGCCGCGAGCTCGGCATCGCGACAGCCGCGGTGTACTCCGACGCCGACGTGGGGGCGCCGCACGTGGCCGAGGCTGACGTCGCCGTGCGCCTACCGGGCCACACGCCGGGCGAGACCTATCTGCGGTCCGACTTGCTCATCGACGCGGCCCGCCGCGCGGGCGCGGACGCGATCCACCCGGGCTACGGGTTCCTCTCCGAAAACGCTGGATTCGCCCGCGCTGTCATCGAGGCGGGCCTCACTTGGATCGGACCCACACCTGAGGCGATCGACGCCATGGGTGACAAGGTCGCAGCCAAACGCCTGATGGCGGCGGCCGCGGTGCCGGTGCTTGAGGAGCTGGTGCCGGACGCCGTCACCGAAGCCGACCTGCCGGTCCTCATCAAGGCTTCCGCGGGCGGCGGCGGGCGAGGCATGCGGGTGGTGCGCGAGCTGCGCGAACTCACCGCTGAACTCGAGGCGGCCGCCGCCGAAGCGGCCAGCGCATTCGGTGACCCGACCGTGTTCTGCGAACCGTATCTCGCCTCCGGCCGGCACATCGAAGTTCAGATCATGGCCGACCAGCACGGCTCGGTCTGGACGGTCGGGGAACGCGAGTGCTCCATCCAGCGCCGTCATCAGAAGGTCGTGGAGGAGGCACCATCACCACTGGTCGACCGGGTCGAGGGAATGCGCGAGCGACTCTTCGGCGCAGCGCAGGCCGCGGCGGCGGCCATCGGCTATACCAGCGCCGGGACGGTGGAGTTTCTGGCCGACGAGGACGGGCGGTTCTTCTTCCTGGAGATGAACACCCGGCTGCAGGTCGAGCATCCGGTCACCGAATGCACGACCGGCCTGGACCTCGTCGCGTTGCAGGTTGCCATCGCCGGGGGCGAGCGCCTGAGCAGCGAAGCGCCGTTGCGGCAAGGGCATTCGATCGAAGTGCGACTGTACGCCGAAGACCCCGCCGCGGGCTGGCACCCACAGAGCGGCCGGCTGCACCGCATCCAGCTCCCCGGCGTGGACACCAGCTTCGAAGCAGGTCCCGCACCCGCCGGTCTGCGCCTGGACAGCGGAGTCGAGGACGGCTCGAGCGTCAGCATCTACTACGACCCGATGCTCGCGAAGGTGATCAGCTGGGCGCCCACCCGCGCCCACGCCGCCGCTGTGCTGGCCGCCGCCTTGCATCGAATGACGCTGCATGGGCTGGTCACCAACCGTGACCTGCTGGTCAACGTCCTGCGCCATCCCGCCTTTCTGGCCGGCGACACGGACACCGGCTTCTTCGACAAGCACGGCCTGCAGGCCCTCGCCGCTGGACTCGGCGGCGAGCGGGCCGAGCGGCTGTCCGCCCTGGCGGCGGTG
>JALYIL010000148.1 GCA_030775825.1 Actinomycetota bacterium
CCACTACGGCGCCCGAACGGCCGGTGGACTGCTGGATGGTTGGCTGATCCACGTGAGCGATGCAGCCGACATCCCCGGCATCGACGTCAGCGCGGTGCCCCTGTTCATGACCGACGACGAAGCGAGCGCGGCCATGGTTCGGACCGCGTTGAAATTGGTCCGATGAGCACTCCAGATCACGCAGCGCCACACATCGAGATCCTCCCGGTCCTCGGAATCGGCGAGCTGCGCCCGGGCGACGACCTCGCCCAGGCGATAGCCCAGCACTGTCCGCCGCTGCATGATGGCGACGTTCTGGTCGTGACCTCGAAGGCTCTGTCAAAGACCGAGGGTCGTCTTGTGGTTCTGGATTCAGCGGACCCGGATGCCCGGGAGCTGGCGCGCCAACGGGCCATCGATGCCGAGACCGTGCGCGTGGTTGCGAAACGGGGCCCGCTGCGCATCGTCGAGACCCGCCACGGCCTCGTCCTCGCCGCGGCCGGGGTGGACGAGTCGAACGTTGCCCGCAACGAGCTGGCGCTGCTACCCGTGGACCCGGACGCCTCCGCCGAACTGCTCCGGCAGAACCTGCGTGCCAGCTTGGGCGTCGACATTGCCGTGATCGTCAGCGATTCGATGGGACGTCCCTGGCGGGAGGGCATCACTGACTCGGCGATCGGGGTCGCCGGAATGACCGCGCTCACCGATCCGCGTGGTAGCGCGGACCGCTTCGGAAACGTCCTCGCCGTGACGCAGGTCGCCATCGCAGACGAGATTGCCGCGGCCGCTGACCTGGTCAAGGGCAAGCTCGGGGGGATACCGGTCGCAGTCGTGCGCGGCCTAGCTCGCGACGGCAAGCTCGAGGACGACGGCCTCGGTAGTCGAGCGCTCATCCGGGGATCCGAGGAGGACCTGTTTCGCCTGGGCACATCCGAAGCGATGGCCGTGGGTCGCGAGGACGTCGGCTGGGCCACCGAGATTGCCCCGCCCCTGCACGCCGATGCCGTCGAGGTAGTCACCGCTGTCACGCCGTCCAGCGACCAGGACGCGGCTGTTCGGCAAGGCTTCCTGGCCTTCCTCGCCGCCCGTCCGGACGCGATGTGGCGATCCTGCGCGCCCGGCCACTTGACCGCGAGCGCCCTCGTGATCGAACCGCTACACCGCCTCGTCCTGCTTACCCTGCACCCGCGGGCCGGGATGTGGGTGCAGCTGGGGGGTCATTGCGAAGCTGGCGATCACACGCTGCTCGATGCGGCCGCCCGCGAGGCGCGGGAGGAGAGCGGGATAGGCGCGCTGTCCTTCGATCCCGCTCCGCTCGGACTCGACGTCCATCCGATCACCTGCTCCCTCGGCGTCCCCACGCGGCACTTCGACGTCCGGTTCCTGGCGGTCGCGTCCGAGGGGGCCGTGCCGGTTCAGTCCGACGAATCCCTTGATTTGCAGTGGTTTGCCTGGGACGCAATCCCGGAGGGGGTCTCTCCAGAGCTTCCCCGGCTCCTGGAAACCGCGCGTGCCCGGCTGGGCCTGTGAGCTCGCGTCTGGGTGCGGCGCTGTCGGTCATCGACCAGTGGCCGGTTGCGACTTCCGCGATAGGCGTAATCGGCCGGGATGGATTGATCGAGGCCCACGGCGACACCGATCATGAGTTCTGGCTGGCTTCGGTGACCAAGCCACTCGCGGTGCTCGCCATGCTGGTCGCGGTCGAGGAGGAGGCGGTCGAGCTTTCGCAGCCCGCCCACCCGCAGCTGCTGCCCGGTGCCACATTGCGTCACTTGCTTTCCCACGCTTCCGGTGTCGCGCCCGAGCGGCACTTGCGCTCGTTCCCGCCCGGTGTTCGGCGGGTCTACTCGAACGTGGGCATCGAGCTGGCCGGCGAGCTCGTGGAAGCGGCAGTGGAAATGCCGTTCGCGTCCTATATGGACGAGGCTCTGATCCAGCCGCTCGGGCTGACCCACACCGAGCTTCGCGGTTCGGCCGCTCGCGATGGCTGGTCCAGCGTGGCGGACCTCGCCGTCGTGATGCACAGGCTCATCGCCGCCCGCGAAGCCCCCGACTTTGTCCAGCCGGCGACCGTCTACGACGCCGCCACGGTTCAATATCCTGGCTTGCGGGGTGTTCTGCCGGGCTTCGGTGGCCAGGATCCGAACGACTGGGGCCTCGGATTCGAGATCCGCGGCGACAAGCACCCGCACTGGACGGGCGCGAGGAACTCACCGGCGACTTTTGGCCACTTCGGACAGAGCGGTACCGCGATGTGGATCGACCCCGCGGTGGGGATCGGGCTGGTCGCGCTCACAGACCGCAATTTCGACGACTGGGCGCGCGCTGCGTGGCCCGCCGTCGCCGACGCGGTTCTCGCCGCACTCTGAGGATTCAGATTGCTCTGATATCGATGGGCGCGAGGCGCGGGCCGAAGCGCGGCTTGCTCACGCCTGACAGCTCGATCAGACGCACGACCCGCTGGCGGTGCCCGGCCCAGGGCTCCAAAAGCCTCAACATCTGGGCATCGTCGCCCCTCGGCCGCCCGGTCAGGAAATGCACGACGACGTCCTTGAGGTGATAGTCGCCGACGCTGACTTCGTCGGGATGCCCGAGCGCACGCTGCGCGGTCTCGGCCGCGGTCCATGCCCCGACACCGGGGACAATCCGCAACCGCGCGACAGCATCGGAGCACGCCATCGTGGCGCACTCCTCCAGAGGTGAGGCAACGGAGGCCGCGGCACGTATCGCCCGTTGGCGCTGGCCATCCACGCCGAGGCGATGCCAGTCCCACGCCGCGATCTCCAGCAAGGCGCGGGCGGTTGGCGGAACCCGCATCGTGCTTACCGGTCCAGGAGCGATCGACCCGAACCGGTAGAGCAGCGCTCGCCATGCTCGCCGCGCCTCGGTGCCGGTCACGCGTTGCTCCAGGATGGCCGGCACCAGTGCGTCCAACACCAACCCGGTACGCGGCAACCGCAAGCCCTGACGCCGCCGTCGCACCTCGTGCAGCAGCGGGTGGGCTGAGACGTCCAACCCCGACCAGTCGTCGGTCTCGCCGAGCAGCGTGGGCACGCGCTCGAGCAGCCACTTCGCTCCCCCGCCCCACGCCTGGGCGGCGACAACCGACGCGCTCTGCGAAGCGAGCGCGATCGTCGCGTCACCTTCTGGCGTCGCACAGGCCCACCAGAAGACGCCGCGGCCATCCACGCGATGCGCCGGGTCCCCCGAGCCCCGGCGCAGCGGGGCAAGCGTGCCGGCGAGATCCACCAGCCGCCGGGCGTCCCAGGTCAGTTCCAACATCGTCAGAGGTCAGCTGAGAATCGAATGGCCCCGTCGGCGAGCACGACCTCGGGCCATACCCGCGCGCCAGCACGCAATTCGACTCGCGCGCCGATGCTTGCGCGATCGCCGATCACGGCATCCTCGATGACGGCGCCGTCGCCGATGCGGGCGCCAAACCCGACAACCGATCGTCGCACCACGGCGCCCCGGCCCACCGCGGCGTCGTCGAACAGGATCGAGCCGTCGACGACGGCGTCGGCTGCCACCCTGGAGTTGGCGCCCACGGTCGAGCCGCCCGACAGCAGCACCGAGCCGTGCACGAC
>JALYIL010000149.1 GCA_030775825.1 Actinomycetota bacterium
GCTACGAAGTCACGCACCGCGGCGTCGCCCGGCGCCGCCGCGGGTCGCGCCCGGCGACGCAGGAACGACAGATCCGGCCTCGGCGGGGCGGTTCGCGGGTCGGGGTTGATCACAACGAAAGGCCGTAGTCAGCGGCGATCCCCGCGAGCCCCTTGGAATAGCCCTGGCCGAGGACCTTGAACTTCCAGTCGCCGTTGTGCCGGTACACCTGGCCGAGGGTCAGCGCCGTTTCGCTGTCGAGACCGGGCGTCAAGTCCTCTGAGCGCACCAGCTCGCGATTGTCGGCCAAGTCGAGGACGCGCACTGCGCAGCTGCGCAACTGACCGAGGGTGCGGTGTTGAGCCGGGCCGTCGTTGATGTAGAGGACTACGACGATGCGCTCCACTACTGCCGGAACCTGCGCGAGATCGATCTCGATCTGCTCCTTGTCCGCGCCCAGCGACTGCTCCAGCATCTGTACGGACAGGTCAGGGGAACGGAGCTGGTTGAAGAAGACGAAGTGATCGTCGGACAGGGCTCGGTCGGCTGCGTCGCAGAGGATCGCTGCCATGACGAGATTGTCGGCCAGCACCGCTTCCGCGCCGGCGTTCCAGCTCACGCCGAGGACCAATCCGCTCAGGCCTGGGATCTCCCGGGTGAGCGCGACGTTAGCGCCACGCTTCATCGTCGCCATCAGAGATCAAGATCCGATCCGGTGAACTTGGTGTGCAAGAAGGTGCCCTGGCTGAGCAGCGCGTCAGCATCGCGCGAGCGAGCGGCGGTTCGTACGTCGACGGCACCTTCCCAGAGCGAGTTCAGCTGTTGCTGCAGAGACTCGTTCGGCGACGCTCCGCTGGGCCGAGGCTGCCCGACGGTCTCGGCCTCGAGGGCCAGATAGGTCCGCAGAGTCGTCGGGAGGTAATCGTCGACGATCCGCTTGACCGATATCGCGGCGTAGACGTCGAGGGTGCCGTGGTCGGCTGTGTCGATCACGTCTCGGACGGCGTCAGTGACCCTGCGCGCCGCCACCACGGATTCGACCGGGAGACGTCCGGCATTCCGGTTCACGAATGAGATCAGCTCATCCAGGCTGCGCAGGAGCGTGGCCGGACTGTCGGCAGGCTCGGGCTCGGGGCTCGGCCTGATCTCATGCGGCCGTCGGAACCACGACGTCATGAACCCAGTATCTCAACTCACGGTCACTGGGTTCAGAAACCGCCGATCGCCGCAGCGCTGTCCGCGCCGCCCCCGTCGCCACGCCGCGTGCGCTCCAGGTACGGCTTCGCTCGTTCGATCTGGCCTTCCAGTGCGGTTACGGTCTGGGCCATGCTGTCGACCGCCTGCGCGCGGAACGTGTCGAGGGCATCCATGGTCTGGAACACATTGTCAAAGGCGGCCTGCAACTTCTGGATGTCGATCGTGCTACTTGCCGCTTGCTGATTGATCTGCGCGCCCTGCATCCGCAGCTGCTGCGACGTCGACTCGATCAGGTTCGACGTGGTGGCGTTCAACGCGGCGATCTGGTCCAGGACGAGCTTTTGGCGCGAAAGTGCCTGCGACACGATGACAGCCGTGCGCAGCGCCGCGACCGTGGTGGTCTGGGCGCGGTCGACACCCTTGATCAACTCGATGTTGTTCTTTCGAATGAGGTCGAGGGCCATGTAGCCCTGAACCGAGACTGCCATCTGGGTGAGGATGTCCTGGTGGCGTTGCCGAATGGCAAACAGGGCGTCCGCACGCAGTGTCGCGGCATCGTCGCTGCGGCCGGCCGCCTCGAGCTCGGCGACCTTCTGCTCGACGGCCTTGTCGAGGGCAGTCGCGAGCTGGTTGTACTCGCTGAGCTTTCCCATCGCGGTCCACATGTTGGCTTTCTCGGTCTCGATGGAGGCGTTGTCCTTGCGCAGCTCGTCCTGGCCAGAGTCGAGAGCCTTGATGATCGCGTTCAGGTGGGTCTGCGCTGACTCGTACTTTGCGAAATAGCGCTGCAGGCGGTCGCCGCCCGGGATGAACTTGAGCAGCCTCTTCGCCCCGCTCAGATCGGCCCGCCCGGGGTCCAGCTCGGTCACGGTCGACCGCAGCTCGATTAGGGTCCCCGCGACTCGGGTCTGGGCGTCGCCACCGCCGCCCTTACTGTTGCGGACCGCCGCCGCCGGGCGTTCGAGCATCCTGCTCGATACCTGCGCGGTCGCGCGGATGTCCTTGTCGCCCATCGACGTGATGGAGTCGACCTTCTGGATGAACGCCGGTGAGCGGGTGTCCATCGCAGCCAGCTCCGCCGCGAAGGCCTCCGCCTTCGCCCGGAGCTCAGCCTGCTTCGCGTCGTCGACGGGGATTGCGCCAGCGGCCTGCTCGGGCGCGATCACCTCGACAGGCGCTGGCGGCGCGAGCACCAGGCCTGTGCCCGGGGTGGAGGCCGATGCTGTTGGCGCGGCAATGGTCGGGGCGGTCGAACCGAGGTCAAGCTCGGACATGGGCGGTACTCCTTGGTCTGTCATGACACATTCTGAGCTGACAACCTGAGCTTTCCCACCGACCTTGCTCAAGCTGGCGCTTACTACGTTGCCTCTACTTGCGGCCTGGGGTCCAGTTCATCCCCCAGCCGTAGGCCTCGTCGAGAACCCGCTGGCCACCGTTGAGGTACTTCACCTCGCGGCGCACCGACAGATCCCCGCCGTTGCTCTCGAGCATCGCGATGCCACAGATTCGCGCGCCGTCGCGAGAGTCATCCAGGCGCACCTCGATCTGCGGCCCGGCGGCCGGGAACAGCGTGACCACGCCATCAGCCGCGGCCCAGTTCGCCGCCCCCTCGTAGATCAGGGCGAAGACCATGACTCGTTTGATCTTGTCGGCGTGGGCGAGGTTGATGAAGAGGTTCTCCCCGGCGGAATTGGCTCCGGATCGATCGTCTCCGTCGAGCCAGATGACGTCCTCCGAGACACCCCGCGGGCGGGCGGTGAAGGAGTTCCCGAGAGCCTGGACGACGCCTCTGGTTCCGTCGGCGAACTCGTAGAGGCATCCGAGATCGAGGTCGAGCGCTGGGGCCAGACGCTTGAACAGCCCGCGGCCTTCCTGCGGCGCGCGTGCGTTCCAGTTGAGATTCACCCGCATCGTTCCGCGGGCCGACCCGTGCTTGGTGAGCGAGACGGTGGGTGCGGCCTTTGTCAGGATGACCCGGGACGTCGGCGCCTGAGCGCCTGTCGACGCCGGGGGTTGCGGCTTCAGCGTGGCGACTGCGGGTGGCGTCGGCGCCGCTGACTGTGCCGGTCGTTTGGTGTAGTCGATTCCCATGGCTAACGTGCCACCTCTCCTTGCGCCGGTGTGCGCTTCCTCTCGACGACGTTGCTCGCCGACCTCATACGACGGCCGCCTCGACATCGTGCTCTGACAACCCGGCGGCGGCAGCGCGCCTGTTTCGGACTATGGATGAGGCCAGGGCCGCGCCGATGAAGCCCACACCGATCAGCCCCGTGACGACCTCAGGTATCGAATAGCGAATGGTGAACATCAGCACTACCGCCAAGGCACCGATCGCCCACAGCGCGCCGTGCTCCAGATAGATGTATTCGCCCAGCGTGCCCTTCTTCACCAGGTACACCGTCAGCGACCTGATGAACATCGCGCCGACGCCCAAGCCTATCGCGATGATGATCGGGTCCGAGGTGATCGCGAACGCGCCGACGACGCCGTCGAAGCTGAACGACGCGTCCAGGACCTCGAGGTAGAGGAACAGGAAGAAGGCCGCCTTGCCCACCACCAGTGTCGTGCGCCTCGGCCCTCCTGCCGCGACCTCGGACTCAGCCTCGTCGTCGGTGTCGAAGAACTCACCCAATGCGTTTACCACCAGGTATGTGGCCATTCCGAGCACGCCCGACACCAGCACTGTCGAAATCTTGCCCTGCGGCGCGAGCGTGTAGGCCACAACCGTGAGGAACACGAGGCTGATCGTCACCGACAGCTGGTCGAGCTTGCCGATCCGGGCCAGGGGTCGCTCGAACCACGTGAGCCAGGTGATCTCGCGCTCGGCAAGGATGAAGTCGAGGAACAGCATGAGCAGGAAGGTGCCCCCGAATGCCGCGATCGCGGGGTGCGCCTGGTGCAACAGGTAGCCGTAGGTTCCGTGCTGGTGCGGATCACCCTTCTGCAGGGCAAGCCGAACCGCCTGTATGGGATTCAGTTTGGCGGTGATGCCCACGACGAGCAGTGGAAAGATCAGGCGCATGCCGAATACGGCGATCGCCACACCGACGGTCAGGAAGATCTTCTGCCAGAACGGGTTCATCCGTACCAGCACCGTCGCGTTTACCACCGCGTTGTCGAACGACAGCGAGACCTCGAGCACTGCGAGGATCGCGACGACCGCCAGCCCCGTCCCGCCGCCGTAGATCAGTCCCAGCGCGAGGCCCAGGGCGGCGACCGCCAGCGATCCCCCGAATGTTCTGAAAAACATCGACGCCCCTTCGAGGGTCAGTGCTACAGGTAAGTTCGACGACTCAGCCGACGTTTACGCCGAAGTCGCGTGCGATTCCGGCCAATCCGGTGCTGTATCCCTGTCCGACCGCGCGGAACTTCCACTCGGCGCCGTTACGGTAGACCTCTCCGAAGATCATCGCGGTCTCGTTCGAGGCATCCTCGGTGAGGTCGTAGCGAGCGATCTCGGCGTTGTCGGCTTGATTGACGATCCGGATGAAGGCGTTGCGGACCTGGCCGAAGGACTGACCGCGGGTTTCGGGCTCATAGATCGATACCGCCACGACGACCTTGTCCACCTCGGCCGGGACCCCGGCGAGGTTGACCTTGATAGCCTCGTCGTCGCCCTCGCCCTCGCCCGTGAGATTGTCGCCGGTGTGCTCGACCGATCCGTCCGGACTGGTGAGGTTGTTGAAGAAGATGAAGTGCTGGTCGGACAGGATCTTGCCCGTCGAGCCAACCATCAGGGCGCTCGCGTCCAAGTCGAAGTCAGCCCCGCTCGTCGTCCGGGCATCCCAGCCTAACCCTACGAGCACGGCGGTAAGCCCTGGTGCCTGCTTGGTGAGCGAGACGTTCCCGCCCTTGCTGAGGCTTACACTCATGGCAATTCCTCCAGTTTGATCCATCTGTTCGCCGCGGCAATCGGCTCTCGGTCATTACGGCAACGCAAAGGTGCCACGGGGAGTTCCTGAGAACAAACTCACCCTCGTTCAGTCTGCCTGATCCACAGGGCTCACACAGAGATGCCCCAGTTCAGCTCGTGATGTCCTTGCGGTCGAATTTCAGCCAAGCGGCCGCGAAGAACACGGCCGAATAGATCAGCGCGAGGCCGGTGCCGCGAAGCATGTCGTCCCACACGACGCTGGGGCCAAGCGCATCGAGCCAGGAGAACTGGAAATGTGTGGGCAGGAAGCGCCGGTACGGATCGAGCGCGGTGATCTGATCGAGGATGTTGGACACCACCACCAGCATGGTGGCTCCGCCGACTGCCCCCAATGGATTGTCGACCGAAACGCTGAGAAGGAACGCCAGCGACGCCACGACGATCGATTGCACCGACGCGTAGCCCACGATGATCGCCAGCCGCCAGACGGTTTCGCCGAAGGCGAAGGTGCCCCCCAGCGGCGAGCGTGCGGCGGCGTTGCCGAAGAACACCTCCCCGACCGCCATCGACCACGCGGGCAGGACGACGTTGGCTCCCAGGCTCAGCGCGAGGGCGACCACCAGCTTTTGTCGCAGCAGCCGGGCCCGAGGAACCGGCATCGCGAGCAGGTAGCGAAGCGAACCCCAGCTGGCCTCACTCGCCACGGTGTCACCACAGAACAGGGCCACGATCACCACGAGCAGGAAGCCCACCGAGGCAAATTCGGTGAAGAGGGCGAAGTTCGACGCCCCCGTGGAGGCGAGGTCGACGAGGGCGGCACCACCATCGGAGCCGCGACCGCCCACCTTGAACGCGATGGCGACGACGATCGGGAGGACCAGCAGGATCAGGAAGGCGAATTGGGTTCGGCGGCGCTTGAGCTGTCGCGTGAACTCCACGCGCAACCGCAACGTCCGGTGCGAATCGAAGGTGTCAGGTGCGGCCGGGTCGAGCGAGGCAAGCCGCTCATGCACGCCGCGCCGCGTCGGCGCTTCTGTCACCTCGACTCACCTCCGACGAGATCGAGAAACACGTCTTCCAAGGCCCGGCGCGCTGGAACCGACTGCGCCGCGATGCCTGCCGCGGCGAGGATCTCCGTCGCCTGTAGGGGGTCCTCGACGACCAGTTGGGCGCGGCCGTTGCCGGCAATTTCGCTTACCGAACCGGCCGCCACGAGCCGTCCCCGATGCATGACGACCACGTGCGTGCAGGTCTGCTCCACCTCGGCGAGCAGATGGCTAGAGACAACCACGGTCCGCCCCGTTGCGGCGTAGCGCTGTAGGACTTCGCGCATCTCAGCGATCTGCGGCGGGTCGAGCCCGTTGGTCGGTTCGTCGAGCACGAGTACCTCGGGCAGGCCGAGCATCGCCTGCGCGATACCCAGCCTCTGCAGCATGCCGTGGCTGTACGTCTTTACGCGGCGCTCCACCGAGGAGCCCAGGCCGGCGATCTGGAGTGCAGTCTCGAAGTCGGCGTCGGTCTCGCGACGGCCGGTGGCTGCCCAGAACAACGTCAGGTTCTCCCGTCCTGACAGGTGCGGCAGAAATCCAGGTCCCTCGATGAACGCACCGATGCGGGCCAGGACCGGCGCTCCTGGGCGCACTGGCTGACCGAAGACGTGGATCGCGCCGGAGGTCGGGGTGATCAGCCCGACCAGGACGCGGAGCGTCGTTGTCTTCCCCGCGCCGTTCGGGCCGAGCAAACCAACGACCTGACCCCGCTCGACCCGGAATGTCACATCGTCGACGGCGCGGAAGCCGTCGGCATAAGCCTTGCTCAGCCCCGTAATGGCGACGGGCACCTCAGCGAGGTCCGGGGCCACCCGCAGCGCGCGTCGCCTGCGGGTGATGACAAGCGGCACGGCGGCCGCGATCAACACACTTGCCACGATTCCGGCGATGAGCCATGCGGCGGGGTTGCCCGGGTGCACGATCCTGCCGCTCGCGGTGGGGACCGTAATCACGGTGGCTTGGCCGAGTCCGATGGTGTACTCACGGGGTGACGAGGGGAGTTGATAGGCAAGGTCCGTCGTGGAAACCGTCAATCGCAGCCGATGACCTGCCGCGATATCACGCACCACCGCGGGCAGGTGAACGGTGACGGTGCGCGCCACCCCGGGCCCCAGACCGGTCAGCCGCACTGGGGCGACGAGGTTGGACGGCAGGACGTCTGATCCGTCCGGCGAGATGTCATGGACGGCGAGGAACAGCGTCGCGTCAGTGGCGGCCGTGGCTCGCACTGTGATCGTGACCGTCGAGGACCCGGCGATGAGCAGCCGCTGCGAGAGTGGTGGCGATTGGAAGTAAGCGGTCTGACCCGCAATCGTGCTCAGGCCGCTCAATGACGAGAACTGCGCCGCCTGCCCGAGTACGGCGCCGATGACCGGAAGCGCGGTGACCGCCGCGGGGTTGCCACCCGGGGGCGCGAGGATCGTCTGTGGGGCTCCGGCAATCCTGACGCGACGCACGTGCGCCCCGTTTGATTCGATTCCCGGGTAGCCGTCGACACGTAGTTGCTGGGAGACGGCGCGGCCACTGGCCGATGACAGCGCCGCACCCTGCTCCGCGATGGTGAACGGCTGCCGGATCGACGGGCTCGTGTGCAGTGCGGCCGACAGCCAGGAGATCAACGCAGTCGTGACTTCGGAGGAGGCTCCCCCGCCGTCGTGGCCGCCTGATCTCCATACGACGCGCACCGGCGTCCCGTGCGCAGCGATACCCCGCGCGTTAGCGTCGGCCTCGGAGAGTGAAAACAGCGAGTCCTGCTCGCCCTGGGTCAGCAGGGTGGGCGCAGTGATGTAGGCGAGGACGGTAGACGGGCTGGACGCGCGCAGCAGCGCCAGCAAGTGAGCGCTGGCTTGTCCGGTTTGGGCGGCCTGCTGGTACTCGGCGCACAGGTCCGCGGCGAAGCGCCCGCATTGCCCCGGGTCGGCCGGCGCTGTAGCTGGGGCGGGACCTGCGCCCGCCTGAAAGAGGTATCCAGCCCACAGCTTCTTGAACACCCCTGGCCCGCTGCCACCCGCATTCGGAAACAAGGCGGCGGAGAGGTCGTTCCAGGTGATGTCCGCGCCGACCGCCTGCACGCGGGGGTCGGTCCCGGCGAGCAACAGGGCGAGCGCGCCGCCGTAGGAGGAACCCGCGACGGCGATCTGTGCCTTGCCGCCCGTTGTCCTGACTTGGGTCAGCGACGTCAGGTAGCTGACGAGCAGGCTCGCGTCGTGTACTTCGTAGGCCGGGGCGTCGAGATGGATGAGACCACCGGATGCGCCAAAACCCCTGGCGCTGTAGGCCAGCACAACATACCCGTGGCGTGCCAGTGTTCGCGCCTCGCTGTCCAGGTCAGCCTTGGAGCCGCCGAACCCATGCGCCAACAGCACCGCCGGCGCCGGGGTGGTCGCGGGGAGGTAGAGCGTCGTATCCAGCGCCACCGGCTGACCGGCTTCGGGGGTACCGGCGATGAATTGCGACCGGACGGTGATAGCGGGACTGCGGGTCACTATCGCGGAGACGGCGAGCGCGGCGCCGATGACGATGAAAATCAACACGAGGGTGAGGAGCCTTCGCGGCACGGGACGCTCGCGCCGCAATAGACTCATCCGTGCAGCGTACGGAGCGGCGCCTGTGCGGCGGCGCTCGCCGCTGCAGCCTCTCAGCCGCCACGAAAGGCGCGTGGGAACGTCCTCATCCGATGAGCCGCTTCGTCATGAAGGTAGTCGGTGCCAGCCGACCGTCGGGATTGGCGGCATAGGAATCTATGACCCCGAGCCGTTTCCACCCCCACCTTTCATAGATCAACTCCGCGGGACTGCCCGTTTGGGTGTCCAGGGTCAACAGCCACCGGCCCCGCCGGCGCGCTTCGGCCTCCAGCGCGCGCATGAGCTGGCTGGCTACGCCACGGCCGCGGGCTCGCCGATGTACGAGCAACTTCCTCACTTCGGCACGGTGGGCGGCGTTGGGGAACCTGGCGAGCACCAGTTGGACGACGCCGACGACGACGCTGTCTGGCTCCCCCGTTTGCGGATCGGCGGGTTCGTGGGCGACCCACGTCATCGCGGCGTCGCGACCTAGCGCGTCGACCCACCAAGCCTGCGCAATCGCGAGTTCCAGTGGCGCGAAAAACCCTACGCTGGCCCCATCGTCCACACAGTCGACCAGAACGTGACCCAAGCCCCGTTCGATCCCATCCGAGCGGCCGGTATCCACGAGGTCAATACGCACGCAGTCATTGTCGCCTAATCGCTGGGCCTTCCCGCTCATCACAGCTGACTCGCGGCTGGCGTGGGGTGCGTTCGCCTGGCACGCACCCGTCCCGATCGCGGCGCAGTCGCGGCACGAGGAGGGTGAAGCGGACCGGATCATTCGAACTCAGGACAAGCCGGCCACCTTCGGCTTCAGCCAGTCGCCGGGCCAGGGCGAGACCCAGCCCCGTGCTCTCGCCGGCCGCCGATCGCCTGCCGAACAGGTCATGCGGGTCACTCGTGATTGCCGGCCCGTCGTTGGCAACGTCAATGGCCAGGACATCGTCCGCGTCACGCACGGTGATTGAAACGACACCACCTCCGTGGCGGTACGCGTTGTCGAGCAGCACGTCGAGGATCTGAGTGGCTGCCTGCGGCGACATCGCCGTCTCGGGGATCGGCCGGTTCGTCGTGATTCGCAGTGGACGCCCGTCGGTGGCGAGCGGGCCGTTCCACCGCACGTGCACCCGCTTCATGAGTTCGTCCACGTCCAACGGACAGCTGGAGGCGGGCACCCCCCGCGCGAGCGCGAGGAGATCGGTCACGGTGCTTTCCAGCCGGCCGGTCGCGGCGAGTGCGTCGACCATGGCACTTCGGTGATCGCTGTCCGGCGAGTCGAGTGCTGCCTCGAGCCCCAGCCGAAGCCCGGTCAGCGGCGTTCGCAACTGGTGCGAGGCGTCGGAGGAGAACGCGCGCTCTCGCTCGACAAGGAAACCGAGGCGCACAGCGGTGCGATTGAGCGAGTCGCTGACCGAGTCCAGCTCGGCGATGCCCACCGCGGTGCCCCGAACACTGAAGTCTCCCGCGCCAAGACGTTCGGCCGCGCTGCCGAGGTGTTCCAGCGGGGCCGCCAGCCGGCGCGCCTGCCGGCGCGCGACCTGCCACGCGACGCCGACGGCAAGACTGGCTAGAACGGCCATGGCCAGCCAGCTCTTTGCGATGCGCCAATACACCTCAGCGCGGTTGCCGCTGACGAGCACCGCACCGGTCACCGTGTCGCCGTCGGAGACAGGGACGGCGACGGCCATCCGCCCGCCGACGCTGCCTGAGGCCACTGCGCCGTGGACCGAGCGCCTGACGAGCTGAGGCGTTTGAGGGGGGCCCGAGCCGGCAACCCGCACGCCCGCCGAGGTATAGACGGTCACCTGCATACCTCGCTCCGAGGGCGGCAGGGCTCCCGGCGTCGTCGCCCGGGTCAGGTCCGCCGAGACCGCGAGGGCCACAGTGTCGGCGGTCCGCTCCAGTTCGGCGCGTTCATCGGTGATGAAGTAGTGCGCCGCCACTGCCGCCAGAGGGATGCCGAACAAGCAGGTCGCGAGCACGGCGGCGAGAACGGTCAATCCGACTATCCGCTTACGCACGTCGCTCCCGTCCGCCCCGCATAGACGCCCAGTGTGCCGGTCACGCGGGCTCGACCACGACGATTTTTGCCGAGCGCTTACCTTCGCCGAACCATCCGCTATCCGGCCGGTTTCTAGGGTCGGAGACGTCCTTGCACCCGGCGAAAGGTACGCGATGAACCTGCAGCGAGCTACCGGGATCACCCTGGTCGCAATCTCAGCCCTAGCATCGCTGGCCGCGTGCTCCAGCGCCGCCAAGTCGCCTCCGAGCTCGATCGGCAGCTCGACCGGCAGCCCGGGCGCCAACCCAGGTGCTCATGCCACCGAGAGCGCACCTGCAGGCGACATTCCGGACACCCAGGCCTTCGTGCCTTACACGAGCACAACCCCTGGTTACACGGTGAACGTTCCTGAAGGCTGGGCCAGAACGACCACAGGCAAGGTGATCGCGTTCACCGACAAGTACAACAGCATCCAGATCGCCGCAGCCACGATGGCCACCCAGCCGACGGTGAGTTCGGCACGAAGCTCCGAGCTACCAGTGATCGCAGCGGCTTCCAGCGCGTTTCGCCTCGGTGATGTCCAGAGCGTGACCCGCTCGGCAGGATCGGCAGTCCTCATCACCTATCAAGCGGACTCGGCACCGAACCCCGTAACGGGCAAGGTCGTAGTCGAGGCGGTGCAGCGCTACGAGTTCTGGCGCTCGGGCAGCGAGGTTACGATCACGCTCGCGTCCCCCGTCGGCTCGGACAACGTCGATCCGTGGCGCAAGGTGACCGACTCCTTCGCGTGGACCCGATGACCGAGGGCGGCGCACCGGCGATCGAGGCGCGTTCGCTCTACCGGTTCTTTCGCGCCGGCGAGGAGGAAACGCTTGCCCTTCAAGGCGTTTCGCTACGCATGAACGCCGGCGAGTTCGTTGCCGTAGTCGGGCCGTCAGGGTCCGGCAAGTCGACGCTGCTGGCGTGTCTGGCAGGGACCGACGAGCCCGACGGCGGAACCGTTCGTATCGGAGGTCGCCGGCTCAGTCACCAATCCGAACCAGAGCGCGCCCGGATGCGGGCCCAGAATGTCGGTCTACTGTTCCAGAGCGGAAATCTGCTCGGACACCTCACGCTGGCGCAGAACATCTCGCTGGCTCGCAAGCTCGTACGCGGCACGCGTCGCTTGACACTGGCCGAGCTTCTCGCGCCACTCGGCATCGCCTCGCGCGCACATGCCTACCCGCACCAGCTCTCCGGTGGGGAACTCGCGCGAGCCGGACTCGCGGTCGCCCTGGCCAATGATCCCATCGTGCTGCTCGCCGACGAGCCGACCGGCGAACTCGACCTCAGCACCGAGCACGACGTACTGCAGGCGTTGCTGCTTCGCGCCCACGTCGGGGTTGCCGTCCTCGTGGCCAGCCACAGTCCAGCGGTCGCCGCTGCTGCCGATCGCGTGATCACCCTGGCCGACGGGCGAGTCGCCGCATGACCGGCCACCGCAGTGAGAGCGGCGCCAGCGCGTTGGCCGAGCCGGATCTGCCGGGATCGGCGTTGTTCTCGTGCGTCGACGTGGCCCGCACCTATGGAGGCGGCGCCCACGCAGTCGTCGCGGTGCACGCGGTGACGTGCACGATCCTGCCCAGCACCCGAATCGCGCTCACCGGACCATCGGGCTCAGGCAAATCAACCCTGCTGCACCTGATGGCGGGCCTCGAAGTGCCGACCGCGGGGGACGTCGAATGGCCGGCCCTCGGCGGGCACCCGATCGGCCATCCAGGTCGAGTCGGTGTGGTATTCCAGGGTCCGAGCCTGCTCCCGGCGCTGAACGTCACCGAGAACGTCGCGCTGCCGCTTCTGTTGGCCGACACCGGAGAAGCCGAGGCCACGCTGCGATCCGCTGACGCGCTGCGCCGGCTGGGTATCGGGGACCTCGGCAACAAGCTGCCCGAGGAACTTTCTGGCGGCCAGTCTCAACGAGTCGCGATCGCCCGCGTGCTCGCGGCGCGCCCGCGGCTCATCCTCGCCGACGAGCCAACCGGACAACTCGATCACGAATCTGCCGCGACCGTGCTGGATGTACTCGTGCAGGCGAGCGACGAGTTGGGCGCTGCGCTCGTCGTCTCGACGCACGATCCGCTGATTGCCCAACGACTCCGGGGGACCTGGGTGATGCGTGACGGTCGTCTGGTGTCCGGATCATCCGGTGGTGGCGCATGATCGCCGTATGGCTGGGCGGGCTGGTCCGTCGACGTCCAGCGAGACTGGCCGGCGCCGCTGCTGGTATCGCGATAGCGGTAGCCCTGCTCGCCTCGCTCGGATCGTTCCTCGCGCATTCCAAGGCAACCATGACCAGCCGTGCGGTCCGGACCGTCGCCGTGGATTGGCAGGTTCTTCTCGCCAGCGGCTCGAACGTCTCGACGATCAGCGACCTGGTCCGCAGCAGTCCCGGGGTACGCGCCGCCGCCACGGTGGGGTTCGGCCAGGCGTCCGGGTTGGCTGCGACGATCAGCGGGAGCACGCAGACGACCGGGCCGGGTGTCGTCCTTGGCATACCCGCCGACTACCGAAGCACCTTTCCGGATGAGATCCGCGCGCTCGCCGGGTCGAGCGCGGGAGTGCTGCTGTTCCAGCAGACCGCGGCGAACCTGCATGCGGCACCCGGCGACGTAGTCATGATTGGGCGCGCAGGCCTGCCGCCGGCGAGCGTCCGCGTCGCGGGAGTAGTTGACCTACCTCAGATCGACTCGCTGTTCCAGAAGGTCGGCGCCCCCGCAGGTGCGCAGCGAACGGCTCCCCCGGACAACGTCATGCTCATTCCATCCGATCAGTGGCACGCGATCTTCGACCCCGTGTCCGTCGCGCGTCCCGACCTGGTCTCGACGCAGATCCACGTACGTCGAGACCACAACGTTCCGACAGATCCCGCCCGTGCGTACACAGTCGTCACGGCGGCGGCACGCAACCTCGAGGCGCGAAGTTCCGGCGGCGCGCTCGTCGGGGACAACCTCGGCGCCGCGCTGGGCGCCGCTCGCCAGGATGCCGCCTACGCGCAGGTGTTGTTTCTCTTCCTGGGGTTGCCCGGTGCGATACTCGCCGGCTTGCTCACAGCCACGATCGCCGCCGCAGGGGCGGCGCGACGACAATCCGAGCAGGCGCTCGTTCGCGCCCGGGGTGCCTCGCCTCGACAACTTCTGCGCCTGGCCGCAACGGAAGCGGGTCTCATCGGGCTGGTCGGTGCTGCCCTCGGACTCGTCACCGCAGCCGTGGTGGGCCGCGTCGCATTTGGCACGGCGAGCTTCGGTACAACCTCGGCCACTGCGATCGGGTGGGCAGCTCTGGCGGCGCTGGTGGGTCTGGCGATCGCGGCCGCATCCGTTATGGCGCCGGCGTGGCGAGATCTGCGGCAGAGCACGGTCGCTGCCGGACGCGCGACTGTCGGTGTGCCCCACTACCCGATCTGGGCGCGGCTCGGAGTCGACGCTGTCCTTCTGGCGATCGCATATCTCATATTTGCCGCAACGAGCCGAAACGGTTACCAGCTTGTCCTGGCCCCGGAAGGTGTTCCCGCGATCTCGGTGTCCTACTGGGCCTTCGCGGGACCGGCGTTGCTGTGGATCGGCGCGGGTCTGCTCGCATGGCGGTTGTCCGACCTTCTTCTCGGGCGCGGGCGGTCGTTGCTGCGATCGGTGCTGAAGCCATTGACCGGACGGCTATCCGGTCCGGTGGCCGGCGGGATGTCGCGTCAGCGCCGGCCGCTGGTCCGCGCCATCGTCTTGCTTGCCCTCGCGGTGTCCTTCGCGGCATCCACAGCGACCTTCAATTCCACGTTCCGCCAACAGGCAGAAGCCGACGCGCAGCTCACGAACGGCGCAGACGTCACCGTGACCGTCGCTGCCGGCACCACGGTCGCTCCGGACCAGGCTGCGCGGCTGGCTGCCATAAAGGGCGTGCGCGCCGTCGAGCCGATTCAGCACCGCTTCGCCTACATCGGAACCGACCTACAGGATCTCTACGGCGTGCGGCCGAGCAGCATTCGCAACGCAACCGCCCTGCAGGACGCGTATTTCCACGGCGGGACAGCATCGGCGTTGATGCATACCCTCGCGGTCCAGCCAGACGCCATCCTGGTCTCTGCCGAGACCGTAAAGGACTACCAGCTCAATACCGGCGATCCCATCAGGCTGCGCCTGGTCGACGCTGTCACCAAGCAGCCTCGCGCGGTGCAATTCCACTACGTTGGCGTCGTTTCGGAATTCCCGACGGCGCCGAAGGACAGCTTCTTCGTAGCGAATGCCGCCTACGTGGCGACCCAGACCCGCTCCGATGCGGTCGGTGCGTTCTTGGTAGACACCGGCGGTCAACGCACCTCGGCCGTGGCGAACCAGGCCCAGTCCATGCTCGGAGTCTCCGCGACTGTCACCGACATCGCGAGCGTCCGAAAGAGTGTGGGATCAAGCCTGACGTCCGTCGATCTTGCCGGGTTGACACGCGTCGAGCTGACGTTCGCGCTGTTGCTTGCCGCAGCATGTGGCGGGCTAGTGCTTTCACTCGGGCTGACCGAGCGCCGACGCAGCTTCGCGATCGCGACAGCACTCGGGGCAAAGGCCCGGCATCTGCGCGCAATGATCCTGAGCGAGGCCATCGTGCTCGGCATTCTCGGCCTGCTCGCGGGGGCCTTGATCGGCTCACTGCTGTCGCTGATGCTCGTCAAGGTCCTCACCGGCGTCTTCGATCCGCCGCCGTCGTCGGTCGCCGTCCCTTGGGCCTACCTCAGCGCGGTCCTTCTCATCACCGTTGCCGCGTTCGCCGCCGCGAGCGCGGCCGCGATCCAGGCGGCCCGAAGACCACCCATCACGATCCTGCGCGAGTTGTGATCAACCCGATTCCAGCCGGTAGCCGCGACCACGCAAGGTGACGATCTGCGGCGCTCGGACGTCACCGTCACCAGAGGCGTCAGCGAGCTTGCGCCGCAGTCCCGACAGGTGGACGTCCAGCGTCTTGGTGGATCCGAACCAGTTCTCGTCCCACACGTCAGACATGAGATCCGTGCGGCTCACCGCGGACCCGGCCTCGGCCGCGAGGCGGGCCAGCAAGTCGAATTCCTTTGCTCTCAAGCTCACCTCGACGCCACCCAGTCGAACGCGCCGCGCGGCGGAGTCAACCTCGAGCGGGCCGACGCGCACCACCGCAGCAGGGCCGGTAAGCGGTGCACGACGGCGAAGGTGCGCCCGGACCCGAGCCATCAGCTCAGCCAGCCGGACCGGCTTGGTGAGGTAATCATCGGCACCGGATTCCAGCCCGAGCACGACATCGATCTCCTCGTCGCGGGCAGTCAGGATGACCACCGTGCAGGCCGGCTGAGCAGCGCGAATTCGTCGACACAGGTCGAAACCGTCCATGTCTGGCAAGCCCAGATCCAGCAGTGCCAGTTCGAAACTGGCTGCCGCGATGGCGTCGAGGGCTGCGGCCCCGGACCGAATCCACGTAACCACGTGCCCAGTCGCGATCAGGCCGGCTTGCAGAGCGCCGCCGATGGTGACGTCGTCCTCCACGACGAGCAGATCGGCCATCCCGCAACCCTAGTTCGGCGCCGGGACTCGATACGGTGAGGTCGTGTTCGAACTCGGCACAGACGGACCGCGGACGATCCTCGCCGGGATCGACGGCTCCGAGACCTCTATGCGCGCCGGAGCGTATGCGGCCGGGCTGGCTCGGCGACAGGGCTCGCACCTGATCCTTGTGTTCGTGCACGTGACCACCGCCGCGTTCACGGCCGAGGGAATCGTCGCCGCGCGCGAGGCGCAGGCAAGCACAATCGCCGAACTTCGGGCGCAGATCGCGGAGCACTCCGGCCGGCTGGGGCTCTCGCCCACCCTGTATGAACGGAAGGTAACCCGTATGTCGAGATCACCCGGCTCGCGGACGAGCTACGCGTCGATGCCGTCGTCGTCGGCGCGTCCACGCGCGCGGGCCACCGGCTCGTCGGATCGCTTGCCACCCACCTGGTGCGCGATGCCCGGTGGCCGGTAACCGTGGTCCCCTAACAGGCTCCATCCCGCTGAGCTAGTCCATCTGAGGGCCTATCGACCTGATCTGAGATCTCATCACCCGTGCCGGAACGCATGCCACGGTGAATGATCCCGGCTGGCAACGACTGCGCCGAGGGCCACGACGGCAATCAAGGCGCTCACCGCGAAAATCGCCGCCGAGGCATTCACGTTGATGGTCAGCACCGCACCGACCAATGCGCCGATGAGCATGGCACCCACCGACAGGATTCGGCGTACCGCCACCCGCACGTCGCGATTGCGCAGGTCCGCCGCCACTCCCGTCAGCGTCATCGTCAGCACGGTGGTCGTGAGATCAGGGACAGCCAGCCGGCGCGCCGCAGCGTTCTGCATCCCGAGAGCGACGGCGGCCAGCGCCACGGTCACCTCCCTCACTGCGCTCCCGAGCGGTGCATGGGCCAGCGCCGTCAACACCGCCCCTGCGGTGATGAGTACCAGCTCCACCGCGGTCACGTCGCGCAGCAGAACCCCGCGATGCTGGTTCCGACGGCGGACCGCGAAACCGCCGAGGCCAGCTCCGGCCAGGAACCCCGCCAAGGCGATCAGGGAAGCGGCGAGCGAGAACCCCGGTGCGCCCGCCAAGGCGAACCCGATGAACACGATGTTGCCGGTCATGTTTGCGACGAACACGCGACCGAGAGCGAGGATGCTCACGGCATCGATCAGTCCGGTGGAAATTGTCAGAACCAGCAGCAGAGCGGGCAGCGGGCCATCGGCCGGGTCGGCGAGGTAATCACGCCACCACGAACGGCTGGAGTCCGTGCGGTGGGGGGCGTCAGAGCGCATGCCCGCAAACCCTATTCCCGAACAGCCCACTCTCCAGTCTTAGGGTGTCTCGTGGGCATTTGGACGTTTCGCCTGTCCGGAATCACCATCGACTGCACTGACCCTGCAAGGCTCGCGCAGTTCTGGCCCGCTGTTCTGCCTGGCGAGCTGAGCGTGCCGCTGCCCGGCTGGGTCCGCCTGGGTACGCTCGGTTCCGGGCCGGTGATCACGTCACGAGGCTCGCGGCCAGCGCCTCGATCAGCGTTACGAGTACGACGAGGGCACCGTGGTCGTGATGGCCGATCCGGAACGCAACGAGTTTTGCGTTGCGCATTACTTTCAGTACCCGGGCAGGCCCGGATGGGCCGAAGCGTAGCTGGTGTGGCGAGCGTCTCAAGAAATGGAGTCGCCAGCTCCGGATGTGTTGGGTAGCCTGGAAGCGGAATCGGAGTTATCACCTCCGAAACGCTCTCCGAAAGGGACCCCGCGATGGCCACAACAACGTTGGTCGACGAGGCGCGCGCAACTACCCGCGAGCTCGCCCCGCCCCAAGACAACCCCCACCACGCCCGCCGCTGGCTCGTCCTGGCCGTGCTGGCCGTAGCCCAGTTGATGGTTGTGCTCGACGCCACGGTCGTGAATATCGCGCTGCCGACCGCACAGCACGCGCTTAGCTTCTCGGACAACGACCGGCAATGGATCGTGACCGCCTACGCCCTGTCCTTCGGCAGCCTGCTGCTGCTCGGCGGTCGAGTCGCTGACGTGATTGGTCGCAAGCGAACCTTCCTGATCGGCCTGGCCGGATTTGCCGCAGCGTCTGCAGTGGGCGGGGCCGCGGTCAACTTCGCGATGCTGGTCAGCGCCCGCGCGGTGCAGGGCGCGTTCGGAGCGCTTCTCGCGCCGGCCGGACTGGCTCTGCTCACCACGACGTTCACCGAATCGCGCGAGCGTGCCCGTGCGTTCGGAATCTACGGTGCGATCGCCGGAGCAGGGGCAGCAATCGGACTCTTGCTCGGCGGCGTACTCACGGAGTTCGCCTCCTGGCGCTGGACGATGTTCGTGAATCTCATCTTCGCGGGGGCCGCTCTGATCGGCGGATTCTTCCTGCTGCACCACCGCCGCTCCGAGGACCGTCCGAAGCTTGACCTACCGGGCACATTCACGGTCTCAGCGGGCCTGTTTGCTCTGGTCTACGGCTTCTCGCACGCGACAAGCGCCGGGTGGGGTAACAGCGTGACCGTCGCGTTCCTTGTCGCGGCGGCGGCTCTGATCACCGCATTCGTCTACACCCAGACCAGGTCCGCCCATCCCCTGCTTCCGTTGCGCGTGGTGCTCGACCGCAATCGCGGGGGTGCCTTCTTCGCGATGTTCACCGCAGCGGTGGGGATGTTCGGGATCTTCCTCTTCCTGACCTACTACCTGCAGGGCATCCTCGGCTACAGCGCGCTGCGAACCGGCGTCGCGTTCCTGCCGATGGTGGCCGTACTCGTGCTCTCCTCGGCCGTGGCATCCACGGCGCTCGCGCCGCGGGTGAGTCCCCGGATTCTGATTCCTGGTGGCCTGGCCATTGCGGCGGTCGGGATGTATCTGCTGACCAGGCTCACCGGACATAGCAGCTTCGTCACCGCCATCATGCCGCCGACCATGGTCATGGGCCTCGGCATGGGCATGATCTTTGCCTCTGCGATGAGTCTCGCCACGCTCGGTGTCGCAGCCGACGACGCCGGAGTTGCCTCGGCCACAGTCAACACGGCCCAACAGGTCGGCGGATCGATTGGCACCGCATTGCTCAACACGATTGCGGCCACGGCAGCGGCCACGTACCTCGCCTCGCACGCGGTCCCCGGTGGGGTGGCTCAAGCGGTGCTTCGCCAGGCACAGGTCCACAGCTACGTGGTTGCGTTCTGGTGGTCGGCGGCGATCTTTGCTGCTGGGGCAGCGCTGGCGGCGGTAATCCTGCGTTCTGGCGTGCCTCAGCCAGACGAGAACCACACAATGGCTCTAGTCTGAAGCGACAGAGCGCGCAACACGCTCGACGCCTGGCGGCAACATAATGAATCGAAGCGGAGGTGGGTGCGATGAAGTCGGTGACCGAGGACGTGGCGGTGGCTGAGGACGTGGCGGTGGCTGAGGACATCGCGCCTGCCCGGCCGCTACGCAAGGACGCGGTTCGTAACCGCGAGTTGTTGATTGCCGCGGCACGCGAGGTGTTCGGCCGCCGGGGGATCGAGGCCAGTCTCGACGACGTCGCGCAGCGCGCCGGTCTCGGCGTCGGCACCGCCTACCGGCATTTCGCGAACAAGTACGAGCTCCTTACCGCCTTGATGGCCCAGACGATCGACGAGATCGTCGAGCAGGCCGAACAAGCCGCCGCGATCGAAGACCCCTGGCGGGCCCTGGTTACGTTCCTGGAGGCAGCGGCCGGCTTCCAGGCCCAGGACCGCGGTCTGCGCGAAGTGATGATGGGCGTGCACGACGCGAGCAAGTTCGAGCAGGTCCAGGACCGAATCCTGGCCCCGATCAATCACATCGTGCGCCGGGCCAAGCGGGCGCGTGTCGTACGTCGCGACCTCGAACCATCCGACGTAGGCATGGTCATCGCAATGCTCTGCACGGTCGCCGATATCGCCGGCGAGGCGGAGCCGGAACTGTGGCGACGCTACCTGGCGGTGTGCCTGGAGGGCCTCAAACCCGACGGCTCAAGACTGCCGGTTGCCGCACTCGACGAGGCGCAGATGCGTCAAGCAATGGCGACCCACAAGCGCAGTCTGTCGAGCGAGCCTGCGGTCCTCTCGACCCGCTGAACCCATTTGGGCGCACTTTCCGAGCGGCTGTGACTACGCCGCCGCCCTGCGTCGTTCGCCCTATCTGTGGCAATTTGTAGCGGGTATCCGGCGCCGGTGCTTGAATTTGCAGGTGAGCGCGGTTGAAGGGCCCGAGTTGAACCCGTCCGAGGGTTACGCCGCGCGGCCCTGGGTCCAGTGGTACGGACCGGGCATCTCGGCCGGTATCGAGATCCCCGACATTGCCCTCACCCAGCTGCTCTACGACGCGGCCAGCGACTTCCCCCGGCGCAAAGCCCTGAGCTTCCTAGGTCGAACGATGACCTACCAGGCGCTCGCAGCCGCGGTAGACCAGTTCGCTGCTGCGCTGCACAACCTAGGGGTCTGCAAGGGCGATCGGGTCGCCTTGATACTGCCTAACTGCCCCCAGAACGTCATCTCCTTCTTCGCGGCGTTGCGCTTGGGCGCGGTGGTCGTCCAGCACAATCCGCTGTACACGGCGCCTGAGTTGCATCATCAGCTCACCGACAGCGGCGCCAGCGTGGCGATTGTCTACGACGGCGCGTACAGCCGGCTTTCGCACGCGCGGTCAGGAACCGAGCTTCGGCACGTGATCGTCACCTCCTTGGCGGACTACCTCCCTTCCGGTAAGAGGCTGGCCTTGCACCTGCCCTTCGGCAGTGTCCGGGACAAGCGCGAGCAGTTGATGGCCGAGCTGCCCAGCGATGCCGCCGTGCTGCATTTCCGAGAGTTGCTCCACTTGCCGTTGACCCCGGTTCATCAGGCGCCGATCACCCCGGCAACCGACGTCGCCTTGTTGCAGTACACCGGCGGCACCACCGGGGTCCCGAAGGGCGCGATGTTGACCCATCGGAACCTGGTCGCAAACGCCTATCAGACCGCCGCGTGGGACCCGGGCATGCAGCGCGGGCAGGAGACGATTCTGGCCGCGCTCCCGATATTCCACGTGTACGGCCTGACTCTCTGCCTCACGATGAACATGCTGGTGAGCGGCACTCTCGTCCTGTTGCCGACCTTCGACCTTGGTTTGCTGTTCAGTGCGGTCGACAAGCATAAGCCGACTGTGTTTCCGGGCGTGCCGCCAATGTATGACCTCATCGTGCGATCGCGGCGAACGCGCAAGCACGACCTGCGCTCGATCCGCACCTGCGTCTCGGGCGCGATGCGGCTACCGCCGGAGACGGTGAAGGACTTCGAACAGGCGACTGGAGGTCGCCTGGTGGAGGGCTACGGTCTGACGGAGAGCTCGCCCGTCGCGCTGGCTAACCCGCTGAGCGAGAATGCCCGGCCGGGGACCATAGGAGTGGCACTGCCAGGAACCGACGTTCGGGTCGCGGATCTCGAGGATCCGTCCCGCGACGTCCCTTTCGGGCAGGCTGGCGAGCTGTGCATCCGCGGACCGCAGGTCTTCGCGGGATATTGGCGGCAGCCAGCCGAAACTGCCGCGATGCTGCGCGAGGGTTGGCTGCATACCGGCGACATCGTTGTCATGGACGACGACGGGTTCGTCACTATCGTCGACCGCAAACGTGACGTTATCCTGGCCAGCGGCTTCAGCATCTTTCCATCCGAGATCGAAAATGTGCTCGCCGAGCACCCCGCGGTCGCCGAGTGCGCAGCGGTGGGCGTGTCGCATTACTACCGAGGTGAGACGGTCAAGGCATACGTCGTCCTGCGCCCCGGCCAGGACGTGACCGACGAGGACTTGCACCGGTTCTGCTCGCAGCGGCTCGTGGCGTACAAGGTTCCGGCCGACTTCGAGTTCCGTCCCGAACTGCCGCACAACATGTTGGGCAAGGTCCTGCGCCGCGTGCTGCGTGCTGAGCATGAGACCGCGCGGGGACGTCAGGCACCATCTCAGATCGATTACACCCAGTATGCGGCCACGATGCCGCCCGCAGCGCCGGCGCCGGATGCACCGGAGTTCGGCGAACTCGAGGCTGGCCGCCCGCACGGGCGCAACGGTGAGCCCGGTTTGGTGTCCGAAATCGAGCGCCTGGTCCAGCTGCGAGACGCGGGGGTCCTCGACGACGCGGAATTCGCGGCGGCAAAGGCGCGCCTGCTGCGTTAGCGCCGGAATCTGGGGACCGCAGACCGGCTCGCCTACCCGGGCTGCATGCTGTCGCGCTCCGCCGAGCGCATGGCCGCTGTGACGCTGAACAGTGTCGCGATCGCCACGAGCACGACAAAGACGAGCATCGCCTGGCGGGCCGCCACATACTGCGTGGCCACCCCGAAACACGAGGCCACCACCGGCGCCGGTCACAACGCCGCCGAGCACAAACACTGCCAGGCTGGGCAGCCACATACCCGCAGCGAGCACGGCCAGCCCGGGGATCAGCAGGCAGGGACCGATCCGCAGGGTCGTGCGGAGTCCGGCACGACCCAGTGCCAGCTGCGCCACGGCACCGGAAACGAAAGCCGCGAACCTGGGTGATCATCTGGTTCAGGTACATCCGCACAACCGGGTCGGTGTCGATGAGGCGGCGCTTGCCGCCGACGATTGGCGCCGCACCAGCGCCGACTTCACGATCAACCTGGTCAGCAACCTCGCGGTCGCGGACGCGTTGCGGACCGTGGCCGAGCGCAACGATCAGTCAACCGGCCGCTGCCGTCGCGTGGACCTTAGCGTTCCCGGGTGTCACCGGGGCGATCGTGGGCGCGCGCAGTCCTGAGCAGGTGGACGGCTGGCTGGCCGCGGCCAGCACCCAGCTCAGCAGCGAGGTCCTGGAAACGGTGGCTGATGCCATAAGTGCCCACGGCGCAGGCGAAGCTCCCCTGCGTCCCTAGCGTCCCTAGCGTCCCTAGCGTCCCTAGCGTCCTCGGCGCGGGATTCGCGAGCTGATCGGCTCAGAGTTCGACGGCCCTAAGCCGCTGAGCCGGTCAGTTCGGCGATCTGGTCGGGCGACAACCGGCACCCGTTGGAACACTGCGCCTCGCTCGGGATGACCGCCTCACCGGCGCTGAGCTGGGTCCTGATGGTCAGGGTCGCGTCCTGCCCACAACCGGGGCACCGCGCTCGTACGGACCTGGTAGCCATGCCGCTCATTGCTACTCCCGACATTCGAAACATCGGTCACAGCGCTGCAAATTCAGCTATTTTGTAGTGGCGCCCGACAGCAGTGTCAAGGCCCATCGCACGTATTCTCGATCGGGCCACGCCGCACTCTTCAACGTCCATCGATCCAGCTGTCAACGGCCAGGTTGTGGTCCCCGCTGGTGGCCAACTAAAAGTCCCCACTCCTCGGGGTTGATCAGCTGGTCTTTTGTCGTGCACCTCCTCGGGCTCGGGCTTGTTTCATGCGGTAGCTGTCG
>JALYIL010000150.1 GCA_030775825.1 Actinomycetota bacterium
GGCTGCTTGTCGCTCGCACCGACGCCCCGCTGCGCGCGTGGCTTGCGCGCAATCTCACGCGGATCACTGGCGTGGCGGTTCTTCGGGTTCCCACCGATCCACGACTCGTCAACCTGCACAGCGCCACCAAGCAGGCCCGCGACTGGCTCCATCCGCATTCCCTCACGCAGGCGGTGGAGCATGTGCCACGCGGTTTCGTTGGTGACCTCGTACTTGCGGGAAACCTCCCACGCCGAGATTGAGTTCTTCGAGGCGCACATCTCGAACATCACCAATAACCACTTGCGGATCGGGATGCCGGTGCCGTGAAATACGGTGTCCGTGAGAACGCTGAACTGCTTGCGGCAGTGGCCGCAGAACCACACCCGGCGCTGAGTGTTCCTGCCGGTGCGAGTCTTGCGGCCAGTCGAACCATCCTGCGGCTGAAGGAACGAGCAACGGTCCATGCCGCCGCACTTCGGGCACGCATTCGGGGCGCCGCCCCAACGCAGTTCTTCGAGCATCAGGTAAGCGTCGGCCTCGGTCTGCAACCGATCCGCGATCTTCCACATCGAGAACTCTTGCTGTGCCATGTCTTAAAGTCTATCGGAATTCGTGCGTTTGTCAACCCGCATAACGCCGTTCCATCCACAGCCCAGGTGCTAGTTATGCATACGCTGTCCACAAGGTTATCCACAGATGTGGACATTCACTTCAGGGTTATCGTGCGTCCTCCGCACGCCGCGAACACTCCGCAGTCAGCCTGTGGATATCTGCTTCGGGGCCGCCTGACCTGCCACCGTGTCCGCATGACTGAACACCCCCGCGACATCATGCTCAATCCAGTTGCCAGAGTCCTTTGGCGCGCGCCGGACGTGGTCCAACTGGAACTCGGCGCTCACGCCGTCCTGGTTGAAGGCGTCGAAGCCGCCGTCGTTAGGCGTCTCGTGCGGTCCCGGCAACGCCCTGGGGCCACGCCCGACCCGAGCACCCGAACCGGCACCCACACAGGTACCGCCGCAGGCACCCCCCAAGGCACCCAGGAAGAAGTCAGCTTAGGCGCGCTTGACATCGATGACCGAAGCCTCGAAGCGCTCAGCGAGCGTGGCTACCTGTGGTCCGGAGCCGACCCGGTCGACGATCCCCGGCTGCGGCCGCCGGCGGCACGTCTCGGGGCCGAACTTGGCGCGCTGTCAGCGCGCCATGGCGAGAAGGCTGCCGCGCTGCTCGCGGCTCGTCGGCGAGCCGCGGTCGCAGTTCACGGAACCGGCCGGGTGGCCGCCCACCTTGCGGCGCTCCTGGCTGCCGCGGGAGTCGGCCGTCTGCATGTCGTCGATGCAGGTGACGTGCACCTGCACCATGCGGTGCCCGGCGGCGTGTCCCCCGCCGACGAGGGGCATCGCTTCGCCGAAGCGGTGACCTCGGCCATTCTGCGTGCGGCACCCGACGCGGACACGACTCCGCTGGCGATCGGCCAGCGTCCGGACCTGGTGGTCCTGGCATTTGATGAGCCGATCGACTCCGATCGCCGAGCCGCCTTGCACGCCCGGGGTTGCACTCATCTGACGGTGCGTCTGGCTGCCGATCACGGTGCCGTCGGGCCCATGGTCATTCCCGGACTGACCAGCTGCCTGCGCTGCGCAGACCTGCACCGTCGCGACCGGGATCCCGCCTGGCCGGCACTGGCCGTTCAACTCACCGTGCCCAGACCCGCGGGCCCCGTCTCGGACGTGGCCCTCGCCACGACCATTGCCGGCGTCGCCGCCGCGCAGATATTGACCTATCTCGACGGCGGCCAGCCATCGACCATCGAGGGAACTCTGGAACTCCACCTGCCCGATTGGCGAATCCGCCGACGCACCTGGCCCCTTCACGCCGAGTGCGATTGCACCGGCTGAGCCTCGCCGTGATCTTCAGCTCGGTCGCTGCGACGGCTGTTGTCGCTCCGATTGGGCACAATGACCACGTGACCGACATCCCGCAGCGTCGCGGCACCCGCACCGCCAAGCTCGCTTCGCTACCGTTGGGCGTCGCCGGCCGGGCCACGGTCGGCCTCGGCAAGCGCATCAGCGGTAAGTCGAGCGACGAGGTCACCGCAGAGCTACAGGCCCGCACCGCCGAGCAGCTGTTCACGGTTCTCGGCGAACTCAAGGGCGGCGCGATGAAGCTGGGCCAGGCGCTGTCGGTTTTCGAGGCGGCGTTGCCCGAAGAGTCCGCTGCGCCCTACCGCGACGCCTTGACCAAGCTCCAGGAGGCAGCGCCGCCCATGCCGGCCGCAGCCGTGCATCGCGTCCTTGACGAGCAATTCGGCCGCCGGTGGCCGCAACGGTTCCTGGACTTCGACGAAATCCCGGCGGCGGCGGCCAGCATCGGGCAGGTTCATCACGCGGTCTGGTCCGACGGGCGCGAGGTTGCGGTGAAGCTGCAGTATCCAGGGGCCGGCGAGGCACTGATGTCGGATTTCCGCCAATTGTCGCGCCTGGCCTGGTTGTTCGCGCGGATGTCACCCGGCCTGGAGATCAAACCGCTGCTTGCCGAACTAAAACAACGGGTCCTCGAGGAGGTCGACTATGCGCTCGAGGCCGACGCGCAACGAGCCTTCGCCGCAGCATTCGACGGCGATCCGCAGATCGCCATTCCCCGGGTTGTCGCGAGCGCGCCGAAGGCAATCGTGACCGAGTGGCTGGCGGGGAACCCACTGTCGCGCGTGATCGCCGACGGCACGACCGCCGAACGGGATCACGCCGGTTCCCTGCTGGCCCTCTTGCACTACTGTGCGCCGGCTCGAGCCGGGTTGCTGCATGCCGACCCGCATCCGGGCAACTTTCGGATCTGCCCTGACGGAAGATTGGGCGTCGTCGACTTCGGCGCCGTGGCCCGGCTTCCCGGCGGCTCACCGGCGCCGCTCGGCCGGCTCACCCGAATGGCGCTGGTGGGAGACGGCGAGGGAGTCATGCGCGAGATGCGCGAACAGCGTTTCATCCGCGCCGATGTGGACGTCACGGCTGAACAGGTCATGGACTATCTCGGGCCGATCATCGACCCGCTTCGGACCCCGACCTTTACCTTTACGCGCGAGTGGATGCGCGCCCAGGCGACCCGGCTGGCCGATCCGCGCCGCGAGGAGGCGCGCGTGGGCCGGATGTTCAACCTGCCGCCGTCATACCTGCTCATCCACCGGGTGACCCTCGGTTCGATCGGCGTGCTCTGCCAGCTCGGAGCCACCGCACCGTTTCGCTCGCTCGCCGAACGGTGGCAGCCGGGGTTTGCCGCATGAACGACACCGGACTGGAGACCGTCTTCACCTACGGTGCGCCCGCGCTCAAGTTCGGCGACGGGGCCTCCGACGAGATCGGCTACGACCTCGCCCAACTCGGCGCCCGCCGCGTGTTGCTGATCACCGACGCGGGTGTCGCCGCAACCGGCGTCCCCGCGCGGATCGCGCAACAGATGGGGACTTTCGGGGTGACGGCCCTCGTATTCGACGGCGTGCGCGTCGAACCGACCGACGCCAGCATGCAGGAGGCGATCGACTGGGCCCGCGCCAGCGGCCCGTGGGACGCCTTCGTGGCCGTGGGCGGCGGGTCGAGCATAGATACCGCGAAAGCGGTCAACCTCCTGCTCACCAACCCGGGGCAGCTTCTCGACTACGTGAACGCGCCGGTGGGAGGCGGCATGGCGCCGAGCCAGCCGCTGCATCCACTGGTCGCCGTCCCGACCACGACCGGAACCGGGGCCGAGAGCACCACGATCTGTGTCCTGGACGTGCTGGCCCAGCGGGTGAAGAGCGGCATTTCCCATGCTCGCCTTCGTCCGACGCTGGCGGTCGTGGACCCCGCGCTGACGATCTCCCAACCACCCGGCGTCACAGCCAGCGCGGGCATGGACATCCTCTGTCACGCGCTGGAGAGCTATACCGCGCGGGCCTACACCTCCGTTGCCCGGAAGTCTCCGCAGCAGCGCGTTCCCTACTGCGGATCGAATCCGGTGTCGGACATGTGGGCGGAACGGGCCCTGACCCTCATGTCGGCGAGCTTTCGCCAAGCGGTCATTGATGGCGGCAACCTCGACGCGCGGGGGTCCATGGCCCTGGCCGCAACCTTTGCCGGCCTCGGCTTCGGCAACGCCGGGGTCCATATCCCGCATGCCAACGCCTACCCGATCGCGGGCCGGGTCCACGACTATCACCCGCGTGACTACCCGGAGGGCGATGCGATGGTGCCGCATGGCATGGCGGTGTCACTGACCGCACCCGAATCCTTCCGATTCACCTTCATGGCCGCGCCCGATCGTCACGTGCGCGCGGCCCGCCTGCTCGACCCCACAGCCGAGCTGCCGTCGGACGCCGCCGCCATGCTGCCGGACGTCCTGCGCGGGTTGATGCGCCACATCGGGATACCACCTGGACTGGCAGCAGTGGGCTACGGCGAGAGCGACGTCGACGACCTGGTCGAGGGAGCCCTCAAGCAACAACGGTTGCTTGCCACCGCCCCAAGAGAGGTGAATGCGGAGGATCTGGGCGGAATATTCCGTCGTTCGATGTCGCTCTGGTGACACCTTCTTGCCGTGTCGCCTTTACCTGGACGCAACGACGCGTTGAGATGGGGACGTGGGTGAAACCTGCTCGATCTGCGGTCACGTAGCAGACGCCGCCGAGGACGGCGATCCGCCGGTGACGTGGTCCGCTGATGTCGTGGAAGCCAGAGACGGCCACCGCACCCGATGGGTCTGCGACGACTGCACGAGGCGCTACGTGCGCTCGATCGAGGCCAAGCTCGATCAGCACTGGTGGTAATGGCGTCGGGGTGGGGGATGTGCGCAACTTCCCCCACCCCCCCCGTGTCGCCTAGCTCAACCAGTCGGCGACGTCCGGCTGGCCTACCCTCCTAGACGGCCCGCAGCGCGTGGCGCAGGCGAGCCTCGTGGGCGCGCTGCTGTGCGGCGCGAGCCCGGATTTCCCGGCGGTGCCAGCGGCGGGCAGCGGCCAGCTCGCGTGCCGCGCGAAGTTGCTGCGCCTCAGGTTCGAGCACCCGCGTTCGCT
>JALYIL010000151.1 GCA_030775825.1 Actinomycetota bacterium
GCATGCGGCTGCGGCTACGAGAAGGCGCGGCGGCATGACGCGCCTTGGCCCGCTTTGCGGTGCTACGCATCAGGAAATGGGCCCGGTGACCGTGCACAGGCCAGGTGACGTCGACCCACCGCGCAGCACAAAACCAGGCGAGCCCATCGCATCGAGGAAGCATACTTCTCGGTGTCTGAAGATTCACATCGGACGCGCGCCGGCCACCGGTGTCCCCGCGCTGACCTCGGCAACGCGGCATTCGTCCCTCTAGGATCCGGTGATGGACCCCATTCACGTCGCACACTCGCAGGCCGTGGCGCTGTCGGTCGACGATGCCTATGCGGCCACGTTGCCGGTCGAGCTACCCCAGATCTTTCGACGCTGGTTCGGGCCGATCCCTCCGATCAAAGAGGTTCGCGACCAGGTCGGCCCCTGGGGGACGCCCGGTCAAACGCGCACCATCGTCCTGACCGGCGGCGCGAGCATGCACGAGGAGCTCACGCAGCTGGATCCGCCGGCCTCGTTCTCCTATCGACTGACGAAGATCTCCGGCGCATTGGGTGTGCTGGTGGACCACGTGGACGGTCGGTGGGCGTTCGCGGCCGCCGGGGCCGGCACGCAGATCACCTGGAGTTGGAACCTGCATCCCCGTTCGGGTCGAACGCGGCCCGGTGTCGTGCTCCTCGGGTCGCTCTGGAAGGGCTACGCGCGCCGATCGCTCGATCAACTCGCCCGTCACCTTCCGGCGACGAGCACCTGAGTGCGCTTGTCTCGCGCACCCGGATCGCAGCAAGCCAACGAGCGAAACGCAAGGATCAGAGGCATCATCGCCTGATGGCCATTCCCACCACCGCATTCGCCCACCTCAGACTGACCGTGACCGACATCGACGCGTCGCGGGCCTTCTACGACGACCTGTTCGCCCTTCCGGTTGCGTATGAATTGCCCGCCGACGCCGACGATGCGACCCGCGAAAGCCTCGGATTCCTTTACGGCGGCGTGATCTACTGGCTTGGGGACAGTCTGCTCGGGCTGCGTCCGGTTGCCGGGGACGTGTTCGACGAGGACCGCACCGGACTCGACCACGTCAGCTTCGCGGTCGCTGACCGTGGCGCGCTGGACGGGGCGGCGGCCGAACTGGATGCGCGCGGCATCGCTCACGACGGTGTCAAGGACATCGGTCCTGGGTACATCCTCGAATTTCGGGACCCCGACAACATCGCGCTCGAGCTGTTCGCGCCGAAGGCCTGACCGCCGGACCTGTCCGCACGCCTGCAAAGGAGAACGCCCATGGAACCCGACGACTCGGCGAAATCTGGTTCGGCCGACCAGCCGTTCCTCACCGACGTTACGACGTTGCGCGCACAGGCGCGCGATCAGATGAACCGCGGCCCCGTCACAGCCGCATACGGAGCCGATCTGGACCGGGTCATCGCTGTGCTGAACGACGCGTTGGCCACCGAACTCGTCTGCGTGCTGCGCTATAAGGCGCACTACTTCGGCGCGCAGGGGCTAGACGCGCAGCCGGTGGCGGCAGAGTTCCTCGAGCACGCCGCGGAGGAACAGGTGCACGCTGATCGCCTGGCCGAACGGATCGATCAACTCGGCGGTACTCCGGACCTGAATCCGGACACCTTCATGGGGCGCGCGCAGACCGAGTACCGGGTGCCCGAGGCGCTCCGCGAAATGATCGTTGAGGACCTGGTCGCCGAACGGATCGTCATTCAGTCGTACTCGGAGATCATCCGCTGGCTCGGTCACGGAGATCCGACGACCCGTCGCATGCTGGAGGAGATCCTGGCCGACGAGGAGGAGCACGCCGACGACATGCTCACCCTGCTCGAACGGATGAGTTGACTCAGGTCGCCGAATCCGTCAGGTTGCGGTCCAGGACGTGAGAAATGCGTCGACGACGACATTCACGTCGATGTCCTGCCCGTTCCGAACGCCACAGGTGATGATCACGACCCGATCGGGCGTCGCCGCGTTCATGAGGGCCGGGACTTGGGCCGCGCGGTCCTTGGGCACCGCGTAGGCGTCGCGCACCTCGTAGACCAGCGTGCCGTGGGTCGTCGTCAAGGTGACGCGGTAGCCGCGCATGTCGCCGCGGACCGGGTAGGTGGGCACGCCGGCCTGCAGCACTGGCTTGGTCAGATCCACACGATTCATCGCATAGATCGACAGGGGATTGAGCACTTCCAGCGCATCCTGCGCCCAGGCATGACCGAGGATATAACTGGTCCCATGTGAGTCAGTGCCGGGAGCGACGCCGAAGCCTTGGTCCACCCAGCAGACGGTGTGGTGCTGGTCCCCGGGGGGATCGAGCGGGCGGATGTTAGGCATCTTGCACACCGTGGCACGGACCTCGAACGCCGGCCCCTGTACCACGAAGCGCAACGGCGCACCGGCCGTGACACGAGTGGTGGCAGGACGCGGGGTACTGGGTCTCGGGACCGGCAACGAGCGGACCTGGCTCGAGCCTCGCCCGGTCATCGTGGCGGGGGTACGACCGGCGATGAGGGCCACGCAGATTGAGAACGCGCCCACGAGTGCCGCCACCGCCACAACTGTGGGCCTGCTCGTCACCTTGGCTCCGTCCGCCTCAGCGCCCGAGGATCGGCCTGACGCTCACGACCCAGAGTATCCACATCCCGCCGAGGATCAGGAATCCGATGAGCCCGTCCACGGCGAAGGTGTCGAACGAGGATTGCGGGAACGGCGCAGCGAGCGGTGGCGCGTGGGGCCTCGGTGGCGGCTGAGACAGCGATCCGCCGGTCGAACCCGGTGCGCTGGGCGTCGAATCGAGCGCCCGCGAGACGCCGGCAGGTGGTCTGACGCCAGTCGTAGCTGGAGCTTGCGAGGGGTGCCCAGTCGGCGCCGGGCCACTCTGCGCAGTGCCGCTGCCTCCGAATCCGCCTCCGGATCCGCCGCCGCTGCCCGACCCGGTGGTGACTCGTGCCTGGTTGAGCACGATGGCGGGGACGGTGATCGCGGGTAGCCGACCGACGATCAACAGATTGGGATGGACCGAAATCTGGGGCAGCGCAAGCGATAGCGCCGTAGGTGAGTTCGACGCGGTGACGACGATCTGTGCACTCCACTGCAACGAGGCATTCACGCTGAGCCCGAGCGACCGCAGTTGATTCGCATCCAGGGACAACGGCCCAAGCAGGGACGCGGCTTGCCAGTTGAGGGAGTAGACCCCGGCCTTGGGGAAGGTGAGGGCGTAGGAGGATGACGTGCCCAGCCACACAGATTGCCTGCCGCCGGGCAGCCCGCCGGCATCGAACATCACGTGGTATCCGAGGAGGTCACCGAGATTGAGCCCGTCCATCGCGAAGAGGGTTCCGGCTCGGAAATCGACAGTGTCGCCCGGGTGCACCCACATCAGCGCGCCGCCGAGCGGAGAACTGGTACTGACCAGTCCGGTCAGCGAGAGCCGTGCCGTCAGCTCGGCGTGGTCGGCTGCGCCGGCCCCGGTCGGCCACATCGGTGCAACTGCGCCCAGGAGGGCCAGCACGCCACACGCCGCGGCGCGTCGGAGCGCAGCCCGTGGCATGGCTGAATTAACGCAAATCACACGACACCCGTCAAGTCGGGGTGAAGGCCGTGACCTTGTCACACTGGGGGCTGTCACCATTGACCTGCCCCCACCGCAGACACCGAAGGGGATCCTATGTCCGACATGAACGACTGGAACTCTCAGATCATCACCGAGTTCCGTGCCAACGAAGGCAGGGTGGGTGGGCAGTTCGCGGGCGCGCCCATGACCTTGCTCCACCATGTCGGGCGCAAGTCCGGCCGTGAATTCGTGGCACCGGTCATGTACCTGGCAGAGGACGGGGACCTCGAGACCATTTACGTGTTTGCGTCCAAGGCCGGCGCGCCAACGGATCCGGACTGGTACGCCAATCTCGTCGCCGCCGGACGGACGACCGTTGAGGTGGGCAGTGAAACCTATTCGACGACGGTCAGCGAAGTCACCGGCGACGAACGGGACCGGATCTACGCCGCTCAGGCTGCCAAATACCCCGGCTTCGCTGAATACGAGCAACTGACGGCGGGGATTCGTACCATCCCGGTCCTCGCTCTGCACCGGGTCTGAGGGGGCGTGCGCCGCCCACGCCAGTTGCGCCGCGGTGATCGTCGGTGCGATCAGCTACTGGCAGCGACGCGCGAGACGAGCCAGCCTGTGTAGCCGAGAAGGGCGACGACGCCGAACTTGCGCGTGCGACCGCCGACGATCGCCAAGCCGATCGCGACCTCGGTAGCACCGTTGCGCTGCACCCACTGCTTGGTGTCGTCCGGGAACGCGGACTTCGTGAGCTGCTCGAAGGTCTCCGGAACTACGAAGTGGGCAGCGCCAGTGCCCGCGACCAGGGCACCGAGGAGTTTGAGTGATTTGTTAGCCATGCAGCTCACACTGCCATGGTCGGCACCCTCGCGTAGCTGAGGGTCAGCCCCGACACCCGAAGGAGTGCGCCGATCTCGTCCGTACGCTGCCGGAGTGAACCTCACGTGGCGGCGGCCGAGCATGCCGCGCGCGCTCGCCGTCTTCGTCACGGTCGCACTACTGGCGGTCGTCGCGGTCGCGGTCGCCAGCTCTGGCGGCTCCGGGGGGATCAAGGTGCGTTCCCAGT
>JALYIL010000152.1 GCA_030775825.1 Actinomycetota bacterium
GAGCAGGCCACGGTCGCCCAAGCCGTCCCGCGCTCCCCGCACCCAGGCGTCCTCGGTGCCGCCAGGGTTGCCGATGCCCCTGCACGCGTCGGCCGCGCTGTCGGCGGCGACCGGGTCGTCGATCAACGTGGTGACGATCGTGGCCAGTGCCGGCCACCACTGGTCCGGGACCGCATCGAGATAGCGAATCTCCAAGTAACCGCGTTGCCGCACGGGAGGGAAGAGCGTCGTGAGGTGATAGTCCAGGTCGTCGATCGTCGGCGGCCGGTGCATGGCCGACGCCCCGGCCGCCCACTGGGCGAAGGAGACCCGGTCGGTGACCGCGGCCGCGCTGCCGTCGGGTTCGCGAACGAGCATGACGGGTGCGGCGAGGGCGTAAGAGGCCCATGCCTGGGCCGGATCTTCGATGCCTGGCACGCGACGGCTGCGGCCGGGATCGATTCCGCACCACGCCTGCTGTCGCATCGAGCGCCATCCCGACGCGCGCCCGGCCAGCAACGGCGAGCACGCCGACATCGCCACGAGCATCGGCCCGAGGTTGTGGATGTGCGCGATCCGCGCGGGCCACATCACCTCGGGTCCGGCATTGAGATTGACCTGCAAGGCCGCGGTCGAGGACATCATCTCGCGTCCCGGGCGCCCGCAACCCACGGCGTCGAAGTGCTGCTCCATCGCCGCGTAGCGACTGGCCGGGGTCACCCTGCGCAACGGGCGGGCCGGATCCGCGCCGATCGAGGCGAGGCCGAAGCCGGCCTGGCGCACGGCCTGGGTGAGCAGGCGTTGATCTGAGCGCAGGACGGCGATGGCGTCACCGACGTCGCGTTGCGGTGGGCTCGACAATTCGAGCTGGCCCCCCGGTTCGGTCGTGATGGAGCTCTGAACCGGCATCGCGGTGAGGCCGTCCATGAGCTCGCTGAGTTCTGGCCACGTGATCGCGCGTTGCGGCTGGCTGCGATCGACCAGATGGAATTCCAGCTCGAGGCCGACGGCGCCCACGGGAGAAGGCGTCAGGGCGGCCCGCGCGACATGGGAACGGGCTGCCCCGGCGTCGAGCGTGGTGGTCAGCGTGGAAGCTCGGTTGGCGGCCATTGCGCCCCCTCCAGGTCCGGACCGGCCGTGAGATTCACGACCGCGGGTCGGTGCGGGGGCGGCCGCGAGTCGACCGTCCTCCCCTCGATCTTTGCTCGCCTATCGGCCGTTCGCAAGGTTGTTAAGAAAATCGAAATGTCCGATCAGCTACGTTGTTCGCTCAGCCGGCGGCGAGGGCCCTGCGCAGGGCAGAGAGCTGCTCGGTGGTGCAATCCACGTGCGGGCTGATCCGGAGCAACGGGGTGGTGAGCTCGCGTGGGGCCCGCGCGACGGTGCTGACAGTCGTCAGGATCGAGTGTTCGGCCAACAGCCGAGCCTGGGTGGCCGCCAGGTCCTGACCGGCGCTGGGTCGCACGGCGGTGATGGCGCTCGGGGCACCCGCCTCATCGACGACCTGCCAGCTCGGGAGCTCGGCAAGCGCCGCGCGGGTCAGCCGCCCCACCTCTTCCAGGCGCCGCCACACCGAGGGCGCTCCGACGGCCAGGAACTGGCGCACCGCGGCCGCCAGGCCAACCCGTCCGGCGATGTGCGCATCGTGGGAGTCCAGCCCGCGCACCGTCGGCTCGTCGCTCGGCGCCAGGACGTAGCGGCTAACCTGCAGCGACGGCCACCATTGCGGCGCGATGCCTAGGACGCCCACGCCCCGTGGCCCGCACATCCACTTGCGGCTGGTGGCGTACACCGCATCGGCGCCGCAGGCGGTATCGACGTGCCCGAGGGCCTGCGCGGCATCGACCCACAGCGGTACGCCCGCCGTGCGGCACAGCGCCGCTGCTTCGGAGATCGGCTGGGTCAGGGCGCGATGAGCGCAGACCTGAGTGAGATGGACGGCAGCAGGGGGATCGCTCGCCACGACCCGCTCGAGGTGCGCGAGGTCCAAGCCCCCATTCGCATCGCTGCGGAGTTCGGTCAGACGCAGACCCCGGTCGGCGAACGCGGCCAGGTTCGGCCCCCACTCGCTGCCCACGATCGCGACGGCGTCACCCTCGCGCAACGGCCACGACCGCAGCAAGGCGCCCTGGGCGGCCGTTGCACTCTCGACGAAGGCGACACCATCCGGCGGGACGCCGAGCAGGCCACCGAGGTCGCTTCTGGCCGATTGGAGTACCGCGGCGGCTTCGGCCTCGGCGATGTAGGCCCCTATCTCGGCCTCGCGACGCGCATGCTCAGCAACGGCGCGCTGCGCGGACGACGAGCACCGCCCCGCCGCAGCCGTGTCGAAGTGAGTCAAGCTCGTCCCAGGGCGCTGCTCGTGCCAGGCTCGCCACGGCGGCGCGAGCTCATCGGTGGGATCTGTCGTCATCCACGCCAGCCTGGCAGACCAAGTAGTCAGCAGCCACCGAATACCACGATGATGAGCACGTGCCTATCCGGCTGCGGTCGATCCTGCTCAGCATCGGCACCGGTGCCGCGTTGCTGGCCGCGGCGAATGCCTCGGCAACGTCGCCCGTCGCTACTTCCACCCCCGCCCGCACCGTCACTCCCACTGCCGCGGTCCTCACCTCCATCATGCGTGTCGGGGCGCTGTTCTCCCCCAGCGTGCTGGGCAGCTCGCTGGGGATCGGGTTGCCACACGACTGCTCCGGAAGCGTCGTGCACAGCCCGGGACATGACCTGGTCCTGACCGCGGCGCACTGCATCGCCGGCAGCGGTGTCGGCTACGACTTCGTCCCCGGCTACCACGATGGCGTTGCGCCCTACGGCGTGTGGTCCACGCAGCGCGTGTATATCAACCCGTCGTGGTCGGCGCACCAAGATCCACAGCACGACTACGCGTTCCTGGTCATGGCGCCGCAGCAGTGGAAGGGTGCGCGGCACGACATCGAAGACGTGACTGGCGCTTACCCCCTGGGCACTGCCCCAGCCCCCGGCAGTTCGGTCACCGTCGACGCCTACGTCGCCGGCGTCAACGACCGGCCGATCACCTGCACCAACGTCGTCTTTTACACCGCCGGCTTCCCGAGCTTCGCCTGCGCCGGTTATGCGAACGGGACCAGCGGTGGGCCCTGGCTGTCCGGCTCGACACTCGTCGGTGCGATCGGCGGGCTGCACCAGGGCGGGTGCTCGCCGAGCACGTCCTACACCTCGGCGTTCGGCGCCGACACGTTCGCTGACTGGACTCGCGCCGCCACGCACGCGCCGGCGAACTTCGTGTTGCCGGCAGGGCCGTCGGGCTGCTGATCCTGGCATTGCCGCCGAGTAGCCTGCGCCCATGATGCTCACTGCAACTGAGGTCGTTGCCGCGATACGCGGCGGCGAACTCACTGCCCGTCGTGCGAGCGAACAGGCCTTTGAACGCATCGAGAAACTTGACGGGCCGATCGGAGCGTTCCAGCAGCTTCGTATCTTCAAGGCCTTGCAGGAGGCCGACGAACTCGACGCGCGGGAGGATCTCGCCACGCTCCCCCTCGCCGGGCTGCCCATCGCCATCAAGGACAACGTCGCGGTCCACGGCGAACCGATGCGCGACGGGTCGCTCGGCAGCGATCCCCGGCCCCAAACCACCGATCACGAGATCGTCCGGCGCATTCGCGCCGCGGGAGCCGTCGTGATCGGCCTGACCCGCGTGCCCGAGCTCTGCGTGTTCGGCGCCACGGATTCGAACTTCGGTGTCACGCACAACCCCTGGGACATGCATCGAACCCCGGGCGGATCCTCGGGTGGTTCGGCTGCCGCCGTGGCTGCCGGCATGGTGGCCGTCGCCCACGGCAACGACGGGATGGGCTCTATCCGGATCCCGTCCGCATGCTGCGGACTCGTGGGAATCAAACCGGGGCGAGGGGTCGTGCCTGCCGAACTCGGCAACGGGTCGTGGTTCGACATGGCCGAGAACGGATCGATCGCCACCACCGTGGCTGACTGCGCGCTGTTGCTCTCGGTGCTAGCCGCGCGCCCCGAGCTTGCCCAGGTGCACCCGCCGGGGCGCCTGCGAGTCGCTGTCTCGACGCGGGTTCCCGCGCCCGGCGTCCCGGTTGATCGCCACTGGGCCGCGGGCACGCGGGAAACGGGCGAGCTGCTCGAACAGGCCGGTCACGACGTGGCCACCGCGAACCCCTCCTACGGCCAGCTCACCGCGGCCTCGGAGATCGTGCGCTGGCTGGCCGGTACGGAGCTGGACGCCCGGCTGCTCGTCGATCGCACCCAACTCCAGGCTCGCACGCGCCGGCACGCTGCTGCGGGACGAGCAGTGATGCGCTTCGGGTTGCCGCGCGACAGCGGGCGCGAGCGGTGGCGCGAGAAGGCAGAGGCGTTCTTCGCCGATCACGACGTTCTGGTGACGCCGGCACTCGCGCAGCCGCCAATCGAGGCCAAGGCGTGGGGGGATCGCGGGTGGGTCGCCAACCTGGTCGCCAACATCCGGTACGCGCCGTTCGCCGCCCCGTGGAATCTCATCGGGTGGCCGGCCATGGCGGTGCCGGCGGGGCTGCACCCGAACGGGATGCCGCTGTCGGTTCAGCTCGTCGGGCGCCCGGGTTCTGAAGCTGTGTTGCTCGGCCTCGCGCGTCAGCTGGAGGAGCTTCGTCCCTGGCCCCGCATCGCGCCGATGGCCGCCTGACACGCCGTAACATCGATCGGATGATCGCGCGGATACCGCATTGGATCAATGGCACGACGGCAGCCGGAACGTCGGGGCGCACCGCACCGGTGTTCAACCCGGCTACCGGCGTCCGGACGGGCGACGTTGATCTGGCGAGCACGGCCGAGGTCGACGCCGCGGTGGCCAGCGCGAGGACCGCCGCGCTGGGCTGGCGCGAGGCCTCGCTGTCTCGTCGCTCGGGCGTCCTGTTCGCGTTTCGTGAGCTGCTGGCCGCCCGCGCTGAAGAGCTCGCGTCGATCGTGACCGCTGAGCACGGCAAGGTGCTCGGCGACGCCCGCGGTGAGATCGCGCGCGGCCTGGAGAACGTCGAGTTCGCCTGTGGTGCCCCGCAGCTGCTCAAAGGCGGGTTCAGCGAGCAGGCCGCCTCGGGGGTGGACGTCTACTCCATCCGCCAGCCGCTGGGCGTAGTCGCCGGCATCACCCCGTTCAACTTTCCGGTCATGGTCCCGCTGTGGATGGCCGCGACAGCGATCGCGTGCGGCAACGCGTTCCTGTTGAAGCCCAGCGAGAAGGACCCGTCCGCGGCGTTGTTCCTCGCCGAGCTGTGGCGCGCTGCCGGCCTGCCCGACGGCGTGTTCACCGTGGTGCAAGGTGACCGGGAGGCCGTGGATGCCTTGCTGGTGCACCCTGGCGTCGCTGCGATCAGCTTCGTGGGATCCACGCCCATCGCGCGCCACATCTACGAGCGGGGTACGGCCGCGGGCAAGCGCGTGCAGGCGCTCGGGGGCGCGAAGAACCACATGCTCGTGCTGCCCGACGCCGATGTCGACCTGGCGGCGGACGCGGCTGTGTCCGCCGCCTACGGTTCGGCGGGCGAGCGCTGCATGGCAATCTCCGTCGCCGTCGCCGTGGGAGATATCGCCGACAGCCTCGTTGAGGCGATCGGTGTTCGGCTTCCCAAGCTTCGCATCGGCGACGGCGCGGATCCCGATTCCGAGATGGGCCCGCTGATCACGGCAGAGCACCGGGACCGGGTAGCTGGCTACATCGCGGCCGGGGCGCAAGCGGGTGCGAGAGTCGTCGTGGACGGGCGCCAGGCCGATGTTCCGGAACAGGGATTCTTCCTCGGGACCACCCTGCTGGACCACGTCAGGGCCGACATGGCTGTCTACACCGATGAGATCTTCGGCCCCGTGCTGTGTGTCGTACGCGCCTCGACGTACGCGGAGGGTCTCGCGCTGATCAACGCCAACCCCTACGCCAATGGCACCGCGATCTTCACCCGCGATGGCGGCGCGGCGCGGCAATTCCAGTTCGACGTCGAAGTCGGAATGGTCGGCATCAATGTGCCCATCCCGGTCCCTGTTGCGTACTACTCGTTCGGCGGGTGGAAGGCATCGCTGTTCGGGGATGCGCACATGTACGGCCCGGAGGGGATCAACTTCTACACCCGTGGAAAGGTCGTCACGTCCCGGTGGCCAGACCCGGCCACCTCGACGGTCGACCTCGGTTTCCCGACGACACGTGAGAAGTGAGACATGACCGAGCTGGTGGGCGGAGGCGCTGCGTCTGATGAGGCGCGGGTGCGCACGGATGATCGTGCCCACGTCTTCCATTCCTGGTCGGCACAGGCGCTGATCGACCCGTTGCCGATCGCGAGTGCGAGCGGTTCCTACTTCACCGACTACCAGGGCCGGCGGTACCTTGACTTCTCCAGCCAGCTGGTGAACGTGAACATCGGCTACCAGCACCCGAAATTGGTGGCCGCGATCCAGGAGCAGGCAGCGCTTTTATGCACCGTGGCTCCCTCGTTCTCCAACGACGCCCGCAGCGAGGCGGCACGCCTGATCGCCGAGCTGGCGCCGGGAGACCTCAATTCGGTGTTCTTCACCAACGGCGGCGCGGAAGCGACGGAGAACGCCTTGCGGTTGGCGCGGTTGCACACCGGTCGCCACAAGGTGCTCGCCGCCTACCGCAGCTATCACGGCGCCACCGCGGGGTCCATCACCATGACTGGCGACCCCCGGCGCTGGGGCAGCGAGCCCGGAATACCCGGCGTCGTGCGCTACTGGGGGCCCTACCTGTACCGGTCGGCGTTTCACGCGAGCAGTCCGGAGCAGGAATCGGATCGAGCGCTGGAGCACCTACGCGACGTCGTCATGGTGGAGGGCGCGCACACGGTGGCCGCCGTCATCCTGGAGACGGTGGTGGGAACGAACGGAATTCTCGTCCCGCCATCGGGTTACCTCGCCGGTGTGCGGCAGATCTGCGATGAGTTCGGCATCATGTTGATCGCTGATGAGGTGATGGCCGGCTTCGGGCGCTGCGGCGAATGGTTCGCCGTCGACCACTGGGGCGTCACCCCGGACCTGATCGCCTTTGCCAAAGGCGTCAACTCCGGTTACGTGCCCCTGGGTGGCGTGCTCATCTCCGATGCGATCGCAGCCACCTTCGCCGAGCGGCCCTACCCCGGCGGGCTCACCTACTCAGGGCATCCGCTGGCCTGCGCGAGCGCCGTCGCCTCGATCGCCATCTTCAAGGAGGAAGGGATCATCGAGCACGCTCGTCAGCTCGGCACCGATGTGATCGAGCCCGGCCTAGCTGCCCTCGCGCAACGGCACCCCTCGGTGGGGGAAGTCCGCGGCCTAGGCGTGTTCTGGGCGATCGAGCTGGTGCGCGACCGCGCGACCCGCGAACCGTTGGTCCCCTACAACGCCGCCGGCGCCGACGCCGCCCCGATGAACGAATTCGCCTCCGCGTGTAAGCAACGTGGACTGTGGCCGTTCACCCACTTCAACCGCACCCATGTCGTCCCGCCGTGCACGACGAGCGCGGCGGACACCCGCGCGGGGATCGACATCCTCGATGAGGCACTGACGGTCGCGGACCGCTACTACACGGGCAGCTGACCCAGATGCGGATCAGGCGGATCGACTCGGTGGTTGCGCAGACGCCACATCAGCCCGACGACGCCCACGGTGATCAGATTCGTCACGACGAGCACGATCACGGCGACGCCCATGGCGGTCCTCCGTCTGGGTAGGTGCGGTGGCTCAGATAGGCGCGGGCCCGTCGGTGTGGCCGGCTCGGGAGGCGATGACGCCGGCCTGGAACCGGCTCGTCGCCCCCACCTGGGTCATGTAGTCGGCGATGTGGCGCCGGCACGTCCGCACCGAGATCGACAACCGGCGCGAGATCGCTTCGTCCTTCTCTCCCTCGGCCATCAATCGCAGGATCGCGGCGCGGGTCTGGTCGAGCTCGGCGTCATCGCGCTGGTGGTGGATCACGTCTTCCAGGGGCGAAGCCTCCGACCACAGCTGTTCGAACGTGGCCACGACCCACGCGATCACATTCGGTTCGCGCACCACCGCCAGGCCGTGCCGTCCGGGATCCTGGGTGGGGATGGGGAGCAGGGCTACCTCGCGGTCGACGACGAGGCTGCGTCCGGGTACGGACGAGGCAAACCTGATCTTCGCACCGTTCTCCGCCAGCTCGTTGAGGTAAGAGCGGGTCGCCCGGTCGCGAAGTGCCGTGTGCTGGTACAGCGCACGCGTCTTGATGCCACGGCGGGCGGAGTAGATATTCGCGACGCGGGTGCGCCCGTCCACCCGGGTACTCGGCAGGCGCCCGGGTGCCACTGAGAGCAACTCGTTCTGGCAGCGGTCGGCGTAGTGCATCAGGACGTTGGCGATCGCCGTCTGATCGGAGACCACATCGACGGCCACGTCTTGGACAGCTGCGGCGCGTGCGGAGTTCCAGTCGGGTACGAGTGAGCGGATCGCATTGCGGCGCGCCTCGACCGAGGCCCGCCTTGCTCCAAGTTCGAGGTCCTCCGCGCCCAGAACGGTCGCTTCGGCGAGCATCGGGCTCAGGGCGAGATAGATCTCGTTTCCCTCTGGCCGGACGAGGCCGAAAGTCATCAGGGCGTCGATGGGCTTGTCCAGATCACTGACCGCGCGACCCAGCACCGCGGCCACTTCGGACAGGACCCGGCCGGGGTCGGCGAGCAAGGCGCGGTAGAGCTGAACTTCGAGATCGGTCAGGTGCCCGGTATCGCCCATAACGTCCACTGTAGTTAGTGCCAGGCAGCTTGCTGCCACTTGGAGAATTTGAAATGCCCCCGATAGCCCTGAATCCTTAGACATGGGTGAGGGATCGGCTGGCAAGCCGGTTCAGTGGGCTGTAATGGCCCAAACTTCTATAAAGGGGTTAAAGTGTCCACATCCTTGCGACGTCGTATTGTCGCGCTGCTCGCCCTCGCTGTCGGATTCGGTGTCGTCAGCGGCACTGCTTCGGCTTCCGCGAGCCCGGTCGCGAGTTCCGCTGCGTCGGTGAGCGTCAGGTCAGCCCACACGCCGACGATTCAGGCCGCCGACTGGTGGTGGTAACGGACACCGGCTGAAAACGTTACGGCTGTAGTCCTGGCAGCCGTAGCCGCAAGATAACCGGTCCCGCCTTCCGCATGACGTCACACAGCGCCCGTCGGCGCAGACGTCGCGAAGGCGGGATCGGTCGTTTCCGAGGCGGTTCGGCGTCTGCCACGATTGCGTTGTGAGTACACCGGATCACCTGACGCACGTGCACAGCGGGAAGGTCCGGGAGCTGTACCGGACCGGCGAGGGCATGCTGCTCATGGTGGCCAGCGACCGCATCTCCGCGTTCGACCATGTGCTCGACCCCGAGATTCCGGACAAGGGCCGGATCCTCACCGCGATGAGCGTGTGGTGGTTCGGACAGCTCGCCGATATCACGGCAAACCATCTGCGCAGCGTCGACGATGCATCGATACCCGCGCAGTGGCGGGGTCGCGCGATCCTCTGTGCGCCACTGCGGATGGTGCCGTTCGAGGCGGTGGCCCGCGGCTATCTCGCTGGCTCCGCACTGCTGGAATACCAGGCAACCGGAGCGGTGTGCGGGATCGCTTTGCCCCCCGGCCTGGTTGACGGAGACGAACTACCCGAGCCGATCTTCACGCCGGCGACGAAGGCCGAGCTCGGCGAGCACGACGAGAACATCTCCTACGACGCCATGGCGGATTCGCTGGGCACGCAGGCTGCCGCGCAGCTCGCCGCCCTGACGCTGGGGATCTACCGGCGCGCTAGGAGGATTGCCGCCGAGCGTGGGATCCTGCTGGCCGACACCAAGGTCGAGTTCGGCACCGCTTTGGATGACCCCGCCGGGACGCTCGTCTTAGGCGACGAGGTCCTCACCCCGGACTCATCGCGGTTCTGGCCCGCGGACCAGTGGCTGCCCGGGCGTCCCCAGCCCAGCTATGACAAGCAGTACGTTCGGGACTGGCTGCTGTCGCCGGCATCGGGCTGGGATCGGCATGGTGACGCGCCGCCGCCTCCACTTCCGGAGGAGGTCGTGGCTGCTACCAGGGACCGCTACATCCAGGCATACGAACGCCTGACCGGGCTGCGCTTCGCTGATTGGCTGGGCTGACCCTTAGCCGCCCGGGCCCCTTAATCGCCCGGCTTGATGGCGGTTGGTTTGGCGGCTGGTTTGGTCGCCACCCATCGCAGGGTCAACCCACTGCGGCTGGGCCGCAGGGCAGGTGCCGCCGCTCCGGCGTCGGCCAGCACGGCGCTTAGGGCGTTGGCGCTGATGCTGCGCAGGTCATGGATGCCGTCGACGTGGTGGATGCCGCGTGAGAATGCGGTGTGCAACAGGTCGTAGCCCAGAAAGCGACCACCGGGTCGCAGCACGCGCACCGCCTCGCCGACCGCAGCTTCCCAGGCGCCGACGTGATGGAGCATGAGGAAGCTGAGGACGACGTCGAAACTCGCCTCCTCAAAAGGCAGGGCCGTGGCGTCGCCCACAGTGACGCGAGCGCGGTCACCGAACCTGCGAAGCCGAGCGGCAGTAGCCGCGACCATCACCGGGTCGAGGTCGGCGACCGTGAGGGAGACGCCGGGAAACCGGTCGAGCAGTCCAGCGGCCATCGCGCCGCCACCGCCGCCCAACTCGAGCGCCTCCCCGGTGAGCGACTGCCCGCGCACCGCCCACGGAAGTACGACGCGACGGGCGAATCCGCCCCAAACTGCGGTGCGACAGAACACCCGCTCACCGGGCGGCATGATCGGCATGGGCGATCCTCTCGCTGGAGGGAGGCTACTAGTCTGAGGCTCCGGAGCCTTTCTGCCGATCGAGCTGGAGTTGCCGTGGCTAGCGTCATCGTCGACGTCGTCCTCAAGCCGGAGATTCTGGATCCCCAGGGCCAGGCGATCGTGGGGGCGCTGGGTCGTCTCGGCGTGGGCGGCGTCACGGACGTCCGTCAGGGCAAGCACTTCGAGCTCGAGGTCGATGACAGCGTCGATGACGAGACCGTTGCCAAGCTGGCCGACACCCTCCTGGCCAATCCGGTGATCGAGAACTTCACCATTCGCCGCGGCTGAAGCGAGAGCCCCGAGACGCCGGACGCGGTGCTCTCGCCCGGTAGCCTTGACGAGTGCCTTTACGCCTCGGTGTCGTCACCTTCCCCGGTAGCCTCGACGATCGCGACGCGGCGCGCGCGGTCCGGATCGCGGGTGCGCAGGCCATCTCGCTGTGGCACGCCGACCCGTCACTGCACGACGTCGATGCCGTCATCCTTCCCGGTGGGTTTTCCTACGGTGACTACCTGCGGTGTGGGGCGATCGCGCGATTCGCGAGGGTCATGAGTTCGATCATCGCGGCCGCGGCGGACGGCCTGCCGGTCCTGGGCATATGCAACGGGTTCCAGGTTCTCTGCGAATCGCACCTGTTACCGGGAGCGCTGATCCGCAACGACCACCGAAAGTTCGTCTGCAAGGACCAGCGACTGCGCGTCGAGAACAACCGCACGCAGTGGACGCGTGACTATCGCGAAAACGAGGAGGTCGTCATCCCGTTGAAGAACGGTGCCGGCGGCTTCGTCGCGGACGCTCGCACGCTCGACGAGCTCGAGGCCGAGGGCCGCGTCGTGGCGCGCTACCTGGACGCGAACCCCAACGGCAGCTATCGCGATATCGCCGGAATCTGCAACCCGGCGGGCAACGTCGTCGGTCTCATGCCGCACCCGGAGCATGCGGTCGAGCAGCTCACCGGCCCGGGCGTTGACGGACTCAGGTTCTTCCTCTCGCTGGCCGGTGTCGCCGCGTGATCGCCGAGTTCGGGGTGCAAGGGTGAACGTCGATACCGTCGAGCAGGCGCTCCGCACGCCAGAGCAGCCCCAGCCCTACGCCGAGCTCGGCATGGATGACGCGGAGTATGCGCGCGTCCGGGAGATCCTCGGCCGCCGCCCGACGAGCGCGGAACTGGCGATCTATTCGGTCATGTGGAGCGAGCACTGCTCGTACAAGTCGTCGCGGGCGCATCTGCGGCAGTTCGGCGAGAAGGCACCCGCCACCGATGTGCTGCTCGTCGGCATGGGTGAGAATGCTGGGGTCGTCGATGTCGGTGACGGGTGGGCCGTCACGTTCAAGATCGAGTCACACAACCATCCCTCCTACGTCGAGCCTTACCAGGGCGCTGCGACCGGCGTCGGCGGCATCGTGCGCGACATCCTCACAATGGGCGCCCGGCCGATCGCGGTCATGGACTCGTTGCGCTTCGGCCGCATCGACGCTGCCGACACCGCCCGCGTGCTTCCGGGGGTCGTGGCCGGCGTCGGAGGTTACGGAAATTGCCTCGGCCTGCCGAATATCGGGGGCGAGGTCTACTTCGACGAGTCCTACATCGGCAACCCGCTCGTCAATGCACTGTGCGTCGGAGTGATGCGAACCGATGGCATCAAGCTCGCCAAGGCCGACGGTCCCGGCAACCTGGTAGTGCTGTTCGGAGCACGTACCGGCGGCGACGGCATCGGCGGCGCCTCCTTGCTGGCCAGTGCCACGTTCGATACCGAAGGGGAGACCAAACGCCCGAGCGTGCAAGTAGGCGACCCGTTTGCGGAGAAGGTGCTCATCGAGTGCTGCTTGGAGATATTCGCCGCCGACCTCGTCGTGGGAATCCAGGACCTCGGTGCCGCCGGTCTGTCATGCGCCACCACAGAACTGGCGGCGGCGGGCACTGGTGGCATGGAGGTGGACCTCGACCGGGCTCCGCTTCGGGACCTCACGCTTGCGCCCGAAGAGATCCTGATGAGCGAGTCGCAGGAACGGATGATGGCCGTAGTCAGGCCCGAGCAGCTCGATGCCTTCATGGCGGTGTGCGCGAAGTGGGAGGTGACGGCCACCGTCATCGGCACCGTTACCGATGTGACGCCGGACCAAGCTGCGCGGGGTGGGCGCCTGCGCATGCGCTGGCACGGCGAGACGATCGTCGACATGCCGCCGCGTACCGCCGCGCATGAAGGTCCGGTGTATCAGCGGCCGATCAAGCGACCGCTCGAGCAGGACGCGCTCGTCCACCACGACGGTCGCGCCCTGCCCCGCCCGCATGACAGCAAGGGCCTGCGCGAGACGATGCTGCGGCTGGCGGCGTCGCCGAACCTGGCGGACAAATCCTGGATCACTGACCAATACGACCGTTACGTCATGGGCAATACAGTGCTCGCCCAGCCCGAGAACGCCGGTGTCGTGCGGCTGGACGAGTCGAGCTCGCGAGGCATCGCACTGGCCACCGACGGCAACGGTCGCTACACGTGCTTGGACCCGTACCGAGGCGCGCAGCTGGCGCTCGCCGAGGCTTACCGCAACGTCGCGGCGACCGGTGCCCGCCCCCTGGCAGTGACGAACTGCCTCAACTTCGGCTCGCCGGAGGACCCGGCCGTCATGTGGCAGTTCAGTGAGGCCGTGCGCGGGCTGGCCGACGGCTGTCAGAGCCTGGGTGTGCCGGTCACCGGGGGGAACGTCAGCTTCTACAACCAGACCGGTTCGACACCGATCCTGCCGACCGTTGTCGTCGGCGTGCTGGGCGTGATCGATGACGTCGCGCGACGAACCCCACACGGATTCCGCAGCGACGGCGCACTGATCTACTTGCTCGGAGATACCCATGACGAGTTCGGCGGGTCGGAGTGGGCGCACGTCGTACATGACTACCTGGGTGGACTCCCGCCAGCCGTCGACCTGGCCCGGGAGCATGTACTGGCCGGCGTGCTGGTCGACGCCGCGAGCGCAAAGCTGATCGATTCGGCGCACGACCTGGCCGAGGGCGGCCTGGCGCAGGCATTGGTGGAGTGCTGCCTGCGCCACAACGTCGGAGCCCGGGTCGCGTTGCCTGAAGGCGCCGATCCGTTCGTGACCCTGTTCGCCGAATCAACCGGCCGGACAATCGTGAGCCTGCCGCCCGGGGAGCGCACTCGCTTCACCGAGCTGTGCCGCGCCCGGGGTTTGCCGTGCGCCGAGATCGGCGTCGTCGATGTGCTAGCCACCACGCTCGAACTGCACGGCCTGTTCGAGGTGCCGCTGCGCGAGCTGCGCGAGGCGTGGAGCGGCACGATCAGCCACCACTTCGAGTGAGCGCACGCTGCGCCGCTGGGCTGTCGCAGTTGCGGGCGCAAGGCGAACAGCTCCTCCGGTGGTTCGACGCCCTTGGTGAGGAGGTTTACGCTCGCCCAACGGTGCTGCCCGGCTGGGATGTGCGGATGCTGTTGGCCCACCTCGCGCTGATCTTCGAAGGCTGCACCCGGGCACTGGAACGCCCGAGCCCGCAACCAGCGATCCCCGCCGCGGACTACGTGCGGCGCTACCGGCGCGACGTCGCCCAGATCGCCGAATCAACGGCGCAGACGGCCGGCGCGCATACGCCTGGCGAGCTGGTTGCCACGCTCGGGCATGCCGTCGACGCGCTGCCGTCCGATGCCCCAGGCTCGCAAACGATCATGGGCGGCCGAGGGCCGATCACGGCGCTGGACTGGATCACCACTCGCCTGGTCGACGTCGTCGTGCATTGCGATGACCTGACCCGTTCGCTGCCTGATCTCGAGCCCGTCGAAGTGGCGCGTGCCGCACTCGGCGCGGTGAGCCGGTCCCTTGCGGAGATCCTCGCAGCCCAAGCCCCGGGTCGTTCCGTCGAGCTGCGCGTGCCGCCGTTCGTCGCGGTGCAGGCGATCGAGGGTCCGCGGCACACCCGAGGCACGCCAGCCAACGTCGTGGAGACCGACCCGTTGACCTGGCTGCGGATTGCCACGGGACGATCCGACTTCGCCGCGGCGGTGGCGCGCGGCGCGGTGCGCGCAAGTGGCGCTCGCGCCGATCTGAGCGCTTACCTTCCGGTGCTGTCCTGATCGGTGTCTCGACTCCCGCTCTCGATCAACCTGGCTGGCTCGAATGCTCGGCGGGCCGTTCCGGCGCCCGCGGCTGAGCCCGTACACTCGAGGCGTGGCAGGCCCCCGCGGAGACGGCAAGCTAACCCACGAACTTCTCCCCGGCGAAAAGGGTCCGCAGGACGCGTGCGGCGTCTTCGGGGTGTGGGCGCCGGGCGAGCAAGTCGCGAAGCTCACCTACTTCGGCCTGTACGCGCTTCAGCATCGCGGCCAGGAAGCCGCCGGCATCGCCGTCAGTGACGGTTCGTCGCTGCTCGTCTACAAGGATCTCGGTCTCGTCTCGCAGGTCTTCGACGAAGCAACCTTGGCCACGCTGCAGGGGCACATCGCCGTCGGGCACACGCGCTACTCCACGACCGGCTCCACGACCTGGGAGAACGCCCAGCCGAGCTTCCGCACGACCTTAGCGGGGACAGGTCTGGCGCTCGGGCACAACGGCAATTTGGTCAACACGGCCGAGCTGGCGGTCGAAGCCCGCGAAGCCGGCCTGAGTCCGTCGGCCATCGGCGCCACGACCGACTCGGACCTGCTCACAGCCCTGCTTGCGGCCCGTCCGGACGTTTCGCTCGAGCAGGCAGCGGTGGACGTGCTGCCCAAGCTGCGAGGCGCCTACTCCCTCGTCTTCATGGACGAGCACACCCTCTACGCCGCGCGGGATCCGCAAGGCGTCCGCCCGCTGGTGCTCGGCCGTTTGGAGCGGGGTTGGGTCGTCACGTCCGAGACAGCCGCGCTCGACATCGTGGGCGCCAGCTTCGTGCGTGAGATCGAACCCGGCGAGATCATCGCGATCGACGAGGACGGGCTGCGGTCGCAGAGCTTCGCCGCGCCGGCGCCGAAAGGCTGCCTGTTCGAGTACGTGTACCTGGCCCGCCCGGACACCACGATCTCCGGCCGCAGCGTCCATTCGGCCCGGGTCGAGGTCGGGCGGCGACTGGCACGCGAGCATCCGGCAGATGCCGACCTCGTCATTCCCGTTCCCGAGTCCGGAACCCCCGCCGCGATCGGATTCGCGGAGGCATCCGGAATCCCGTACGGCCTCGGCCTGGTGAAGAACGCCTATGTCGGCAGGACGTTCATCCAGCCCTCGCAGACGATTCGCCAACTGGGTATCCGGCTCAAGCTCAACCCGCTGCGTGACGTGATCCGCGGCCGCCGTCTCGTGGTCGTCGACGACTCGATCGTTCGGGGCAATACCCAGCGAGCACTGGTCCGCATGCTGCGCGAGGCGGGTGCGCTCGAAGTCCACGTGCGCATCTCCTCACCGCCGGTGAAGTGGCCCTGCTTCTATGGCATCGACTTCGCCTCGAAGGCCGAACTCGTGGCCAACGGGCTCGATACCGAAGGCATCCGTGCCTCCATCGGCGCGGACTCGCTCGGCTACGTGTCCTTGGAGGGATTGATCGCGGCGAGCGAGCAGCCCAAGAGCCGGCTGTGCAGCGCGTGTTTCGACGGGAATTACCCGATCCCGTTGCCCGAGGTTGTGGGCAAGCACATCCTTGAAGGCATCGGTAAGTCGGTCAACACGCGCGAGCCCGAGCCCGCCGCCGTCGCGGAATCCGTACCCATGCAGCCGTTGCAGGCTTCGGCGTGGTCCGCCGAGGACGCCCTCACCCGCCCGTGACGTCTTACGTCTCGGCTGGTGTCGACATAGCGGCCGGTGACCGGGCCGTCGAGTTGATGAAGGCGCACGTCAAACGCGCGTCAAGACCTGAGATGCTGGGCGGACTCGGTGGATTCGCCGGCCTGTTCCAGTTGAACATCTCGCGGTATCCGCAGCCGGTACTGGCCAGCTCCACCGACGGCGTCGGGACGAAGCTCGCCATAGCGCAGGCGCTCGACCGACACGACACGATCGGTGTCGACCTCGTGGCCATGGTTGTCGACGACCTGGTTGTGGTCGGCGCCGAGCCGCTGTTTCTCACCGACTACATCGCCACCGGCAAGGTGCGCCCGGAGAAGATCGCCGCCATCGTCAGCGGCATAGCAGAGGGATGTGTGCAGGCTGGCTGCGCACTCGTGGGCGGCGAGACGGCGGAGCATCCGGGTGTGATGGGTCCCGACGAGTACGACGTCTCGGGCACCGGGGTCGGCGTTGTCAATGCCGATGCGGTGCTCGGTCCCGACCGAGTCGAAGCGGGTGATGTCCTGATCGCACTGGGATCCTCGGGGCTGCACTCCAACGGCTACTCGCTCGTGCGGCACGTGCTGCTCGAGAAGGGCCGGTTGGAGCTCGACTCGACCCCCGCGGTGCTGGGAGGGCAGGCCCTGGCCGATGAGCTGCTGACGCCCACTCGGGTCTATGCCCGCGACTGCCTGGCCCTCGCCGCCGAATGCGGCGCCCACGCGTTCTCGCACATCACCGGCGGTGGCCTGGCGGGCAATCTCGTGCGGGTTCTCCCGGCGAACGTCGACGCGATCGTAAATCGCTCCACCTGGCAGCCGCAGCCGATCTTCGATCTGATCGCCCGCACAGGGTCCGTGGCCCTAGACCAGATGGAGCTGACCTTCAACCTGGGCGTCGGCATGATTGCGGTACTTCCGGCGCCGTCAGCCGGCGACGCGCTCGACCTGCTCTCCTCGCGGGGGCTGGCCGCATGGAGACTCGGCGAGATCACGGCCGGCACCGGCAGAGTTCAGATGATCTCGGAGTATCCAGGGTCCGCGGCGGGCTGGTAGGCCATCGCACCGGCTGGCCAGGCGCCGATTCGCCTCACCCGGTCACGTCGATTCGCCTCACCCGGTCACGCTGTGCCACGGGCCATTTCGGCGACCTGTCACGGAATAGCCGACTTTGTCCGCCGCTGCGGTTCAGGCCTGTCCGCAGGTGGTCAGTGTCCGGCGGCGGTCCAGTCGTCTTCTTCGTCGGCGTATTCAGCCTCAGACTCGACGGTGTCGGTCCTCGCCGAGGACGGAGCGCCGAGTTCTCGCTGGAGAGCGTCCAGATCAGTGAACTGCCCGCTGTACTTCAGTTCCCGGGCAACTTTCTGCTGCTTTGCCTTGGCACGGCCGCGCCCCATGGCTCGACCCCCTCGCTCATACGGTCATCCGGCGCTAGCGGCAAGGCAGTACCGCCGGGAAGGTTGTCATCCTCGTCAGGCAAGCGTACCTCGCCCGCGATAGTCGTCGCATCTGCGGTCCGCCGGGCCAAGACGGTAAGGTCTAGATGTCCACTTCTGTCCGTTTTGGACAGCCCATAACGTGTCATTTGGGCTGCCGGGAACTTCCTGCATGGCACAGAGTGGACAGTTAGGCGGTTAGGGTAGGCATCGGACCCCATGGCTGTGCATACTGGGCGTCGCGCGCGGAACAGGACTCCGCGTGACGAATCCCCAGGAAAGGGGCACGCGATGACGACACCACGTCAGCGTCCGGAGTCAGAACCACTGCTTACCCCATCGGAGGTCGCGACGCTATTCCGCGTCGACCCAAAGACGGTGACCAGGTGGGCGAAAGCCGGAAAGCTCACGTCGATCCGCACCCTCGGCGGTCACCGTCGTTACCGCGAGTCGGAGGTACGTTCCCTGCTTGACGGGAACACCAACGCCACTGTGAGCGCCTGAGCAGCAATCGCGCGCAGCGTGGCCCGTGTGCCAGCGTGCTGGCGTTGCTGACCGTAGCGGTGGCAGCCACCACGATCGGTCTCGGCTTGGTCAGCGACGTCGCGCAGAGCGATCAGGCCTCCCTCGGCCTGGCGAACACCCCGATCGACTTCAACCCCGGCTAACAACTCGCCGCAGACCTGGCGGCAACCCGTCAGAGGTGGTCGCCCTGTCGGGGCGCCCCGCCCGTCCGCATGCTTCGGCGGCGCGAGGTTCGTGCGACGGTGTCCCGGGCGCTCACCAGAGTCTCCGAGGAACTCCGGATCGACCTTCCACTACCAGCGGATGACTTCGCGGCGGTGCTGCTGGCGTTGAGCAACGGGCTCGCGGGGGAATCCGAGATCGATCCCGAGGGCATTCCCGACGACCTGCCCGGCCGAGTCCTGATGCTGATCGCCGGCGAGCCTTCCTCGCCCCGCGTGTCTCCCCGGAGGACTCCCCGCGTGCGTCCGCGGAGGACTAGGACGCCGGCGCCGATGCTGCCGGCGGGTTGAGCGCGCCCTCGGATGCTGAGTCCTCCGACTCGGACTGGATGTCGTGTTTCGTGATGGCGGAGTACGCGACCAGGGCTACGAAGGCGACGAACCCGACGATCGTGACCGTGCCGTCCCCGTAGCCCAATCCGCCGCCGAAACTGTGCGCCTTGCCGAACCAGTCAGCGAAGGACGCCCCGAGCGGGCGGGTGATGACATATGCCGTCCAGAAGGCCAGCACGGGGTGCAACCGGAAGCGCCACCATGCCAACGCAGGCACCATGATCGCGACGCCGAACAGCACCGCCGAGGACAGGAAGCCCAAGCCTAGCGTAGTCGCCGTCAGGTCACCGGCTGCGGTGCCCAACGCAAAGGTCGACAGAACTGTCAGCCAGTAGAACTGCTCTCTGCGGCGCGTCCGGATGCTGTGGATCGACAGCGTCCCTTCACGGCGATACCAGAGGATGAATACGCAGGTCAGCACGAGCGCGAAGAACACGGTCGAGGCTGCGTAGGGCACCTTGAACAGGACGTGCACACCGTCTGCAGCCATCGTTCCGAACACAGCCACCATGAGCACTGCCGACCAGTACACCGCTGCGATGTATCGACGGGTTCGAAACTGAAGCCACAGCGTGATGAGCAGGCCGGACGTTCCGACGAAGGCGGCGAGCAACAAATTGCTCAAGGCCAGGAAGTCGCCGGCCGCCTCGCCCAAGCCGGTGGTCAGCAGCTTGATGATCCAGAACAGGATCGTGATCTCGGGCACCTTGGCTGCGACTGGTTCCGCGCCCCATCGGGATGTCTGTGTCGATCGCCGCATCCCTACTCCTAGCAATCGCGCCTGAGGCAGCCGTCTCGCCCGTGATCGACCAAGATCTTGCCGAGTATTGTCTGCGACCCGAATATGTGAGACACCTGTCCTCCTCAGTGCCGTCACATCGAGTGTCTGGACAACGTCGGGATCATTGCCCCTAGGTTCGGCCCCGTGCGGTTACTGCAGATATGAACCCCGGCCTTCTCGGATCCCCGGCTCGAAGCGACCGCCGTCGGACAGACAAGATGCGGCGTCTCACTTGGCCGTGCACATGATGACGTCCTGATGCGCGGCCCAGCCGCGCGGCAGGTACTCGACCAGGGTGAACCCAGCAGCTGCAACCCTCTCGCGAGCCCAATCGTCTGTGCTGAGGCTCACCCCGAACGTTCCCCCGAGTGGGTAGCGGGCATACCCGAAGCCTGTCTCTTGATAGTCGCTGACCATGGCAGCTGCTGCGGCTGGTTTGAGCCCGTACCCGCCGACAAGTTGCGGGCATTGCGAGAGGGCTAGCGGATCGTTTGCGGCGACCGCTGCGGCGTACGCGCCGTGAGTGGTCAATACCAGCACTCCATCCGGCGCGACTGCGTTCCGCAGATGGCCCAAGGCGTCGACCCATGCCGACTCGTCGAAGTGCGTGAACAGCGACCCTGACCAGATCACGTCATACGGACCGCGCAGATCTACGCGTTCCCGATACCCGCTACGGGGAGGAACTCATGGCGTGGGTGCGGCTGCGCGAGGGTGCGCCGAGGATGACCGCCGACACGCTGCGCGAGTTCTGCATCGGCAAGCTCGCGCGTTACAAGACTCCCCGGTATCTCCACGTCGTCGACGAGTTTCCGATGACGGTCACCGGCAAGATCCGCAAGGTGGAGATGCGCGCGAGCGCAGTCGAGCTACTCGCCCTGGGCGCCGTCGCCGCCGCTGAGCAGCCGGATCCGTAGGCGAACGCCAGACCGGCGGTTGCGCTGCCGTCTCGTCTGGTAGATAGTTGTACTCAGCAACTACATGCACGACCCAACCAGACAGGTGACCAATTGTCGGCACGCACGTTGCCATCGCGGGCAGACGTTGCCGCTGTGGCCGACACGCTCGTCGGCCTGGTGCGGTCATTCGGCCGGGCGCGCGCGCGCCTGCTCGCTGCCGCCGCCCATGACGTCGAATGGTCCGCCCATGTCGTCCTGAAATGTCTGGCGATGGAGGGCCCGATGCGGTCCGGTGCGCTCGCCGAGGCCATCCAGTCCGACCCGTCGACGGTCAGTCGTCAGGTCGCCGCGCTTGTGAAGGACGGCTTGGTCGAGCGAATAGCCGACCCCGTGGATGGACGCGCCAGCCTGCTGGTGCCCACGGAGAAGGCAGGTGCGGTCCTGGCCGAACACGACGACATTCGGATCCAGCACTTCGGCAGGATGCTTCGCGACTGGAACGACCGGGACCTGCGTCGATTCGCCGAGCTGTTGCGGCGCTTCACCACTGATTTCGACAACGCCAACCATGACTGGCTCGACCAGCCCGTCGCGGCGCCGAGCGCGCCACCTGAAAGGACCAGCTGATGTCCGCCCCCAATGCCCCGTCGTTATCAACGAACGGGGGGGAACTGAACCACAAGCAGATCATGACCATCCTGTCCGGCCTGATGCTGGGTATGTTCCTTGCCTCCCTCGACCAGATGATCGTCTCGACGGCGATCCGTACTATCGGTGACGACCTGCATGGCCTGTCCATCCAGGCCTGGGTGACAACCGGCTTCCTCATCACGTCGACGATCTCGACGCCCCTCTACGGCAAGCTGTCGGATATCTACGGCCGCAAGCCACTGTTCCTGTTTGCCATCGCAACGTTCATCATCGGCTCGGCTCTGTGTGGCCTGTCGAGCTCGATGTACATGCTGGCCGGGTTCCGGGCGTTGCAGGGCATTGGCGCCGGCGGCCTGATGTCGATGGCGCTGGCGATCACGGGTGACATCATCCCGCCTCGTGAGCGGGCGCGGTACCAGGGCTACTTCATGGCCGTTTTCGCGACATCCAGTGTGCTCGGCCCCGTGGTCGGCGGCTTCTTCGCAGGCCAGAGCAGCATCCTTGGGGTAACCGGCTGGCGTTGGATCTTCTACGTGAACGTCCCGATCGGAATCCTCGCTCTGGTGGTGGTCACGCGGGTTCTCAAGGTCGGCCACCGCCGCCTGGATCACCGCATCGACTGGTGGGGTGCGGCCGCGCTCGTCGTAGGGCTGGTACCGCTGTTGATCATCGCCGAGCAGGGTCGGATCTGGGGCTGGGGCTCACCGGCAGCGCTGGCCTGCTACGCGGTCGGGATCCTCGGACTGCTCGGTTTCGGGAAGATCGAGCAACTCATGGGCGACGAGGCGTTGCTTCCACTGCGCCTGTTCCGCAACGGGGTCTTCTCCCTCGGCTCGGGCCAGTCATTCATCATCGGCATCGGGATGTTCGGTGGGATGGCCTCCATCCCGCTGTACCTGCAGATCGTGAAGGGTGCATCGCCGACGAAGGCGGGTCTGTTGATCCTGCCGATGGTCATCGGCATCATGAGCGCGTCCCTCCTGGCCGGGCAGGTGACCTCGCGCACCGGTCACTATCGCAAGTTCCCGATCATCGGCAGTGCGCTGCTAGTCGTCGGGCTGGTTTTGATGTCGCGAATCGGCGCCGCCACCCCGCTGTGGGAGACCGACATCTACATGTTCACCTTCGGCGCGGGCCTGGGGATGAACATGCAGACGATCGTCTTGGCGATGCAGAACGCCGTCGAGCCGAGAGACATGGGCGTGGCCACCGCATCGGGCACTTTCTTTCGGCAGGTCGGTGGAACGCTGGGCACGGCAGTGTTCCTGTCCATCCTGTTCACCTCAGCCGGTAGCAACATCAAGTCCGCGTACGCGAAGGCGGCGAGCACTTCGGACTACCAGGCCGCGGTGCGGGCCCACCCGGACCAGCTCAAGCAGATGGGGGCGGGCTCGAACCTGAACGACACCTCGTTCCTCAAGAGCATTGACAGAAGGCTGGCGCACCCGTTCCTGGTTGGCTTCTCCAGCGCGATGGACGTCGTGTTCTTGACCGGCGCGGCCGTTCTGGTGATCGCGCTCGTCCTGTCCCTGTTCATGAAGGAGGTCCCGCTGCGCACCCAGTCGGGACTGCAGGCCGCCCGCGCCGCTGAAGCCGCGGCGAACGATGGCGCCTCGCCGGATCCCGGCGCAGCGCCGCACGAGCCGGAGACGATCACGCCCACCTTGACCGCATAGGGCCTACCCTGACCGACCGGATGGGCGCACCGTGACCGGATGGTGAGGAGCTCCGTACGGAACGCAATCAGGCGGTGTAGCGGCCGCGGCGACGCAACATGAGGAAGCCGAACCCGGCGGCCGAGGTCACCGCGACCCCGCCCGCGCCGATCGCCAGGCGGGCCCGGTCGGCCAGGCCCTTCGGCTTCGACACGGCCTGCACCTGAACGACGGACGTGTTCGTCACGGACGCGGTACCGGTGACGATCGCGGTGCTGGTGACATTCTTCGTCAGTTGCTGGGTATTGACGACGGTCCTTTTGACGTCGCTCGTGTTCGTCACGTTGACGTTGAGAAAGGCAGTCGAATTCAGCTGATTGATCTGGGTGACTTGATTCGTATTCGTGACATTTCGGACGTTTACCTTGCTCACGGCGACGACGGTTTGAACGGTGACGGTGTGAGAACTCGTCACGTTAATGACCTTTGTCGAGGTGATATCCGTGGAGATGATGACCGGACTTGCCGTTGTGGTCGTCACGGTAACGGTCTGTGGAGGGGGCGCCGGTGCAGTAACGGTAACCGTATCCGCGAGGAATGCGGCGTGCGGCACGGCCGAACGCGCCCTCGTCGCGCCGCCGCCGAGGAACATCACCGAGAAGATGACGCAGACCCCAATCGCAACCACGAGCGGCCACAATCTCGGCCTGGCTTGGGTTGTCGCGGTCACCGGCGCATCCATCCCCGAGAAGTTTGACACCTTCGCACCTGTAGCGCCGCGCGGCAGCTGGTCGCTCTGCAAAGGCTCCGGGATTCGGCCCCCCGGCTTCGGCGAGTGTAGCGCCTGGCAGAAAAACGGCGAACATAACATTTGCGTGAGCTGCCGGGGCAGGTGTGACGCAGGGGAATTGGGTTACAACTCAATTCCGATCAAGCGACGAAGGCGACGAACCGGTCGAACCGGCTTGCAGTCGAAGTACGGGGCGCATAGCCTGTCGCCCGCGACCTTGATCAACCGAGTGTGCCTGGGGAAGGGCGACACTCCCGGTTCACCGAGTCGTGCGATGTCGGCCGTCTCGACGACGGCCGGATAATTCACCACCGGGGGGCGACGGGAAGCCGTGGAGCAAGTCAGGCCGACGACCCCTGCGCAACTTCGGCGCGCCGTCCTCGTCTGCCTCGTGGCGATTGCCGTGTTTGTCCTCGTCGCCCTCGACAGCGCCGGCCCCGCTCGCGCGGACGGAAGCAGTCCTGCCACCGCGTCGAGCACGGCGCCGGCGCCCGCTGCCACGAGT